>DATDRQ010000255.1:0-2211 GCA_035291645.1 Anaerolineales bacterium
GAGCCAAGCCAACACCCAGCCCACCGCTGCACCAGCCAGAGCGCCGATCCACTGCCTGCGCCAGCTGCTCCTGTTCGCATGATCTTCTGCCATCGATTTTACTCCGGGAAAAACCTTATCAATCCGGTTAGGTTTTATCCCCCCATTGACAACTGGTTAAAACTATGTCATACTTCCAACCATCGGGTGACCATTTCACCCTCTGCACTTTGCCATCCTACCGACAAGGAGGTGATGCCCATGTCTGATAGTACCAAACTTAGCGCTGCGGCATCCCTCCTCTCGTTCTTTGGATAAAAGATGCCGCAGCGCGCCGGGAGGCCGTCCCATCGGGAACGGCCTCTTGTGCTTTAATAAGTATAGAATCCCCTCCCCGTTTTCCGGCCCAGGTAACCGGCATCCACCATTTTTCGGAGCAGCGGCGCAGGGCGGTACTTGTCCTCGCCCAGGTCGCGGTGCAGCACCTCCATGACGAACAGCACCACGTCCAGCCCGATCAGATCGCATAGCGCCAGCGGCCCGATGGGATGGCTCATGCCGAGCTTCATCACCGTGTCGATTGCCTCGGCAGAACCAAGCCCCTCCTGCAGCGCAAAGATGGCCTCGTTGATCATCGGGCACAGGATGCGGTTGGAGATGAAACCGGGAGAATCCTTGGCTTCGACCGGCTCTTTCCCCATCCGGCGGGAGACCTGGAAGGCGGTCTCGGTCGTCTCATCGGAAGTCCTCAGGCCTCGAACGATCTCGACCAGGCGCATCAGCGGCACGGGATTGAAGAAGTGCATGCCGATCACCTTGTCCGGGCGGTGAGTGGCGGCGCCGATCTTGGTCAGGCTGATCGAGGAGGTGTTGGAGGCCAGGATCACCTCCGGGCGCGCCAGGCGGTCCAGCTCGCTGAAGATCTGATTCTTTAATTCCGGGTTCTCGGTGGCGGCTTCGATCACCAGGTCGGTTGCCTCCAGCCCATCCAGGTCAGAAGCCAGGCTGATCTGCCCGGCGGCGGCTTTCTGCGCCGCGCTGAGCGTGCCTTTCCCCTCCAGCTTTTCGACCGACCTTGTGATGGCTGCCCGCCCGCGCTCCAGCTGCTCGGGGATGACGTCCATCATGGTCACCCGGTAGCCGGAAACGGCGGCGGTCTGGGCGATGCCGTTCCCCATGGTGCCCGCCCCGACGACGAAGATGTGCTTGATTTCCATGCCGGCCTCCCTGTTGAGAATGTAATCCTGGCTTGGCGGTTTGAGGGATTTACGCCACCTCGATCGCCATCGCCACCGCCTCCGCCCCGCCAAGGCAAAGCGAGGCCACGCCGCGCTTCAGCCCGCGGTCCTTCAAGGCGTAGATCAGAGTGGTCAGGAGGCGCGCTCCACTGGCGCCAATCGGGTGCCCGAGGGCGATTGCCCCACCGTTGACGTTGACTTTTTCCCAATCCCAGCCGCGCTCCATCAAAGCATAGCCGTTCGCCAGCGCCTGGGCTGCGAAGGCCTCGTTCAGTTCGATCAGGTCGACGTCCGCCAGCCTCCAGCCCACCTTGTCGAGCAGGCGGGGCAGGGCGTGGGCGGGGGCGTCGAACAGGTACTTGGGCTGCACGGCCGCCTGGGCGTAGCCCACCACCCGGGCTAACGGCTGGAGACCAAGCGATTCCGCCAGAGCCCGGTTAGCGACCATCACGGCGGCTGCGCCGTCGTTCAATCCGGGAGCGTTTCCTGCTGTGACTTTACCGTTTTCCTGGAAGGCCGGCTTGAGCCCGGCCAGCGCCTCCAGGATGGTATCTCTCCGTGGGGTCTCGTCGGCGTCGAAGACCGTTACCTGGCCCTTGCGGCCGGAGACCTCGACCGGCACGATCTCATCCTTGAACTTGCCGGCGTCGCTGGCGGCGATGGCCTTCTGGTGGCTGTGCAGGGCGTATTCGTCCATCGCCTGGCGGGTGACCTCGTACTCCTCGGCGATGAACTCGGCGGCGTTACCCATGCCCCAGTTCTCGAACGGGTCCCACAAGCCGTCGTGCAGCAGGGCGTCGATCAGCTGGGCGTTCCCGTAGCGCAGCTCACCGCCGCGCCCGTAGACCAGGAAGGGAGCCCGGCTCATATTCTCCATCCCGCCGGCGACCAGCAGGTTTCCATCGCCGGCGCGCACCGACTGGGCCGCCAGCATGACCGCTTTCAGACCCGAACCACATACTTTATTGATTGTTGTTGCGCCGACGGATGCGGG
>DATDRQ010000256.1:0-3518 GCA_035291645.1 Anaerolineales bacterium
TGCTCTCCATGTCGGCCTGCTGGAGGTAGGCGGGAAAGTACTCCAGATATTGGTCGTAAGGAAGGACGGCAGTGCTTTGCGCCTGGAAGAAATTATTGTACCAGATGCCGAGCAGCCCCATCAGCACGGGGAGGTTCTCTGCGAATGGAGTCGTGCGGAAATGCTGGTCGACCCGGTGGGCGCCTTCCAGCAGCTCTTCGAAGCGGTCCATACCGACCGCCAGGGCGATCGAGAGCCCGACCGCCGACCATACGGAGTATCGGCCTCCTACCCAATCCCAGAAGGAGAACATATTGTCCGGGTGGATGCCGAACTCCACCACGCGCGCCTGGTTGGTAGAGATGGCTGCAAAATGGCGAGCAATGGCGGCTTCCTGTTTCGCCGCTTCCAAAAACCAGGCCCGCGCGGTACGGGCATTGGTCATGGTCTCCTGGGTGGTGAAGGTCTTCGAGGCCACCAGGAAGAGGGTCGTCTCAGGGTGGACAGACTTGAGCGTTTCAGCGATATCGGTCCCGTCTACATTCGAGACAAAGTGGAAGCGTAGAGCGGGGTGGGCGTACGGCGTCAGGGCACGCACCACCATGCGCGGGCCGAGGTCCGAACCCCCGATGCCGATGTTGACGACATCCATGAGCGGCTTGCCGGTGTACCCGCGCCAGTCCCCCGAGCGGACGGCATCACTGAAGCGGCGCATCTGCCCGAGCACCCGGTTGACGTGCGGCATCACATCCTGCCCATCCACCAGGATGGGCCGGTTCGAGCGGTTGCGCAAAGCGATGTGCAGCACGGCGCGACCCTCAGTAATGTTGATCTTCTCGCCCGAGAACATGGCCTGGATCGCGCCCGCCAGATCAGATTGGCGAGCTAGTTCCAGCAGCAGCGCGACCGTCTCCCGGGCAATGCGGTTCTTGGAATAGTCAAACAGGAGATCATCCAGGCGTAGAGAGAAACGCTCAAACCGTCCTGGATCCTCGGCAAAAAGATCCCGCATGTGCACAGACGCCATCTCCTGCTGGTGATCGGCCAGAGCCTGCCAGGCGGGTAAGCTGTTTCTTCCACTCATTGATCAAGTGCTCCAGGGCAATTATTATCTGGTTTATGGGACCTGGGCAACCAAGACGATCACGGAACGCGCCTGAGCCGGGTAACTGACAGACTGTACCACGGGCGCTTCCCGCAACTCGAGGATATCGTGTGGGGAATCGAGGCAGGTATCGATGATGCGCCTCCAGCCCCCGTCAGCCCCTTCCGGTAGCTGAGGCAGCTCGAACTCGAGCGATTCCCAATAAGCGTTGACGATCAGGTGGAACCAGAAATGGCTGTTCAGGCTCTCCACCTTGAGAGCCAGTGTATGAGAGTCTGGACTCCAATCCGGTTGGTTCAGCCTGACGCCATGCCACTGGATCTTGGCCTGCTGGAGCAGCTCGTTGAGGCTGATATCCTGATCGGCGTACTCGCGCATCTCCCGGAAGCGCAGCCGGATCAGGTGCTTGACGAAGCGGTAGATATCGGGGTGCTTCTCGGGCAATTCCCAATCAAACCAGCTGAGTTGGTTGTCCTGGCAGTAAGCGTTGTTGTTGCCCTGCTGCGTGCGCCGGACCTCGTCGCCCATCAAGAGCATTGGGGCGCCGATGGCAAGCATGGTGACCGCCAGGAAGTTTTTCACCTGCCGGTTGCGCAGGCGCTCGACCTCCGGATGATCCGTCGGACCCTCCACACCCATGTTCCAGCTCAGGTTGTTGTTCGTGCCATCCCGGTTATGCTCTCGGTTGGGCTCATTATGCTTCTCGTTGTAACTGACCAGGTCGTTCAACGTGAAACCGTCATGGCAGGTGATGAAGTTGATGCTTTGTTCCGGTTCGCGCTCTTCATGACCGTAAATATCCGGGCTGGCCAGCAAGCGGAGGGCCATTTTACCGGCGGTCCCCTGGTCGCCCTTTATGAAGCTGCGCACGTCATCCCGGAAGCGACCGTTCCATTCCTTCCAACGCTCCCCGACGAAGGTGCCTACCTGGTACAACCCGGCGGCGTCCCAGGCTTCGGCGATGAACTTCGTCTTGACCAGAACAGGATCGGATTCGATATCCCACAAGACCGGCGGGTTCTGGAGCGGGTGGCCTTCCTCGTCGCGGGTCAGGATCGAGGCCAGGTCGAAGCGGAAACCATCGACGTGCATCACCTCGACCCAGTAGCGCAGGCTGTCCAGGATCAGGCGGCGGACGATCGACTCGTTGGCGTTGAGCGTGTTCCCGGTGCCGGTGTAGTTGGCATAAAAGGTCTTGTTCTGTTCCAGGATGTAGTAAACGGAATTCTCGAGCCCTTTGAAAGAGAAATTTGGGCCTTGATGATTGCCTTCCGCGGTGTGATTATAGACGACGTCCAGGATCACCTCGATCCCTGCCCGGTGCAGCGCCTTGACCATGTCCCTAAACTCGTCGATGGCTCCCAGGGGGTCCTTGCTGGAGCTGTATTCGTGGTGAGGCGCGAAGAAGGATACCGGACTATAGCCCCAATAGTTACTCAAATCCGGCGGGCAGTCCTGCGGGTCGAACTGGTAGACCGGCATTAATTCGACCGCGGTTATGCCTAAATCCTGCAGATATGGGGTTTTTTCGATCAATCCCGCAAATGTACCGCGCTTTTCCGGGGAGACACTTGAGTTTGGGTGCCTGGTAAAACCCCGCACATGCATCTCGTAGATCACGGTCTTTGCGAAAGGACGGTTCAGAGGGACGTCACCCTCCCAATCGTAAGCATGCACGTCCGCCACGACGCTTTTCATGGCGACGGCCGTATTATCGCCGGGCAGGGCCGCTGCTCCCCGGTCATAGTCCTGCGGGAAAGCCACCGCCTTGCCATAGGGGTCGAGCAGCACCTTCTGGTCGTCGAAACGCAAACCCCGCTCTGGATCGAAGGGACCATAAGCCCGGTAGCCATATACCTGACCGGCTCTGATTCCTGGCACGTAGACGTGCCAGTAATAGAACGACTTGTTACACTCCGGGTCCAGGCAAATCACACGAGCAGGCTCCGGCTGGTCTACGCTGTCGAACAGCAGCAAATCTACACGCGTGCTGTTATAGGAGAAGAGGCTGAAATTAACTCCGCCAGAATCAGGAGTAGCGCCCAGGGGAAATGCACGACCGACTTCCACATCCAGGGTCTCGTTACTTTTTTCCTGCTTTACGTTTGCCAATGCGCTTCGATCCTTTTCGGTAAGATCTACCCCCATCCAGCTCATCTCCCTAATCAGAGGAAGAATTTTACCAATCTTCCCTTCACAACCTTATTCGAGCTGGATTTCAGCAAGAATCAGATCAACTGGTTATCCCTGATTATACCCGGCAGAGATCGGCCCGCGCCAAAATTTCGAGAATATTGAACTCACAGACGATTCTTCATCCGATGTCTGCCCTCGTACCGGAGAGCAGGTCGATTTTGGTTTACAATCAATGGCAGGATTTAGAATGTCCGCGCTGAAGCACAATCTCTTTCAAGGATGCTTGACAATGAAGTAT
>DATDRQ010000257.1:0-3611 GCA_035291645.1 Anaerolineales bacterium
TCGTCGGCGGGCGGTTTTATTATACAACCGAAGACGGGCGATCGCCACTTCGACCAATCGCCTGGCCTCCTTCACGTTAACGGAAATCTCTGTTGGAAATTAAACAATTCTTATCAAATGCCTTCGCTTTTAGGCATATAATGAATTTATTGGACCAAAAGGATGGGTTTTATGGGAATGTTTCAAAAGACGATAGAATTCCTGGAAAAACGACGGGCGCAGAATTTTCTAAAGGATATCCGCATCTGGTACGACATCTCCAATGAGGTGTCCGGCCTGTTAGGGGATGCACTCTATGATGAAAAGATCTGTTCTTCGGAGATCGGCGTCGTCCTGGATAAGACCGACCGGTTGCTTTTCACCCTGGGCAGCGCCATCCCGGGCGCCCGCGGCGGATTGAACCGGCAGAACCCGGACCTGGCAATGCGGCTGGAGAAAATCTCGACCAATATCTACCGCCTGCGCAATGCGACGGTCAGCTTCCTGGTGCGCTGCCATGGACCGGTAACTTATGAAGACCAGCCTCGAGAGGACGTGCAGGCCATCGCGTATTACCGGGCTCTTGAGGAGGCCGGTTTTCTGGCCCGCCAGATCAGCAAAGAAGTGGAGCGGGAGCTCAAGTCGATCTGGCGCGAGCTGCAGGGATCGATCCGCCAGGCGGAGACGGTTGCCGTGTGAGCAATCCAGCGGCGAGATTGCCCAGACCTGTTGGTGATGGCTGTCTGGACGCCCCAGGTATTTCGTAACCATTTGTTAATCTTTTCGTCTCCGTCTTGTAATCAGGTGGGATGATAATTAGCCTTAATTGAACGATGAAGACTCCCGAAATCCTGATTATCGAGGACGAACCGAGCATCGCTGAAGTGGTTGAGCTTTACCTGCGCCGCGCCGGATACCAGGTACAGACGGTGCGGGATGGCAACGCGGCCATGCAACGGCTCGAGCAACACCTGCCCGACCTGCTCGTCCTGGACATCATGCTGCCCGGCGTGGATGGGTTTTCCCTGCTGCGCTGGCTGCGCGAGCGGAGCGACGCGCCGGTGATATTCATCACCGCCCGCCGCGAGGAAGTGGACCGCATCGCCGGGCTCGAACTGGGGGCGGATGATTACGTCGTCAAGCCGTTCAGTCCGCAGGAACTGGTCAGCCGGGTGCGGGCGGTGCTGCGCCGGATTAACCGCGACGGGCTATCCGCGGCAAAGCCAATCACCTACACCAATCTAAGCATCGACCCGCAGACCCGCCTGATCACCCTGGCGGGGAAGGAAATCGCCCTCACCAGCCGCGAGTTCGACCTGCTCTGGCTGCTGGCGCGCCACCCCCGCCAGGTGTTCACCCGCGAGCAGCTGCTCGAGCGCGTGTGGGGCGGCTCGGAATACATCGACCCCGGCACCGTGACCGTGCACCTGCGCCGCTTGCGTGAAAAGATCGAGAAAGACGCCTCCCAGCCCACCCGCCTGGTTACCGTGTGGGGCGTGGGCTACAAGTTCGAGCCATGAGACCCGCCAACCTGCCGCTCTCCCTGCGATTTGCCCTCGGCTTGCTCGCCGTGCTGGCGCTCTCGCTCGGCGCGTTCTACCTGATCATGCACCCGCCGATGGGCGACCTGAGCCTGATGGCCCTTTTCCTGGGCGTCACGGCGGCGGTCTCCGGGCTGGCCGGGTACGTCGCTTACCGCCTGGGCTGGCTGGAGCGCACGCCCTCGCTGCGCCTGTCTTTGCTCGGCGGTTATGCCCTGGCCGGTTTGCTGACGTTTTTCAACGTGTGGGTCACGGCACGCCTGATGTTCGCCAGCGAGCATGACCTGCAGCTCGCCACAGTCCTGCTGGTCTTTGCGGGGGGTATCGCCATGTTGCTCGGTTATTTCCTCTCTAGCGCCATCACCCGCCGAATCGAATCGCTCAAAGGCACCGCAGATCGCCTGGCCGAGGGCGACCTGGCGGCGCGCGCGCCGCTCGAAGGCCGGGACGAAGTCGCCGCCCTGGCCGCCAGTTTCAACCACATGGCGGAGCGCCTGCAAGACGCCGAACGCCGGCAGCGGGAACTCGACACCCTACGCCGCGACCTGGTCGCCTGGGCCAGCCACGACCTGCAGACGCCGCTGGCCGCCATCCGCGTGCAGATCGAGGCGCTGGCCGATGGCATGCTGGATGACACCGCTACTATCCAGCGCTACTTACGCACCACGCAGCGCCAGGTGAACGACCTATCGGTGTTGATCGACGACCTGTTTCAGGTCGCCCAGCTCGACGCAGGCGGCCTGGTCATCCAACCCGCGCCGTGTTCTCTGTCCGATCTGGTCTCGGATACCCTGGAAAGCTTCTCCGCCCTGGCCCACGAGCGCGGTGTGAGCCTGAGCGGATCTGCCGCCCCCGGGACCGACCCCGCCAGCCTGGACGCGCCGCGCCTGGGGCGCGCCCTCACCAACCTGGTCGGCAACGCCCTGCGCCACACGCCCGCCGGCGGCGCGGTGACGGTCTCCACCTATCGCGCGGACGGTTCGATCCACATCGAAGTAGCGGATACCGGTGAAGGCATCAGCCCTGGCGATCTTGCGCACATCTTCGACAGCTTCTACCGAGGGGAGAAGTCCCGCAATCGCGGCACGGGCGGCTCGGGGTTAGGGCTGGCCATTGCCCGGGGGATCGTCCGCGCGCACGAGGGTGAAATCTGGGCAGAGAGCCAGCCCGGGCAGGGCGCGACTTTCCGGATCAGCCTGCCAGGTTGAGTTTTCTCTCATCTGCCGGGGAGAGGGGGTGGGAATTATGAGATATGAGACAAAAAATTTTTTATCGGTGAGGGGTGATTTTTGAGTAAATGACTTCTGGTTTGCAAGGCTGGCGAAGGCGAACCGATCCAGGGAAAATATAGCACAATTGTTCGGTATTTACAAGAGGAGGATGGTTAAAAGAATGTCCGTTGATGAGATTGATCACTTGAATTGAATCCTAAACAGACCTATACTGTAATCGCAGGCAATCTAAGCCTGTAATTTATCGGTGGGGAAATTTGCAGGGCAGGATTTCCATTGAAAAGTGTACGAAAGATACCGAAGGATGAACTTCGAGCCAGAGCACCATCACAACCGGTCAATCCGGATACAGGGATAAGATTACAGCCTGACAAGGGGTATATTTTGTGACGATAGTGGTCCAGAATCGGAAATGTGTTTTGGGCACGGGGGGTTCTGGAGAGGCTAGCATCTGTTTCAATCGCACCCGTGCCCCAACCGACGAACGGTTTGGCGTGCCGGTGGCGGGCAGAAATTCAATTATACTTACGATGCCGAAAATCACCTGACATCCGTAAGTGGTTCGGCATCTGCTTCAATGGTGTATGACGGGGACGGCAACCGGGTGAAGGCGACGATTGGCGGAGCAATCACGATTTACATCGGCGACTACCCTTCGCCCTTGCTCAGGGCAGGCTTCGAGTGGACCGGCAGCGCCAGCACGCTGATCAAGTACTTCTATGCCGGTACTCAGCGCGTCGCCATGAAGAAGGGTTCGACGGTTTACTACCTTTTTGGCGATCACCTGGACTCAACGGCCATCACCGCAAACAGTAGCGGAGCAAGAGTAGGGGAGCTGCGCTACAAGCCGTGGGGGGAG
>DATDRQ010000258.1:0-2742 GCA_035291645.1 Anaerolineales bacterium
CATGGCAGCGATGTCCACTTCGGAGAACATCTCAGGCAGGTACGCGCGCTTTTCTATGCCGATGCCGTGTTCGCCGGTGATCGATCCGCCGAAGCGCACGCACATGCGCAGGACCTCACCCGCCAGCTGCTCGGCGCGCTCGTAGGCGCCCGCTTCGCGGCCATCGAAGAGGATGAGAGGGTGCAGGTTGCCATCCCCGGCGTGAAAGACATTGGCGACCCGCAGGTTGTACTTCTCGCCCAGGCGTTTGATCTCGACCAGCGCTTCTCCCAACCGGCTACGGGGGACGACACCGTCCTGGACCAGGTAGTCCGGGCTGAGGCGCCCGACCGCCGAGAAGGCGCTCTTGCGGCCCTTCCAAATGCGCAGGCGGTCGGCCTCGTCCTGGGCGACGCGAATTTCGTACGGGGCGGACTCTTCAATCACCTCGAGCAGGGCTGGAAATTCCTTATCTACGGCGTCCGATTCGCCATCCAGCTCGACGATCAATAGCCCGGCGGCGTCCAACGGATAACCGGCCTGGACGGCGGCCTCGGCGGCCTGGATCGCCAGGTTATCCATGATCTCGATGGCGCCGGGGAGCAAGCCGGAAGCGACCACCATCGAGACGGCATTCCCGGCGGCCTCCAGGGTATGGTAAGCCGCCAGCAGCGTGCGGAACTTTTCAGGCCTGGGCAGCAGGCGCAGGGTGATCTCGAGGGCGATGCCGAACAGGCCTTCCGATCCGACGTACAGCCCGACCAGGTCGGCCTCGGTCGATTCCAGGCTCTCGCCTCCCAGGTAGACCAGCTCCCCATCCGGTAAGACGACCTTGAGGCCGATGATGTGGTTGCTGGTCATGCCGTATTTCAGGCAGTGGGCGCCACCGGCGTTGAAAGCCAGGTTGCCACCGATGGTGCAGATCAGCTGGCTGGAGGGGTCGGGGGCAAAATACAGACCGAATGGAGCGGCGGCTTTGGTAACGTCCAGGTTGATAACGCCCGGCTCGACAACGGCCAGGCGCTGCTGCGGGTCCAGGCGGAGGATGCGGTTCAGCCGGTTGAGGGCGATGACGATCCCGCCTTCGATGGGCAGGGAGCCCCCGGACAGGCTGGTGCCGCTGCCACGGGCGACGAACGGTACCCGGAAATCTCGGCAGGCGAGCACAGCCTGGACCACCTCTTCCTGGGACTCAGGGATGACGACCGCCAGCGGGCGGACCTGGTAGGAAGTCAGGGCGTCGGATTCGAAGGGTACCAGCTGGGCCGGCTTAACCAGGCAGCGATCGGGGGGAAAGATGGTCTGGAGGTGTGAAAGGAATGCGGTGGGATGCATGGGTCCTTCCTGATTACCGATTTTTATTTAATAGACGTGAGTACAGGATAAGACAAATGGGACGCTGATAAACGCTGAATCACGCAGATTTTTCCTGTTATTCTTCAAGATATATATTTTAACCCCGATCCGGTATTGAACAAGACGATCCTGTCAGCGGCATGCACCCACCCAGAATCTATCAAATGGTAGAGGCCTGCCAGGGTGGCAGCCCCTTCCGGTGAGCAAAATATACCTTCCAGTGCTCCCAGGCGGACATTAGCTTCTGTGATCTCCTGATCGCTGACTGCCACGGCAGTCCCCTGGCTGTCTCTGAGGACCTGCAAGATGAGGCGGTCGGCGAAGCTTTTCGGGACACGTAAGCCGGATGCGAGGGTGCGGGCGTCGCGCCAGAACTCACAAGCCAGATCTCCGGCCTCGAATGCCTTCACGACCGGCGCACAGCCGCTGGATTGGACGGCCACGAAGCGAGGCAGCTGGCGGGTCTCCAGCCAGCCGAGCTCGCGCAGCTCCTGGAAGGCTTTCCACATGCCGATCAAACCGGTGCCACCCCCGGTCGGATAAACGATCACATCCGGCAGCTGCCAGCCGAACGATTCCGCGATCTCGTACCCCATGACCTTCTTCCCCTCCACCCGCCAGGGTTCCTTGAAGGTGGACAGATCGAACCAACCTTCCAGGCGAGACTTTTCCTCCACCAGAAGGGCGCAGTCGCTGATAAGACCAGCGACCAGGTGTACCTGTGCGCCGGCGACCCGGCACTCCAGGATATTCGCAACCGGTGTATCCTGCGGCAGGCACACAAAAGCTTGCATCCGGGCGCGGGCGGCATATGCAGCTAAAGCCCCACCTGCATTGCCGGCACTGGGCATCGCCAGTTTCTCTATCCCAAGTTCTCTGGCTTTCGAGACGGCGGCGCTCAACCCACGCGCCTTGAAGGAGCCGGTTGGGTTGACTCCTTCATCTTTAAGATAAAGGCGAGGCAGACCGAGATGGCTTCCCAGGCGAGAGAGCGGCAGGAGCGGGGTGTCGCCTTCTCCGAGCGTGACGATGTAGACTGGATCGATGACCGGTAGGAGAGACTCCCAGCGCCACATTTTGCCCGGCTTCCGCCGAAATTCGTCACGTGAGAGCGCGTGAGAAGCGCTTTCAAGGTCGTAAACCGAGAACAGGGGGGATTGGCAGCTCGGGCAATATGTCTGCTTACCATCCCTGGAGAAAATTCGGTTGCAGGCGGAGCAGTGGTAGTAAAGGAAATAGGTCAAGTGGTCAATAACCGTGGGGAAACTTCAGAAAAGAAGTCTTTCTTGTGTTGGTCAAGATGATGTTGCACTCATGTCTTTGCGAGCCCCAGAAAACGGCATACTCACCGCCGTTTTCTGGGCGCGAAGCATTCTCTCTTGATTGCCGCAATCTCTCTTGATTGCC
>DATDRQ010000259.1:0-7674 GCA_035291645.1 Anaerolineales bacterium
GACGCGATCCAGATCTTCGGTGGGTATGGCTACAGCCAGGAATACCCGGTCGAGCGCATCTACCGGGATGCCCGCCTGATGACCATCGGCGAGGGCACCAGCGAGGTCCAGCGATTGGTCATCGCCCGCCACGTCCTGCAGAATTCTTAATTTCGACCAAAGAATAGAATGTTGGGGTGTTTCGTGCAGGCGAAGTTCTCACGAAACACCCCGACTATGTTCTGATCAATTTTGCCTTTAATGTCCGGCTGCTACCGCGTAAGGAAAACCGAGTAGCCCCCACTGTTCCGGAGGCCAGTAGATCACCAGCGCCTTGCCGATCACGTTGTCTAGGGGCACCATCCCCCAGGCACGCGAATCGGAAGAATTGTTGCGGTTGTCCCCCATCACGAACAGGTTGTCTGCAGGCACCTGCCATTCCCCCTCTTGTTCGGTGACCACCTCTAAGTACGGTTCGACCAGCAGTTCCGCGTTGACGTACACGTTGCCGTTATCCACGCGCACCCGATCTCCCGGCAGCCCGATCACCCGCTTGATATAAGGCTCACGCTCCGGGTCCGGTGGGTATTTGAACACGATCACATCCCCCCGTTGCGACTCCCCCAGCTGGTAGGCCAATTTGTTCACGATCACGTAATTCCCGGCAAACAACGTCGGCTGCATGCTGACCGACTCGACCCGGATGCGGGCGGATACTGCGTTGATCGCTAGGAACAGCACCAGCGCGATCAGGACCGTCTCAAGGGTATCCCGCAAAAATTCGCGTAGCTTCGCTCCCCCTTCCAACGATCCTGGCCCGCCAGGCTCTGGTGTGATTTCACTTCGGTACTGATCCAAATCGAACCTCGAACTGCAGTGCGCTGCGCCAGCCTCAGGGTTGCTTTGGGAAGTGGCCGGCTTCCCCCTGGGAGCTATCGGTCAGCAATTGGACTGCGTGTGGCAGCACCGGCAGGATCACCTGCAGGTTCTCCAGGGCTGCTTTCGGGCTGCCTGGCAGGTTCACGATCAGCGTCCTGCGCCGGATCCCGGCTGTCGCTCGAGACAGCATGGCGTGCGGCGTCTTGAGCAGGCTCGCCGAGCGCATCGCCTCTGCCAGTCCCGGCGCGGCCCGCTCGATCACCCGCTGGGTCGCCTCCGGGGTGACATCTCGCGTGCTGAAACCTGTACCTCCCGTCGTTAACAGGATATCCATCTCACCGGAATCGGCCCAGGTTGCCAGCGTTTCCCGCAATGCTTCCTGTTCGTCAGGCAGCACCTCCTGCCGCACGACAGACCAACCCTGCTCCAGGATGGCTTCTACCAGGGCCGGCCCGGAGGCGTCCGCTCGCTCTCCCCTGGCAGAGCGGTCGGAGATGGTCAGCACGCCAATGCGTAAGCTCATTGAATGTTCAGATCTTTCCCAAAAATGAAAATATCCATCGTCTCCCATCCGATGGTCTCATAGAAATGAAGGGCATCCGGGTTGTCTTTTGTCACCAGCAGGTAGGCGCGCAGGCAGCCTTTCTCCTGCAGGCGTTCTTCCAGCATGCCCATCAAGGCCGAGCCGATCCCGCTGCGGCGCATCTCTTGAGAAACCACCAGGTGATAGATCAGCCCGCGCCGCCCGTCGAAGCCTCCCATCACCGTGCCGACGATCTGGCCCCGGCTTTCGGCCACCAGGAACAGGTCCGCCTCCCGGTAGACCTTCTTGGCGATCTCTTCCGGGGCGTCGGAAGGTCCTAGATGGACCCCCGGCCCCGCGGTCGACCACAGCGCATGTACCGCCCTGTAATCATCTGGATAGACGAACGGCCGGATGGTGATCCCGGCCTCACTCTTCATCCTCGCCTACCAGGCTCTTCCAGGGACCGTGGATGCCATCCTCGGTGACACCAAAGAAGAAGCGCTGTCCTTCCGGTGTGCGCTGGATCAGGTCAAAGCGTTCGCGCTCGCCTACCTTCTCGCGCTGAATTAGACCGTAGTCCCCCTCCCACTGGATCTGCGCCCGGGGCAGCTTCTCGACCAGCTGGGTGTACTGGGTGATGGCATAATGCCACAGCCGGCGCGCCGACTTGAACGTTACGTTCTTGACGACGTTGCTGTTGCGCAGATCGCGCACCGTGAAGTACTGGGTGCCATCGCGCTCCTCGACCGAGACCACCTCCACCCCGGTGCGCGGGGTGATATCCCCGTTGGTGGTTGCGATCGCTGGCGTTTGCGGTTCAGCATGTTTGACTGCCTGGTCCTCGACGGCGGGCGCCGCCGGCTGGCGTTCCCCCTCCCCGCGCATCACCAGGCCAACGATCTCATCCCGGACTGCCAGGCCGGTCTCCGCTTCCGTCCGCACGTAGATTTTGTAGTCGTCGACCACGTAGGGCGGGTCTTCTCCGCGCGGCACCAGCACGCGCAGCACCTTTTTCGCGTTGGTTTCATGTACGTCGATCGAGAACTTCATCTGTGGGCTGATCCGGTTGCGGATCTCTTTCTCCAGCTGGGCAACCGCCTGTTCCGGGTTAGCGATCCCGACCACCGGAGCGCGCACGTCGGCGCTCAGCCCCAGGAAAAGGGTGCCGCCGTTGGTGTTAGCAAACGCGCACACATCCGCCAGGATAGCGTACAGGCGCCCGCCCCGCACCGACAGGTTTTCGTGAAACTCCTGGACCAGGTTCGGACCCTCCTCCCGCGCCGCCCGGATGAAATCGAAAGCCGGTTCGGATTTGACACGCAGCGGGCGTGTGCGGGCGAAATCGTTGCTCAGGAATAGCTCCTTCAAGGCCTCAAAACTGACTTCTGGCAGGAAGACCTCGGTCGCCCGATCTCCAATGCCGAGATTGGTTTTCCGCTGCGGGTCCGTTGCCAGGCGGTGGGTATCCGATCCCTGGACGGTGTGCATGCGGCGCGGGTATTCCGGCTTGGTGCCGCTGAAGAAAGCCGCGGTGGTAAACCTGCCCTTCTTATCCAGGTCAGTTACTTCCAGTGCATGCAGGTTTTCATCCTGGGTATAAGCGATGCGGGTCTGTCCGCCGAACGGAAAACCGCGCATAGCGACGCCGTTGTTAGAATTGGCGTGAGCCGCCATGACCAGCCCGCCGGCCACCGCGATCATGTGGTAGGCGGTCAGGACGTCACTGGTCGCCCCGACCGTATCCGAACCGCGATCGATTTGATCCGGCGGGATGTTCAGGTTCAGCAGCAGGTGCTCGATCTCCCTCACCGGTTTATCCGGGGAGAAAATGCCGAGAATGTGGAAGCCAAAGGTAGCCGTGAATTCGAATCCCGGCAGCACCAGGATTCTTTCCAGGTAGCGGCGGTACTCGGCCAGCCGGGTCTGTTCATCCGGATGCAGGCGCTTGGAGGTCTCGAGGAACTCCAGGCGGTCGATCTCCTCCCGCATCCGCCGGTAGCCTGCCACCGTATTGTGGTCGGCAAAGGCGATGATATCCAATCCGCGCGCTTCCGCCCTTTGGAGGATATCCAAAAAAGAAACTCCCGGCTGTTGGTAATCGATCGAAGCGGGAGTATGGAGGTGCAAATCCATCGCGTACCACTGCATCGAGCCGCGTGGTTTTTTCTTTATCACGATCTTCCTATCCTATTGTTTCTTGAATGGTTTGAATGAGTTCATCGGGCACGAACGGTTTCGTGATGAAGCCATCCGCCCCTTCCTGGCGGGAGCGATAGGTCAGGTCCATCCCCGAGGCCATCAGCACCCGCGTATCCTTGAGTCCGGGGTCTTTGCGTAAGGCGTGCAGGATCTCGAATCCGCTCAGGTGGCGCAGGTTCACGTCGAGCAAGACCAGGGAAGGCTGCTCCTGCCGGATCAGGCTGAGCACTTCCTCCACCTGTTCCCCACCTTCCCAATGCACCACCTCGTACCCCTCGAACTCCAATAACATAAGCAGGAGGGAAAATACGTTGGCGTTATCTTCGATCAGCATTACCTTTGGCATTTCTTTTCCCGTTGTGGGAGGCGTTTTCGCCTTTTTTCCGCTTGGGTTTCACCTTCTCGGCCGGTTCCAGGGCAGATCCCAGCACTTCGTCGATGGAATCGACGAATATGAATTTAAGATCCTTGCGCACTTCCTCCGGCAAGTCTTCCAGATCGGCTTCGTTCCGCCTGGGGAGGATCACCGTCTTGAGGCCGCTGCGGTGAGCTGCCAGAGTCTTTTCCTTGATTCCTCCGACGGGCAGCACCAGGCCGCGCAGGGTGATCTCGCCGGTCATCCCGATATCCGGACGGACCGGCCTGCCAGAAATGAGCGAGACCAACGCCGTCGCCATAGTCACCCCGGCCGAGGGGCCATCCTTCGGCTGGGCTCCGGCGGGCACGTGCAGGTGGATGTCCGACTTCTCGAAGAAATCCGGGTCCAGGTCAAGGTTCTGGGCACGCGAGCGGACATAAGAGAGTGCAGCCCTGGCGGATTCCTGCATCACGTCCCCCAGCTGGCCGGTCAGCTGGAAGCCTTTCCCGCCCGACATGCGCGTGGCTTCGACAAAAAGCACGTCTCCGCCGGTCGGTGTGTAAGCCAACCCGGTCGCCACTCCCGGTAGCGCGGTGCGCTCGGCGATCTCCTCGTTGCCGAAGAAATGCGGGCGTCCCAGGTACTCCCGGACGAGTTCCGGGACGATCTCGACCGAATCGGTCTTGCCCTCGGCGATGCGCGTGACCACCTTGCGGTTGATGCCGCCGATCTCCCGCTCCAGGTTGCGCACACCGGCCTCGCGCGTATAGGAGCGGATGATCGCCTGAAGCGCTTCCCGGGTGAACCGGACCTCGTCCGGCAGCAGCCCGTTTTCCTTGAGCTGGCGCGGGATCAGGTAACCTTTGGCGATCTCGATCTTCTCGTTTTCCGTGTACCCCGAAAGAAAGATGATCTCCATACGGTCGCGCAAAGGTCCCGGGATCGGCTCCAAAAGGTTGGCGGTGGTGATGAACATCACCTGGGAGAGATCGAAGGCCACCTCCAGGTAATGGTCGCGGAATTCGCCGTTCTGCTCCGGGTCGAGCACTTCCAGCAATGCCGAAGCCGGGTCGCCGTGGAAATCATAGGTCAGCTTATCCACTTCGTCCAGCATGAAGACCGGGTTGCGCGATTCCACCCGGCGGATGGCTTGCAGGATGCGGCCTGGCATGGCCCCGATATAAGTGCGCCGGTGCCCACGGATCTCCGCCTCATCCCGCACGCCGCCCAGCGAAATGCGAATAAATTTCCGGCCCATCGCCCGGGCGATCGAGCGACCCAGGGAGGTCTTGCCCACTCCGGGCGGGCCGACGAAGCACAGGATCACGCCCTCCCGCACCCGACGGATATAATCTTCCGACTCCTCGGCCTCGAGTTCGGCTCGCCGTTCCTGGCGCAGCTTGCGCACTGCCAGGTATTCCAATATCCGCTCCTTGACATCTTCCAGACCAAAGTGGTCCTGGTCCAGCACCTGGCGCGCCCGGGAGATCTCCAGGTCATCCTCCGTGGCGATCGACCAGGGCAGGGAGACCAGCCAGTCCAGGTAGGTGCGGATGACGCCGTATTCGGCTGCAGCCGTGGGGAGCCGTGACATGCGTTCCAGCTCACGGCGGGCCATCTTATCGGCCTCCTCTGGCATTTTGGCCGCCTCGATCTTCTGGCGGAACTCCTCGACCTCGACGGTCTGCTCATCGGCTTCCCCCAGTTCCTTCTGGATGGCCTTGAGCTGCTCGCGCAAGAAATATTCCCGCTGGACTTTCTCGATCTCGGAGCGGGCCTCGTTCTGGATCTTTTGGCCGATCTCGAGCACCTCCGCTTCGTGCGCCAGGATCGAAACCAGCTTGCGCAGCTTCTCCGAGACCGGGTCCAGTTCGAGCAGCGCCTGGGCGTCCTTCAAGTCCATCCGCTGGAAGTTGGCGATCGTATAGACCGTCTGCAAAGGGTCCTCCAGGCTGGCGACAGAGGTGACCAGCTCCTTTGGAATGGACGGGATCATCTCGGCAATGTGCTCGAATTGCTCGCGAGCGTTGCGCGCCAGTGCTTCAACTTCCAGGTTGTCCGTCACGATTTCCGGCAGCACTTCGATCTTTGCCACCAGATACGGGTCCTGCTGGGTGAACTCGCCCAGGCGGAAGCGCTCGAGTCCCTGCACCAGCAGGCGGATGGTGCCGTCGGGAGCCCGGAAAAGGCGGTGCACGATCGCTACCGTTCCGATGTTGAACAAATCCTTCGGTTCAGGGGCTTCTAATTCCGGGTTTTGGGCAGCGACCAGCCCGATCAGGCGTTCTTCCCCCGCCATTACATCGTCCACCAGGCGGATCGAACGAGGCTGCCCGATGGTCAGGGGGACGGCGGTCTGCGGGTAAACCACCACGCCGCGCAAAGGCAGGACCGGCAGCTCAGCCGGAATCTGGCCAGAGCCGCCATTTTCCTTCTCTGTCACCTCCTGTTCATCTCCGCTCTGCTCGATGACCTGCGGAGTGATGGGTCTCAAATTTAGTAATTCTTCCAAGGCATTCTCTTCCTCGATCCAGCTGAGGATATCAAACAGGTTTTCATTCCATCTTGAGGCTGGCATGTCTTCTCGATTGTCGAATAGTCTTTAGCGTGACACTCCCGGTCGCGCCGGCCTGAGGCAGGCGGATCAAAGAGTCTCAACCACCTGAATCTTTTTTGGGCGGTCCTTCAGCAGGACCAGGCGTAAGAAACCAGACCGATACTCCGCCGAGATGCCTTCGGCCAGCACCGCACAGGGCAGCTCGATTTCCGAGAGGAACTCGCCGAAGAAGATCTCCATCTGGTGGTAGGCGCGCCGTTCCGGTTGATCCGGGCGGATGCCGCGGATGGACAGCAAGCGCCCGGCCAGGGATATTGAAAAATCTTCCTCCTGCATCCCGGCGATCTCAACCCGCACGATGATCGCATCCTCGGTCTCGTAGACGTCGGTGGGTGGGCGCCAGACGTGCGAGCGGGCATTTAGCCTCCAGCGGTTCGTACCTGGAGATAAGGGCTGCACTTCCTCGGATAAATACCAGCCCGGTCGAAGGGGATCTGACTTCAAGAGAACATCGATCATGATTTTCCTCCTCACCAGTCACCGGCTGAGCGCCCGGCGCACAGCTTCGAGGACTTCTGCGTAATTCGGTTCGACTCCAATCGCCGGCGTGTACTCCACGTATACCAGCCTGCCCTCCCGATCGACGACGAACGCTGCCCGGCGGAGGATGCGCGGCTCCTTCAACAGCACCCCGTACTTCGCCCCGAAGTCCCCGTCCAGGTGATCGGAAAGCGTCTCCACCCGGTCGATCCCGAATGCCGAGCAGGCGTTCTTTAAAGTCCAGGGCAGATCCATGCTTATCATGAGGATAGCCACTTGCTCCCCTAAGGAGGCCGCTTCCTCGTTGAACCTTCTCGTCTCGCGCTCGCACACATCCGTACTGAGCGAAGGCAGGGAACCGATCACCCGCACCTTGCCGCGTGTGCTTTCCAGTGCCTGGACGGTCGCCCAGTCCGCCTTTTGTGCGCTAAATTCAGGCGCCTTGTCCCCGGCTTGCAGATCGGGACCCACTACCGTAACATCTCTTCCCTTAAACTCGATCAATCCTTTCCGTTCCATTTTCTAATTTCCTTTTTGCAGTAGCCGAATCTCCCAACTCAGGCGCCCCCGGCGGGATTCGAACCCACAACCTTAGGTTTAGAAGACCTCTGCTCTGTCCATTGAGCTACGGGGGCA
>DATDRQ010000260.1:0-2653 GCA_035291645.1 Anaerolineales bacterium
CGCACCAGCGCCTCCTCTGGACCTTCGTACTGGAACTGATGCATCCAACGGCGCCAGCCTCTGAGCGTTTCCCCTAAAAGCTCATCTGGAGAAGCGTACGAACGACTGGTAAGCCCTTTCCCCCAGCGTAGAATCAGCTCAACTCGATCACCAGCGCTCAGTTCCACCGATTCGTAAAGGCGTCGTAGCGGATGCGGACCCCTACAAGACAGTTGGAGCTCGATGTCGGGAAAAGAAGGACAATGGATCCGCAGGCCATCCCTGTCGACCTCTGCGTGAGCTCCGCCCCTGGGCTCGATTTCGATCCGCAGGCGGACCCGTCCGGTCAACACGCTGATCATCCGCAGCAGTTCACGGCGTCCCGCAGAGACATCTTCGCTCAGATCGGCTCCGCATCGCAGCGAGAATGCATCGGTGACGCGGATCAATCCCGAGGGGCCCCGCATTTCGGTGACCAGCACGCCCGTGTCGGCCTCATAGAATTGCCGCGACTCGCCGAGCCCTTCGGGCGCAACAGTGAAAGAGCCCCCGCGTTTGACGTCGAGAATCCCGCAGAATAGCGGCGGTGAATCGAAGCGCGGCACACACATCCACGAGATCGCGCCATCACGGCCGACCAGCGCGGCCGTGGTCCCGTCGCCGATCAAGCCGTGATCTTCGATCGGAAGATAGGCGTCAACCTTCTCAATCGGAGCGAATGCCGCCATGGATATTTTCTAACCATTTCGGTTCGGAGATGAAAGAGCAACCGTTAATTTGGCAGAATGCCGCGCGCCGAAATAGACCACCCAGGCACACTTGGTCTTTTGTTTGTTAGACAACTGACGCCAGGCATCTGGCCCAGGAAAAGTATATGATGGTCCTTACGCTCTGAACAACAATGACGAGGTTTAGTTTCCTGGGAACAAGAGGGCGCGCCAATCTATCTCCTGTGGCGAAAAATCGCACCGAGCACATTTGAACGGCGCGTTCCTTTGCAGTTTTTATCGAAGATTACACATTGGAGAAAATGAGTGATGCCGGATGACAAAAACCCCCACTTTATTCGCCGCACGTTAATCACAGGGCTGCTGATTCTTCTGCCCCTGTTCATTACCTACGTTCTCATTGCTTTTTTGTTTAACATTTTTACTGGTGTCGGGGCTCCGCTGCTTACCGGCCTGCTGCGACTCTTTGGGGCCGGAGAATTGGCCTACCCTCTGGTGCTCGTAATCAACCTCGTTCTTTCCCTCGCTGTGATCTTTCTGTTGGGTTTGGTTGGAACCAATATCTTGGGGCGGCGGCTGCTGACAGCATTCGAAGGACTGCTCCTCAGGTTGCCGCTAGTGAAGACGATTTATAGCAGCGCTAAACAGGTGATAGAAACTTTCCAGGGACCAAGCCGAAGCTTTCAGCGCGTCGTCCTGCTGCAATATCCTCGTCAAGGTCTCTGGAGCATAGGCTTGGTCGCCACCGAGCGCGCGGATAATCTCAATCTGGTACCAGGAAACAAAGTGCTTGCGGTTTTCGTTCCGACGACTCCCAATCCTACCTCAGGGTACCTGGTTATTATCTCTCCCAAAGATGTGATCGACCTGGATTTCTCAATAGAGGACGCCTTCAAGTTCATTGTTTCAGGCGGCATCGTCGGAAAGGATCTTGCGTAGAGGCGCGGTTGCCGGCATGAGCACGTAATCGTAGGGCGAGACAGGTTAGTTAGTGATTTTTATGGCGCCCTGGCGTCTCGGCCCGGAAAAGATTGTTTCTCGCAAAGCCGCAAAGGACTACATGTTTGGATCGCCGCCTACTTCGGCGGATCGGAAGCGCGGCAGGGTCCCAATACTGCCATCAAGATGATTCCGCGCCGTATCTCCCGCCTGCCACCTAAAGTCAATTTCTTTACGGAACGTCTCCTCGGAAGCGGCGTGGAAACCGTTGGCGCTTGTAACCCGTGGGGTCGGTCGCGGGATATGCGGGGTTCTGGCGGGTGTGGCGGGATTGCCCGCGCCCGATGTGCTATTTCCAGTCTGGACTCATCCTCTGGGTGTTTACCCTCGGAACGTCTCTTGACTCGCTGAAACAGCAAGTTGAGCAGCGGCAGAACGATGAACAGTAGCAGGATAAGGATCTGTTCCAAACTGGGAGTTCTCATAGCCGTCTCTCCTACTTCCTCTGGGGCGCGCCTGGTTCGTCTCCGGTACTGGCAATAGCATCGCGCATACTTGTATCGGCCTGCACGTTCTTCATCTTATAATAGTCCATGATGCCCAGGTTTCCCTGGCGAAAGGCCTCCGCCATGGCGCGAGGCACTTCTGCCTCGGCCTCGACAACTCGTGCCCGCATTTCCTGCTCGAGGGCAACGGCCATGGCCCGGCGTTCTTCCGCCTTGGCTTGAGCGATCTGTTTGTCGGCATTCGCCTGGTCGATTTGCAGCTTCGCGCCGATGTTCTCGCCCACGTCCACGTCTGCAATGTCGATGGAAAGGATCTCGTAAGCTGTCCCTGCATCGAGTCCCTTGCTCAGAATATTCTTCGAGATGTGATCGGGATTTTCCAGCACAGCCTTGTGCGACGCCGCGGAGCCGATGGTGCTCACCATGCCCTCCCCGACCCGCGCGATGATGGTCTCCTCACCAGCTCCTCCCACGAGCCGGTCAATGTTGGTGCGAACGGTC
>DATDRQ010000261.1:0-2136 GCA_035291645.1 Anaerolineales bacterium
AGCTCGACCTCCCCGGCGGTGTCCCCGTCGCTCAGGCTCCCAGATAAGCCTGCCACTCAGCCTGATCGACCGCCATGTCGGCCAGAAGGGAGAGACGGATATCAACACAAAGCGGATTTGGGAGGGGTACGATGTTCACGATCGGCCTGCCTCGGCAATCCGGACCTGAGGCGGGGCGGCCCCTGTAGCTCAGGGCCTTGTGCCCGTACGTGCTGGTTGGGGCCGACCGGCGGCTGAGCATTACACCAGATTATTAGCCCATAGGGCTCACCAATTGAAAGTAATTTCCATCCGGGTCTGCCAGGGTCGCAACCCATCCACCCTCCATCTCATAGGGTTCTCTGATGACCATGCCTCCCAGGGCTGTTATTCTCTCAAACTCCTCTTTCACCTGCGGAGTTTCAAAATTAAACATAACGCGCCCGGGGTCTTTGGTGCTACCCACCATTTCGGAATGATCTAAAACGGACAGATTGGCCGCGCCCGCTTGCCAGCCAAAGAAGCCATACTCTTCATCGACCATATCCGCTGGCCTTCCGAGGACCTGTTCATAGAAAGCCGCTAAGACCTTGACTTGTTTCGTTCCGATCATAATGGAGTTGAGATTAAGCATCCTGTGCACAACCTTTCTACTAGCGCTTCTGGAGTAGATTTACTTATCAATAGTGCGGTAATTATATCTAATATGTCCGATATACCTCGGGCTATATGGCTACCATCCATGACAAGAGGCCAGGGAGACTAAACTGATCCCTTATAAAATCATCGACTCCCACCGCGGCCTCCCCAAGGGCAGCGAGACCCGGATAGAACACGAGCCAGACCGCCCGGGTTACAACAGCCATCAGCTATCAGCAGACGGCCGTCAGCCGACCGCTTACCGCTGACGGCTGTTACTCCCTCTCGCGCAGGTGGGGGAACAGGATCACCTCCCGGATATTGGGCGTGTCGGTGAACAGCATCACCAGCCGGTCGACGCCCAGGCCGAAGCCGCCGCTGGGCGGCATGCCGTAGCGCATGGCGCGCAGGTAGTCCTCGTCGACCGGGTGGCGCTGCTCGTCGTCGGCGGCGTAGTCGCGCCCCATCTCCAGGAAGCGCGCCTCCTGGTCGAGCGGGTCGTTCAGCTCGGTGAAGGCGTTGCACATCTCCATGCCGGCGATGAAGCCCTCGAAGCGCTCGACCGTGCCCGGGTCGCCCGGCTTGCTCTTGGTCAGCGGGGAGATGTCGCGCGGGTAATCGTACACGAAGGCCGGCTGGATCATCTTCGGCTCCAGGAAGTCGCCGATCAGGCCGTCGATCAGTTTTCCGCGCGTCGCCTTGGGATCGGGCTGCTGGCCGCGGGCGCGCAGCGCCGCCGCCAGGCTCTCGGCGGTCGGGTGGGCGTCGATGTCGACCCCCGCCATCTCCAGCAGGCCCTCGTTCAGGCGGATGCGCTTCCAGGGCGGGTCCAGATTGATCACATTGCCCTGGTAGGTCAGGCTGCGCGCCCCCAGGGCACGGTCGGCGGCGAAGGCGATCATCTCCTCGGTCAGCGCCATCACCTGGCGGTAGTCGGCGTAAGCCATGTAGAACTCGAGCATGGTGAACTCGGGGTTGTGGGTGCGGTCGACGCCTTCGTTGCGGAAGTCGCGCCCGATCTCGTACACCCGCTCGATGCCGCCCACCAGCAGGCGCTTCAGGTACAGCTCGAAGGAGATGCGCAGGTACAGGTCCTGCTTGAGCTGGTTGTGGTGGGTGGTGAAGGGCCGCGCCGCCGCCCCGCCGTATAATGGCTGCAGCACCGGCGTCTCGACCTCCAGGAAGTCCTTCGAATCGAGGAAATCGCGCAGGGCGCGCACCACCGCCGCCCGGACACGGAAGATGCGCCGCACCTCGGGGTTGACCGCCAGGTCGGCGTAGCGCTGGCGGAAGCGGCTCTCCGGGTGGGACAGGGTGGCGTGGCGCACCACCTTCCCGTCCACAACCTCGTCCTTGGCGGCGGGCAGCGGGGTGACCGCCTTGGAGAGCAGGCGGAATTCGGAGACGCGCAGGCTTACTTCGCCGCTCTTGGTACGGAACATCTCGCCGCTGGCCTGGACGAAGTCGCCCAGGTCGAATTCCTTGTTGAACAGGTCGAGCTGCTCGCGGCCCAGGTCG
>DATDRQ010000262.1:0-7281 GCA_035291645.1 Anaerolineales bacterium
CTCCGTCGCCAGGGTGGGCTGGTAGCCCACCGCCGAGGGCATCCGCCCAAGGAGCGCGGATACTTCTGAGCCGGACATGCTGAAGCGGAAGATGTTATCGATAAACAGCAGCACGTCGCGCCCCTGGTCGCGGAAGTACTCTGCCATCGATAGCGCCGTCAGGGCGACTCGCAAACGCACGCCTGGGGGCTCGTTCATCTGCCCGAATACCATCACCGTGTCTTTCATCACCCCTGATTCGAGCATTTCACGGTACAGCTGAGTGCCTTCCCGCGTGCGCTCGCCAACCCCGGCGAACACCGAGTTGCCCTGGTGCACGGTGGCGATCGAGCGGATCAGCTCCATGATAATCACTGTCTTGCCCACGCCAGCCCCGCCGAAGATGCCGGTCTTGCCTCCCTTGGTGAAGGGGGCGATCAGGTCGACCACCTTCAACCCGGTCTCGAACACTTCCACCCGGGTGGACTGCTCGACGAAAGGCGGCGCCGGGCGGTGGATCGGATAATACAAACCCGCTTCGACGGCACCTTTCTGATCGACCGGGCGACCGAGCACGTTGAAGATCCGCCCCAGGGTCTCCGGTCCAACCGGGACCTTGATCGGCGCACCGGTCGAATGAGCCGGCACGCCGCGCTGCAGGCCGTCGGTTGAATCCATCGCAACGCAGCGCACCCAGTTATCCCCCAGGTGTTTCTGGACTTCTAAAACCAGCGACGCCTGTCCTTCCCGGGGGACCTCGATCGCGTCGAAAATTTTAGGCAAATGCTCGTTGGGGAACTCGACATCCACCACGCCGCCTAAGATCTGCGCCACCCTGCCTGTTGCTTGAGCCATACTTTCCTCCAAATCCTAACTTCCAGGAATTTATTCCGCTTACAGGTCGATCTATATATTCTAGAAGTTACGCATTTGAGGGTGAAATTGGGGGTTTTTGCGCGGGCTCCGCCCGCCCAAAAACCCCATTCTCCTACCAACTGCGTAAGTCCAATATTTAATACTCGCTCTGCGCCAGGGCTTCCGCGCCGCCGGCGATATCCAGCATTTCATTCGTGATGCTCTGCTGGCGAGCCTTGTTGTACTCGAGCGTCAACGCCTCAGCCAGGTCCGTAGCGCTGTCGGTGGCGTTCTTCATCGCCAGCATGCGGGCGGCATGCTCGCTGGCCTGCGACTCCAGGATGGCATGAAAGACCTGCAGGGCTGTGAAGCGCGGGATGATCTCGTCCAGGATCTGCTCCTGCCCTGGTTCATAGATATAAGAAGCCGCTGGACCTTTCTCTGCCTGGGCAAAGCGGACCACGCGTCCGGTCTCCCCGGTGATTTCCAGCGGCAGCAGCTTCTGCAGGGTGGGCACCTGCCTGGCCATGTTGATAAAGTCGGTGTAAACCAGGTAGACTTCGTCGGTCTTTCCCGCCAGGAACTCATCCACCGCCAGCCGCCCGATCGCCGAGACATCGGCGAAGGTGGGCGCCGCTGGCAGGTTACTGAACTCAGCCAGGATGTCCTTGCGGCGGCGCGCCATCAGGTCCCGCCCTTTACGACCCACGGTGATGTAGCGCACCGGGAGCGGGTATTGGTTGAAGTGCTGCAGGGTGAAGCGCACGATGTTGGTCGTATAGGCGCCCGCCAGGCCACGATCCCCGGTGATCAGCACCACCAGCACGCTGCGCACCTCCGGCCGGGTGGTCAGCAGCGGGTGGAGTGTCTCGCGGCCGGGCTGCCCGGCGATGTGGGTCAGCACCTGCCAGGCCTTTTGGGCGTAGGGGCGGGTGTTCGTCACCGCCTGCATCGCCTTGCGCACCTTGCTGGCGCTGACCGCCTGCAGGGCGCGCGTCACCTGGGCAATATTCTTAATGCTCCGGATACGGAGCCGGACTTCGCGTGCAGAGGCCATAGGCTTTTCGGGCTATGCAATCCAGGTCGCGTTGAACGTCTTGATCGTCTCGTGCACCACCGCCAGGCTCTCGTCGCCGATGCGTTTCTTCTCGGCGATATCGCGGCCGATCTCGGGATGGGAGCTGGCCATATAGCGAAGCAGCTCCGTCTCCCAGGCACGCACGCGGTCCAGCGGGATATTGTCGGCGTATCCGTTCGTGCCAGCGAAGAGCACGATCACTTCTTCTTCCATCTCCAGCGGCTCGTACTGCGGCTGCTTGAGCAGTTCCTGCAAGTGCTGGCCGCGGTTGAGCTGGGCCTGGGTGGACTTATCCAGGTCTGAGCCGAATTGGGCGAAGGCCGCCAGCTCGCGGAAGGCCGCCATTTCCAGGCGCAGCCGTCCGGCGACCTGGCGCATGGCTTTCACCTGGGCGTCGCCGCCCACCCGCGACACCGACAGGCCGACGTTGATAGCCGGGCGGATGCCGGCGTAGAAAAGGTTGCTTTCAAGGTAAATCTGTCCGTCCGTAATCGAGATCACGTTGGTCGGTACGTAGGCAGACACATCGCCGAGCAGGGTCTCGATGATGGGCAAGGCTGTCAGGGAGCCGCCCGAGCCTTGTACTTTGACCAGCTTATATCCATCGGGGTTGTCTAACGCCTGGCGGGCGCTATCGGCGTCATGCGGGGCAACCGGACCGCCATATACCTCACCGTTGACGGCAGCCTCCCCTCCCGCCAGCCCGCCTTCATAATCGATCGGGACGATCACGTATTGATCCGCCAGACGGGCGGCGCGTTCCAGCAGGCGCGAGTGCAGGTAGAAGACATCACCGGGGTAGGCTTCACGTCCGGGCGGGCGGCGCAGCAGCAACGAGACCTGGCGGTAGGCCCAGGCGTGCTTGGAGAGGTCATCGTAGATCACCAGCGCGTCGCGCCCGCTCTCCATAAACTCTTCACCCATGGTGCAGCCGGTGTAAGGAGCGATATACTGCAAGGCTGCCGGCTCGTCCGCCGCGGCGACGACCACGGTAGTGTAGTCCATCGCCCCGAAGCGGGTCAGGATGTCCACAGTGCGGGCGATGCCGGCCTTCTTCTGGCCGATCGCCACATAGATGCACAGCAGGTCCTTGCCCTTCTGGTTGATGATCGTGTCGATGGCAAGGGCCGTCTTGCCCGTCTGGCGGTCGCCGATGATCAGCTCGCGCTGCCCGCGCCCGATCGGCGTCATGGCGTCGATGGCCTTGATGCCGGTCTGCACGGGGGTGTCGACGTCCTTGCGTGCGACCACGCCCGGGGCGATGCGCTCGATCGGACGGTATTTGTCGGACTTGATCGGGCCTCTGCCGTCTAACGGTTGGCCCAGGGAGTTGACCACCCGCCCGACCAGGGCTTCACCGACCGGGACGGAGGCGATGCGCCCGGTGGAGCGCACCATCATGCCCTCCTCTATCTCCGTGTACTCGCCCATGATGATCACGCCGACGGTTTTCTGTTCCAGGTTGAAGGCGATGCCAATCACGCCGTTGGCGAACTGCACCAGCTCCTGAGACTTGACCGCCGCCAGGCCGTCCACGCGGGCAATCCCGTCCCCGGCTTCTACCACCGTGCCTACATCGCTCACCCCGTATTCGGGTTGGTATGCTTCAATTTGTTTGTGCAGGTCCGCCGTAATTTGGTCGACCAGATTCGCCATGCTGCCTCCAAGGCTTAATTATTCTATTGCTTACATCCAAATGGATAAACTGTCATGCTGAGCGCCCGAACGGCAAACCGAACTGTGATTTCTCATGACTAATTCTGCCGTTCGGGCAAGCGAAGCATCTTAATTGTCATCGAGAGACCCTTCGCTTCGCTCAGGGTGACTGGTTACTTTACCGGGCATAATTGTCCAGTCAATCCCAGCGTTCACGCCGTCAAACCGGTCACCGTTTCGGCGTCCAGCCGGCGGACCAGCTCGACGAGCAGTTTCACCGCGCTGTCGTAGTCTTCGCGGTGCACGATCGAGCTATGCGAATGGATGTGGCGGGCTGCCACGCCGATTACAACGGTCGGGACGCCGGTATTGTGCAGGTGGATAGCGGCGCCGTCTGTGGCACCCCCCTCGACATAGGAAGTCTGCAGCGGGATGCCGGCCGCGTTCGCCGTATCCATGACCAGGTCGCGCAGCCGCAGGTTGGGGATCATGCGGGCGTCGTAGATCAACAGCGTCGGACCTTTGCCCAGCTTGACCGACGATTCCTCGGGCTTGATCCCCGGGACGTCCCCGGCGATGTCCGATTCGAGCACGATGGCGACGTCTGGGTCGACAGCGCGCACGCTGGTGGTCGCCCCGCGCACTCCCACCTCCTCCATCACCGTCGCCACCCCGTAGACTGTGTTCGGGTGATCGACGCCGATCGCCTGCAGGGTGGAGATCACCAGGGCCGTGCCCACCCGGTCGTCGAACGCTTTCGAGAGGTAGGTTTTACCGTTCGCCAGCGGGACGAAGTCTGCCCGCGGCACCACCGGGTCTCCGGGACGTACCCCGGCTGCTTCCACCTCCTCATTGGAGGAGGCGCCGATATCGATGTACATCTCCTGCTTCTTGACGACCTTATCGCGCTGATCGGCGGGGAGCAGGTGTGGCGGCTTGGCGCCGATCACGCCCACCACGTCCCCCTGGCTGGTCTTGATCACCACCCGCTGCCCCAGCAGCACCTGGTCGAACCAGTAACCCAGCTGCAGGAAATGAAGGAAGCCTTCCTTGGTAATATGCTTGACCATGAAACCGATCTCATCCATATGCCCTGCCAGCATCACGCGCGGGGAGGGCAGGCTGCCTTCCAGGCGGCAGATCACGCTACCGATCTTGTCCTGAGAAATCTCGCCGAGCGGTTCCAGGTATTTACGCACCACGGCCCGGATAGGGGCTTCGTATCCGGGCACGCCGTGGGCTTCAGTCAGTTCTTTCAGCAAGTCCATAGTGGAGTCTTGGATCATCATCGCTCTCGTGCATTGGATTGAATAAGTTTGGAGGCGGTCAATGGACCACGCATCCGGATTCTGAGACCATGATCTCAAACAGGGAAATTAAACAGTAGCTCCTTGCTGGCGCCGGTCATCCAACGCCGAAGGCGGACAAATAATAACTGAAACCGTCCATATTGTCCAGTTGTTCACAAACGCAGAGAGGGAGATTGCTTCGCACAGAACGCTCGCAACGACCTTGGCGAACTGCGTTCGCACGCAATCTCCTCTTTGACAAGGGGGATTGCTTCGCAGTGCGAAGCTCCGCTTCGCCGAACGCTCGCAACGACAGACATGCGTCGTTGCGAGGGAGCGCAGCGACCGAAGCAATCTCCCGCCTGATCGAATATCGATTAAATTTCCTCCCCGCCGCTCACCTGTTCAGGCCAATGCGCCTTGGCGTCCCGCCCCAGCTCGCGCGAGCGTTCGTAGGCAGCCCAGATGGCCCGCGAGATGGCGGTGCGAAAACCAGCCTTCTCCAGGTAGTAGAGCGCCGCCGCCGAAGTGCCCCCCGGCGAGGTAACCTGGTTGCGCAGGTGCGCCAGGTGAGGGGCGTCCTTGGATTGAGTGTAGAAATCCACCGAACCGCGCACCGTCTGGGCGACCAGCTGCTCGGCGACCCGCCGGGGAAAGCCCAGGTGCACCCCGGCGTCCACCATCGCCTCCATGAACAGGAAGACGTAAGCCGGGCCGGTGCCGGACAGGGCGGTCGCCATGTTGAGATAGTTCTCCTCCTCCAGGAAGATCTCGTCGCCCAACGCCGCCAGGATCTGGCGGGCCATCTCGCGCTGGTCGTCGCTTACCACCGGAGAGGCGGTCCACACACTAATGCCTTCGCCGATCTGGGCCGGGGTGTTGGGCATGGCGCGCACGACGGCGTTGTGATTGAGGAAGCCGGCGATCTTGGCGATCGGCGCGCCGGCGACGATCGACAGCACCAGGGCCTCAGGCTGGATCGCCCCGCGCATCCCCGCCAGCACGGCGTCCAGGCGCTGCGGCTTGACCGAGAGCACCACCACCTCAGCGGCGCCAGCCGCGGCGGCATTGTCGTCGTAGGGCTGCACCCCGTAACGGCTGTGCAGCTCGTCAACCCGCTCGCGGCGCGGCCCGGAGGCGATCAACATCTCCGGCCGCGCTACCTCCCGGCGGATCAACCCGGCGATCATGGCCTCTGCCATCGCCCCCGGGCCGATAAATGCAATTTTCCGGTTCTCGAACAAGGGAACCTCCTTGTTTGGGTCAGGTAGATGGGAATTTCTGGGGATTATCTGCCTCAAACTCACGCTTGAGCAAGCCGAAGATCAGGTCATCACAGGTTGTCCCATCCGGTTTTCGTTTCGTCTCGCGCGGGCGACCTTCCAGGGTGAAACCGCACCGCTCCGCCACGCCCAGGCTGCGCCGGTTGGTTTCGTCTGTCTGCAGGCGCACCCGGCGGGCGCCGGCCTGGCATAACAGGCTGGCTAACACAGCCTGGACCGCCTCCGTGACGTACCCTTTGCCTTCGTGATCGACGTCGGCAAAGTAGCCGATCTCGAACTCGGGTAGATCCCAATTAACCGCTGCGATGTAGACTTGGGCGGCGAACTCGCCGCTCGTTTTCTCGAAGGCGCCCATGAAGAAACACCTGCGTGCGGTCCATTCGGCGGCCAATTCGCGCACCAGGACCTCGGCTTCTTCTTCGCTTTATGCATCGTTACCTTCAATTTTATGTTTTCCGATTCGCTCCCTGGCTTAGACCGGGAGCACCAACCCAAGCGCGAAGCTGGCTGCATTCATGAGCAGACTGATCCCGAGCCCTTCACGGAAAATCAGGCTGCGCCGCAAGATCATATTCAGATCGGTCAAGAGAAATACTGCAAGGCCAGCCGCAGCCGTGTTTCCACGTCAAGCGGGGCGTCCCTCGGGATAGACTGCAGGGCAGCCTGCGCCTCGACCACGCTGTATCCCAGGGAGGTCAGCGCGGCCAGCACTTCTGTGTCCACATCGCTCATGGCGGCGATCGGGGCCAGGCCTTCGACCACCGCGACGCGGTCCTTCAGATTGAGCAGGATTTTCTGGGCTGTTTTTCTGCCGACGCCAGGCACCAGGTTGAACACGTCGGCCTGATCGCTGAACACCGCCCGCCGGATGGCGTCTGGGGTGAGCGTAGAGAGCACCGAGAGCGCCACGCGCGGCCCGATCCCGTTGACGGTCAACAGCAGGTTGAAGAACTCGCGGCCTTCGGGGGAATCGAAACCGTACAAGGCCAGCGAGTCCTGCCGGACGATCAGCTGGGTGTGTAAGAAGACTGCCTCCCCCGGCTGGAGCAGATCCGAGACCGGCACCGGAACGTTGACCAGCAGGCCTACTCCCCCTACCTCGACCACCACGCTGCCCGGTTCGACGTGGTTCACCTTCCCG
>DATDRQ010000263.1:0-6264 GCA_035291645.1 Anaerolineales bacterium
CCAAGGACGAATAAGAATCCCAGCAGGATTAATAGGATTGGAATAGTTGAACGCCTGGTCGACGTCGCCATGTTTTTCCCTCAGGGGTGCATCATACCATAAGATTATTTGTAGCCCTCGTGATTGAAGAACTGGGGCTCCATCTACCTGTCAGGAGCTTAAGGATTCTTTATCTAAAACCAGCCACTCCAGGAGGATATGTTATACTCACCGATCGCTATGGGACGACGTGGACCTTTCTCTCCACTCCGCATGATCTCCTTGCTCTTGTTACTGAGCGCGGTGATCCTGCTCACACTCCAGCTGGTTCGCTTCAGCCGTTTGCGTTCTACCCTACCCGAAGGTATGCGTATCGGGGGCGTGCCGGTCAGCGGGTTAGATAGACAGGCAGCTGCCCAGCGCCTGCTCGAGGCTTACACAGCCACCCCGGTCGAGCTTCACTACGGCGACTCGATGATCCAGATCGATCCAGCAGTCGCCGAATTTAAACTCGACCTGGAAAGTATGCTGGCCGCCGCAGAACTCAATCGCAGTGAACAATCTTTCTGGGTCGATTTTTGGAATTTCCTTTGGGGTCGCACGACGCCACCGGCTGATATCCCCCTGCGTTCATCATTTTCAGAAGCCCGTTTGAGGACTTATCTGCGTGACGAAATCGCCGCCCGTTATGACCAGCCACCTTTGCCTTCTATCCCAGCAGTCGGTACAGTGAATTTTCAGCCTGGCAAGCAAGGGACTGTGCTGGATATCGATCAATCTATCCCCCTGATCGAGAGCGCATTTCAATCGATCTCCAACCGGGTTGTCGACCTTCCCCTGGGACGCACTGATCCCCCACGGCCTTCGTTCCAGAATTTGGAGATCCTCCTGAAACAAACCGTCGATCTTTCTGAATTCGATGGCCTGGTTGGTCTGTACATGCTGGACTTAAATACGGCGGATGAAATCCACTTCGCATACCAACAAGGCCAGGATTATCCGACCAATCCGGATATCGCCTTTACCGCCGCGAGCATCATCAAGATTCCGATCATGGTATCGACCTTCAGGCGGCTTGGCGAAATCCCAGACCAGGAAACCATCAAACTTCTTGAGGAGATGATCGAAAAGTCCGGGAATGACCCGGCAGATTGGGTGATGGAGCGGGTGATCGATCCGAACATTGCCCCCATCGAGGTAACCAATGACCTGCATGCTTTGGGTCTGGAGAGCACCTTCCTGGCGGGGCAGTTTTTTCCCGGCGCCCCGTTGTTGGCCTCCTTCGAGACGCCCGCAAATACGCGCGGCGACATAAACACGGACCCGGATATTTATAACCAGACAACCCCTTCAGAGATCGGCATGCTTTTAGAGGATATCTATCAATGTAACCAATCGGGTGGGGGTACACTGATGGCCGTTTTTCCTGGCGATTTCACCCAGAGAGAATGCCAGACCATGCTGACTTACCTCACCCGGAACAACCTCGGGCTGTTGATCGAGGCAGGCGTCCCGGATGGGACCGAGGTAGCACATAAACACGGCTGGGTCACCTACTTTGGAGTGATGAACACCCTTGGCGACGCCGGGATTGTCTATTCACCCGGGGGGAATTACGTATTGGTGATTTTCCTGTACAAGCCTGGGGAACTAATCTGGGACCCCGCTTCCGAGCTGGTCGCCAGTCTCTCCCAGGCAGTCTATAATTATTTTAACTATCCCTCTCCCTGAAAATAAAGTCAAACTCCCCATGGTTTATGGCATGGGGAGTTATTATTCATCGAAATCGATGACAAAGGAGCAGGTTTGCGATCCTTTCCAGGATCAGGCGACTTCCAGGTATCGTTCGACCTCCCAATCGGTCACCCGCGTGCGGTACTCCTCCACTTCCGCCCATTTTGCCCGGCGGAAGCTTTCATAAGTCGATTCACCGAGCGCGTCCTGGAGGACAGCATCCTCCTCGAGCAGGTGCAGCGCCTCGGCGAGTGAACCGGGTAACTCGGCGATATCCTTCTCGGCCCGCTCTTCAGCCGTAAGGTGATAAACATTGATATCGTTTAGCGGCGCAGGGGCGTTCAATCCACAGTCGATGCCGTCCAATCCAGCAGCCAGCATGGCGGCAAGCGCCAGGTACGGATTTGCAGAGGGGTCGGGAAAGCGAAGTTCGGCGCGCACCGATTTCTCACGACCCATCGTATAGCGGGGTATGCGAATCAGGGCAGAGCGGTTGATCTGCGCCCATCCCACATAAACCGGGGCTTCGTACCCGGGGACCAGGCGTTTATAGGAGTTAACCGTGGGGGCAACTATCGCAGACAATGCCCTGGCGTGCACCAGCTGACCGGCGATGAAACCATAGGCTATCTTGGATAGTTTATATGGATCGTCCTCATCATAAAACAGATTCCTTCCGTCAGCATCGAACAAGGATTGGTGGCAGTGCATCCCAGAACCATTGATGCCGAAGATCGGTTTCGGCATGAATGAAGCCACCAGATCGTTCTGCGCCGCAATGGCCTTGACCGTGTACTTCAGTGTCAGTACGTTGTCTGCAGTGCGTAAGGCGTCATCGTATTCGAAGTCGATCTCGTGCTGGCCCAGCGCGACTTCATGGTGACCCATCTCGATCTGCAGGCCCATCCCTGCCAGCGCAGCCATCAGCTCCGTCCGGACCCTCACCGCTTCGTCGTTGGCTGAAAAATCGAAATATCCCCCGACGTCGTGCGGTACCGGATGAATACTGGTCTGACCGTTCCGTTTGAATAAAAAGAACTCGGGTTCCGGGCCAACCATATAAGTCCATCCCCGCTTAGCGATCTTGTCCAGCATCTTGCGGAGCGTAGCGCGCGGATCGCCATCGAAGGGAGATCCATCCGGCTGGAAAATATTACAGAAAATTCGCGCTCGACGCTTACCTTCGGGACTCCAGGGTAGCACGGCATAGGTTTCTGCATCGGGAGTCAGGCGCATATCGCTCTCCTGGATGCGGGCAAAGCCTTCGACCGATGATCCGTCGAACCATATGCCATGGTTCAAGATATCCTCGAGTCGACTAACCGGCATATCCAGGCTCTTGACCGAACCGGTTACGTCGGTAAACTGCAGGGAAATGAACTTCACCTGGTCTTGCTCGACACGTTCTAAGAGCCCTTTGTTATCCATATTTTGTTCTCCGGCGGCAACTTGATTTATTTTGACACTGGCAACAGGTCTTATCGATTATTGGCAGTTGTTTCCTTCAACCCTTCAGTCAGCTCGACCAGGAATCGCCCCATTTCGTTCTTTTCCGGCTCACTCAAGCAAGACCACGGTGTAAAGAAATAACGATTTGTATCCTGCTCGATCTTCTCCCGAAAAGCGATACCCTCGGGTGTTAAACCAGGCGATCTCCTCGATCCGCTCATGTACTTGAAATCGCGCAGTTCGTCCAGGGCTTTTTCGTAAACTTGTTCGGCGTATCCCCTGAAGACTAATTTCTTGATAATCTCGTCAAATGAGCCGACTTCCTTACGCCAGAGGATCGTCATCATCTCCAATGAGGTGGCCGATAATCCTGTATCCTGCCAGGCAGCCAGGTGGGCGTCATCCCGATAGGCCCCCAAGCAGCTCATCGCCTGCTCGATATACGGGAGAGGTGGTTCTTCCGAAGGCATAAGCTTGGAGCTGAGAGTTATGGACCAGGATTCTGGTGGTGGTGGGGTCTTGAGGCAGTGTTCGACCAGCTGCTTGTATAATTTAGCCAGCCTGGACGAATCTTGGGGAGCAAGTGGATCCACGTCCATCATCACCTGGCGGGCTTGAGTGATGAATTGTTCCACGCTTGAACGACCGGTTACTGTCAGGCGAAACTCTCCGGCGGAATACTCCTCCAAATACCCTTTATCCGCACAGATCCTCAAGCGGGCCAGGTACAATTCTGCTGCAGTGTATGGATTCCGGACTGTCAAATGAGCTGGAGTAGTCTCCTCCGGTTCAAAGGTCAAGGCCGCTAGCAGCAGCCCCCATCCCCGCCCATCCAAACCACTTTGCTCGACGATCGACTGGACAGCGGGCTCATACCTGTTCTCAAGCGCTGCCCAGGTTTCTAAACTTAATTCCCACAGCGCATGATCGTCCATCGCGCTTCTCCTCTATACCGATTGGTCATGGTTTAATCAAAGAAACCTAGTTTAGCCGTCCACGCGAGAATAATTTTTCACTTCCCAGGGGTATAGGATAGCGAACAGGTCATTGCTCCGGTTATACCAGATTCTATTATAAATGGGGCAGGATCACAATCAACAATAATAATCGTTGGAAAGAACGCTGGCTTTACACCCCTCGCACAAAAAGGTATAATGATCGACCGTACTCGATGGTGCTGGGGGTATACTCCCGAAGCTCGGGGGTGGTTGGGTCCCGGTGGGCTCCCCGGTCTTCAAAACCGGTGGCGGGTCGCGTTGCGGGCCGCGGTGGGTTCGACTCCCATCCACTCCCGCAATAGCTTCGACCACTTGCGCAAAAAAAAGGTTCACTTATCGAACGCCATTCTATATGACAATTTCATTTACTGATGTTATCCCATTAACCTCTCCCACAGATCCTTATGCCTCGATTGTCGGAAAAGTCTTTCGCATCGAAGAGGTAACCTGGGGAGACGACAAACAGAACTTTCTAGTTCGCTACCGTGGGAACTTACTGATGGATTCGGCTGCAGCCTACGAGCTCCTGGCTGCCTCCCTGCGCCCCTTAGATATCACCCCACTTTTTCGAGAAGAATCCGCATCCGAGAGCATCATGCTGGTTAAAGGGGTTGTCCGCCCAAGACCTTCGAATCCTTGGATCAATCTGACCCTGTTTTTATTGACTGTCTTGAGTGTCTTATTTGCCGGTACGATTACCCACTATTCAGGACCGCTCACTACCGATCTCTCCCTGCTATCCCCACATCTGCTTACTGCACTAGCCGATGGCTTGATGTTTACGGTGAGTCTGCTTGCCATCCTGCTTGCGCACGAGTTCGGCCATTACCTGGCCGGGCGTTACCATCGCTCCGCGGTTACCTTGCCATACTTCATACCTTTTCCCTTCAGTCCGTTCGGAACGATGGGCGCATTCATCCAGCTGAAGGAACCACCCAAGAACAAGCGCATCCTGCTCGATATCGGTATCGCCGGACCGCTGGCAGGCCTGTTCGTCGCCATCCCTGTTCTCATGCTCGGTCTTGCCCTATCGCGTGTAGACGAGCTGCCGGGTATATTACGCCAGGGTGAGAGCTTCAGTCTGGAGGGGAATTCGGTCCTGTATCTGTTCTTGAAATTTATCATCTTCGGGCAATGGTTGCCCGAGCCGCAGAATTTTGAGGGCTTATCCCCGCTGATATACTGGTTCCGGTATTTCTTCACCGGAAGGCCGGTACCCTTAGGAGGGGTGGATGTGCTCCTGCACCCGATCGCCTGGGCGGGTTGGGCGGGCCTGTTGATCACTGCCCTCAACCTGATCCCGGCCGGGCAGCTGGACGGTGGGCACGTCCTTTTCGTCCTGATCGGGCAAAAAGCGCGCGCCGTCGTGCCTTTCATCCTGGTCTTCTTACTCGTTCTCGGGACGGTCTGGTCTGGCTGGTGGTTGTGGGCGTTTCTGATATTCTTCCTGGGGCGTGTTTTCGCAGAACCCCTGGATCAGATTACTCCATTAGACAGAAGACGCAAGGCCATCGCCATCCTGGGATTGATCGTCTTCATATTGGTCTTCACACCTGTCCCCTTGAGCATGTTTTCCTCATAAAAGCCAGAGTCCAGATTGAAGAGGGAGCAAGATCCTGGACTGATCAGTTGCCGGTTGGGGTACCCAATTCGGTTCCGTCTTCGGGTCTGGCCTCGACGAACGCTTCGACGCGCTGGATGGGCGGACCCAGGCTAAATACCGCCAGTGAATAAGGCAGATCAACCCCCGCTTCAACCGGACCGGTTATCTCCAACTTGCGCACTCCAACAACTTCCTCATTCGATCCATAGGCAACCACGCTTAGCCATATTAATCCAGCGGGATCACTCTTCTTAGGGGTAGAGATGATCCCTTCCACGGTCGCTTGTCTGCCAGATGGATCGATCTCCACCTGGTTTATCTTAATCGTTGCAGGCAGGTAACGCTCGCCTACATTGCTGGCCGGCAAGGCGCTGGTCAATTCCGCGCCAGGGTTGAAACCCTGGGCCAGCGGCGGTTCGAAGAATGCCATAGCGGGGAAGTCTGCTTCGGGAGGGATCAGATTCAGCGGCGTAAAGGCGATTTCCTCACCCACTACTTCCC
>DATDRQ010000264.1:0-19484 GCA_035291645.1 Anaerolineales bacterium
TCCCCACCGGCTACCAGGTGATCACCGCCGATAACGTGGACGATCCCGAAGTAGCGCAGTTCATTTACACCAAGTAATCGCCGCTATAACCCCTATCCCCAGGACGCTCTGCAAAGGGCGTCCTGGAGGGGCGTAGCCCCCGGAAGATTAATGACGGCTGCTCGAAGACATAATTTCCGGATGCTCCGCCCTTACAATAGGCTGCTCCCGAAGCAATCTCCGCCCAGGCTCGTTGGAGACTGCTTCGGCAAACAACGCCTCGCAGCGATATGAGAAGTTTGTCTTTGCGAGGGCGGGATTGGTGAGGAGCGCTGGAAGAGCCGTTACTCAGCCCGAAGCAATCTCCGCCCGAGAGCAGCAGGAGACTGCTTCGGCAAACAACGCCTCGCCGCGACAGTAGGTTAAGAGCTCGCTCTCGTAGAATTAAACAATCGGTTAAAATGGACCAACCCTTTCCCGTGAAGAAGATCCGCTGGAGGTAACTGATGGCCGTCGAACAGCAGACCACGCCTCAAGCCATATCCCCACCAGCCCGGAGGAGCCGGGCGGAGACACTCGCCATGGTGCGCAAAGTCTGGCCCTGGGTTTTCCTGGTCTTCATGATCACGCTGTTCACCATCGCCGCCCGGGTGATGAATGATACCAACTTCCTCAGCCAGCGCGCCCTGCAGGGCATCCTGCTGTATACCACCCAGATCCTGCTGCTTGGTCTGGGCGAAACGATGATCATCATCGCGGCCGGGATCGACCTATCGGTCGGGTATATCCTGGGTCTGTCAGCGGTGGTGGCGGCGGAAATCATGAAATATATGTACGCCCAGGGTTATTCCCCCTGGCTGGTGGTGCCGGTGGGGATGCTGGGCGGCATCCTGGTGTGCATCATCCCCGGCTATATTAACGGCTGGCTGGTCGCAAAGATCAAGGTACCCCCCTTCATCAGCACCCTGGGGATGGGCTACGCGGTGTTCGGCGCCGCCCTGTTGATCTCGGGCGGCTACCCGGTCGCCCAGCAGCCGCCCTACCTGGGCCAGATCGGCAACGGGAGCATCTTCTACCTGTGGCTCTCCAATGGCATCAGCTTCTTTAAGGCTCCTGCAGAGGCCCAGGGGCCGGAGCTGCAGAACGTCATTCCGTTGCTGCCGAATGTAGTCTTCATCACTATCCTGGTGACTATCGTGTGCTGGTACATCCTCTCCAAGACCCAGTTCGGGCAGCATCTGTACGCCATTGGCGGTAACTTCCAGGCTGCAGTGCGGGCGGGTATCCGCGTACAGCGCACCATCATCCTGGTCTATGTAATGGGGGCGGTGCTGGCAGGCATCGCCGGAGCGCTGTGGGCGGCGCGCTTCACCAGCGGCGCGGCGGACGCCGGGGAGGCCGGGCAGCTGATGGCGATCGCCGCGGTGGTGATCGGCGGGGCCAGCCTGTTCGGCGGTGAGGGCAACATCATCGGCACGGTGGTCGGCGCCTTGCTGATCGCCACCATCCAGTTCGGCCTGGTGGTGCTGGGCATGCAGCCTTTCTGGCAGTTCCTGGCGGTGGGCGTGGTGGTGATCATCGCCGTGATCGTCGACCAGTTCGGGCGGACGCTGGAGTAGAGGATGGGAGACATGCAACCCTTATTACACGTGGTAGACCTGACCAAACGCTTCGGCGGCCTGGTAGCCGTGGATAACGTTAGCCTGGATATCTTCCCGGGCGAGGTGGTCGGACTGGTGGGCGATAACGGGGCGGGAAAATCGACCCTGATCAAGATGGTCTCCGGCGTGTACGTTCCAGATGGAGGCCAGATTTTCTTCGACGGGAAGGACGTGACCTTCGCCAGCCCGCGCGCGGCGCGTGACCTGGGCATCGAGACGATTTACCAGGACCTGGCCCTGGCCGAAAACCTGGACGTCGGCTCGAACATCTTCCTGGGGCGCGAGATCAAGCGCCAGCGTCTGGGCGGGATGCTGCACTCACTTGACCGGCACAAGATGCGCGCCGAATCGGCCCAGGTGCTCGACCGGCTCGAAATCCACGTGCCATCCCTGACCCAACAAATCCGCAACCTGTCGGGCGGGCAGCGCCAGGCTGTGGCGATCGCCCGCTCGATCTACTGGAACGCCCGGTTGATGATCATGGACGAGCCGACCGCTGCCCTGGGCGTCTCCGAGCAGCGCAAGGTACTGACCCTGGTGCGCACCCTGGCCGGGCAGGGCGTCCCGGTGATCATCATCAGCCACAACATGCAGGACGTCTTCGCCGTGGCGGACCGCATCGTGATCATGCGGCGCGGTAAGAAGGTGGCCGAGCGATTGGCCAGCGAGACTACCCCGGACGAGATCGTCAGCCTGATGGTCGGGGCGGAGGCGGTGCACGAGATGGGCGTCATCCCCAAGGCCATCCCCGGCAACGGAGCATAAATGTAGTAACGAATTTATTCGTTCTAAGAGCCAGGAGCGACTGAAGTCGCCACTACAGCCAGGTATTTATCCTTAAGAGTAAGGGGAGACACATCAGTGAAGCGATCCGAGATCAACGCCATCATCCGCTCGGCAGACGAGTTCATCCGCCAGCACGGCTTTCACCTGCCGTCCTTCGCCTACTGGTCGCCCGGGGAGTGGCGCCAGAAAGGCCCGGAGGTTCAGGAGATCGTGCACAATAACCTGGGCTGGGATATCACCGATTTCGGCAAGGGCAATTTTGAGAAAGACGGGCTGGTCTTGTTCACCATCCGCAACGGCCACCCGGATAACTGGCAGACCCGGCAGGGCAAGTTATACGCCGAGAAGATCCTGATCGTGGATGTCGACCAGGTCACCCCCTTCCACTTCCACTGGGCCAAGATGGAGGACATCATCAACCGCGGCGGGGGGCGGCTGGCGCTGCAGTTGTTCAACGCCACCCCCGAGGAAACCCTGGACGAGCAGCGCCCGGTGACGATCTCGATCGACGGGGTAGAACGCATCTTCCCGGCCGGCGGGGTCGTGGAGCTCGAAGCCGGTGAGAGCATCACCCTGGTGCCCTTCTGCTACCACAAGTTCTGGGGGGCTGGCAGCAAGGTGCTGGTGGGCGAGGTCTCGCTGGTCAACGACGACATTGCCGACAACCGCTTCCTGGAACCCCAGGCGCGCTTCCCTTCCGTGGAAGAAGACGAGCCGCCGCTCTACCTGCTGGTCAACGATTACGCCAGCTACTACCGCTTCGCCTGAGTATTTGCCGGGATAAGAGGCATTCTCCTCCTTTCGAGGAACGGCTGCCGTCTTACGACCGCAGCCGTTCTTGCATTATTGGGAACCCGGCGGCCTGGAGCGGTGTATTCAATCTCCCCGGCGACCCAGGAATCCCTCCCGGACCTGCCCCCCGAGAGCTGCTTGGTGACCACGCCCCAGGAGCCGATCTTCCAGCCTCCGGCCCCCAATTCGCCTGAATCCCCCTACCCCGGAGGGTTCTGGTACGGCAGCAATGCGTTATGGACCTTGCTGCCCAACGACGGCAGGTAATACGCGCTGCCCTACGACAAGAATGGGTATTCGCAAAAGGTGTTCTGGGGCCAGGAGGGCTACCAGATCGAGCAGGAACCGCAGCCCGAGCTGGTCGTCACCGGGCGGCGCCTGGACGCCGAAGCGCCTCTCCTGAAGGCCTATCCAGCGACTAACGGGTATCATCCCGACACCGGCGACTTCATGCTAGTCGAGGTGGATATCCCCACCCCCGGCTGCTGGGAGATCAGCGGGGAATATCACGGCAACCGGCTGAGCTTCGTGATTTGGGTGGCGCCCGGATCGAGGTAGCATTCGTTTGGCAGGATTTCCGGGTAGAATTAACCCCGGCAGGCGGGCAGCAGGCCGTGAGCCTCCGGCCGCCTTCCACAACCCCCATCCCGGAGGTCCAGCTACCCGATGAAAAACCGATCGCCGGCCTTCATCATCAACAGCGTCGCCCCGATCCGCATCTGCGATAACGGCGGCTGGACCGATACCTGGTTCGCCGGACACGGCAAGATCTTCAACATCGGCGTGTATCCCTACGCCGAAGTGCAGATCGCCGTTTTTATTGACGGTGAGCAGGAAGACCGCATCGTCATCCACGCCGAGAACTACGGCGACCGCTACGCGGTCCGGCTTTCCGCTGAGGACGAATCCGAGAGCCACTGGGACAAGCACCCGCTGCTGGAGGCCGCCATCGAGTACATGCGCCTTCCGGAGAACCTGTCCTTCGAGGTGACGATCTTTTCGGAAGCGCCGGCGGGGGCCTCCACCGGCACCTCGGCGGCGGTGACGGTGGCGCTGATCGGCGCGCTGGACAGCCTGACTCCCGGGCGGCTGACCGCCCACGAAGTCGCCCTGACCGCCCAGCGCATCGAGACCGAGATGCTGGGCCAGCAATGCGGTATCCAGGACCAGATCTGTTCGGCCTATGGGGGCATCAACTACATCGAGATGTTCCAGTACCCGTACGCCAGCGTATCGCAGGTGCAGCTGACCAACGCCACCTGGTGGGAGTTGGAGCGGCGCCTGGCGCTGTTCTACCTGGGCAAGTCGCACCACTCGTCCCGGGTGCATGAGATGGTCATCCGCGGCCTGGAGGACGCCGGGCCGGACTGCGTCCAGCTGCAGGACCTGCGCCTGACCGCCGAACGCTCGCGCGACGCGCTTTACGCCGGGGATTTCGCTGGGCTGGGCCAGGCGATGAGCGAGAACACCACCGCTCAGAAGCGCCTGCACCCGGCCCTGGTCAGCCCGGCGGCGGAACAGGTGATCGCCATCGCCCGCGAGCACGGCGCGCTGGGCTGGAAGGTCAACGGGGCGGGCGGCGAGGGCGGTTCGCTGACCATCCTGTGCGGGCCGCAGTCTTTCGAGAAGCGGGCCATGATCCGGGCCGTCGAGCAGGAGAACCCTCTATACCAGAACATCCCGGTTTACCTGAGCCGCTTCGGGCTGCGCACCTGGAGGCAGGAGTGCCAGTAACGTTCAAACGTTTGAACGTTCGAACGTTATTTCAAGCTGATCATCACCAGGCCGGCGATGCACACTCCCACCCCGACGATGTTGAGCGGAGTCAGGCGCTCGTGGAAGAAGAGCAGCCCGATCGGCAGCAGCAAGAGAGCCGCCGCCACGTTGACCACCACCGCCAACAGACTGATGTTCCAGCCACCGCGGTAAGCCAGCAGGAAGGCGACTTCCAGGCCGAGGATCGCCAGGGCCAATCCCAGGCTGGCCCAGTTCAGCTTGCGGAGCTCGCCTGACAGGCTGGTCTCCGGCGGGAAGAACAGCAGCAGCGGCAGGCACAGCAGCATGGCGGCCAGGTAGGTCACGCCGAGCGCCAGAGGCGGGTTGGCTTTGGCCGGGGTCAGCCGCTGGGTGAGGTGATATAAGATGGTAGCCAGGACGGCCAGGCCGACCGGCAGGTAGAAAACGATGGCTGTGCGCATGGGTTCCGTGGACTCCTGGAAGGGGCATCGATATACCGACCATTCTACATCATCTGGGTGCTGGAATCAGGGCGTAACCAACGGGCGCGGGAGGGGTTATCAACTTATCGGAGCTGGCAGAGTACAGGTCTTTGGATGTACTCTACCTGCACGCATGCGCCTGCATGCGCCCTGTCCAGGACGGCCTGGCAGCGGAGACCGGAACCGGCCTCTGGCGGCGACGTCGACAAACCAAATCCACGTAGATGAGGAGGACGTTATGGACATCGGCAAATCGTTTTCTTTCCCCTTCGAAGACGAAAAGTGGCTGTCGAAGCTGTTGATCGGGGCGATCGTCGCGGCCATCCCGATCGTGAACTTCGCCTTCACCGGGTACGCAGTAGACACGTTAAAAAGTGTGATGGCCGGAATGGCCCGCCCGCTGCCGGATTGGGTCGATTGGGGGGAGAAATTCATGAAAGGCCTGATCCTGGCGCTGGCCGGTCTGGTGTACTCAATCCCGGTGATCTGCGTGTCGATCCTGGCCTTGACCCCGTTGTTGGCGATCTCCGGCGGTCAAAACACGCAGGAAATGCAGGAAGGTCTTGCCTGGCTGACCTCCGGGCTAGGATTGGCCGTCCTGTGCTTCGTGGTGCTGTACGGGCTGGCTCTGAGCTTCTTCCTGCCGGCGATGGCGATCAACTTCGCCCGCAAAGGGACTTTCGGTTCCTGCTTCGAGATCGGCGGGATCGTGCGCATCTTCTCGGCGAATATGGGCAAGTACCTGACCGCCTGGCTGGTGACCCTGCTGGCCGGTATCCTGGTTTCAGTGGTGGTCAGCGTGGTCTTCGTAGTGCTCAATTTCATCCCCTGCCTGGGCCAGATTCTGGCGCTGTTCGTCAGCGGCGTAGCCGCGGTCTATCCAACCCTGGTCGGTGTGCACCTGTTCGGGCAGGTGGCCGGCGGGGAAGCGATGACCAGCATGGAGCCGGCGGCTTAGTAGCGAGCCATTCCAAAGCCAGAGTGACAAACCAGGAGTGCGTTTGTTCAGACGCCCTCCTGGTTTTTATTTATTGGCTCGCAACGGTATATAGGGGCGCAGTCGGTTCCAAGGAGGGCGTCAACGAGATCGCCGTCCTGGGGAGCGCGCCGAATGATAATAAACGTTTAAACCTTCAAACTTTCTAACTTTCGAACCCTTCACGGAGAGGGCGTGCGTTCGTCAGGCGGACCGGTAAAGAGGGTCGGGGTTCCGCTCGGGACCGGCGTCTCCGTCGGGATGGGGGTGACGGTGGGCGTCTCGGTTGGCAGCGGCGTCTGGGTGGGGGTCGCCGTCGGGGTATAGGTCGGGGTGGGCGTCGGCGTGGGGGTCGGCACCTGCAGGTTCAGGCGGATGGTGATCTCGGCCTGGGTGTCGTTGGTGGAGCGTACCCGCAGGCGCAGGGTGACCGTCCCGGCGTCCATATCCTCGATGTCCCACTCGAACAGCCTGCCCGGCTCCATGACCGGGGAGCCGTCGTCCTTGAGCTCGTCCCAGTCGCGCGGGTCATCGCCCTCGCCGAACTCGAGGATCCAGGAGTCGAAGTCACCAGTGGCGCCGGCCTGCCCGAAGATTTCCAGCGGGGTGCTGGTGATGGTATCGCCGTCTTGCGGGTCGGTGAACTGCAACAGGGCGTGAGCATCGTCGGCGGTGCACTCGCGCTCGGGCACGAACTGGATCGGGTCGTCAAAGCCATACTCTTCCGCCCAGGCCTGCCCGGCGGAGTCCCGGCGCAGCCACTTGCGCGCCCACTCATCCTTCACGTTGAGCGTGCGCACCTCGTCGGTGAAATCGTCGCAGGAAGGCGAAGCCGCCAGCCCGGTCCAGGTGTCGATCAGCACCTTTTTCCACAGGTCATCGCTCTTGGACAGGGGCGGCTGGTCGGCGGCGAACAACTCGCTGCGCTGTTCGGGGCAGGCGTTGGACGGCTCGGTACCCGATATGGCGCAGATCACCCGTTCGACCACTCCCGGCGGGCGCACGAACGGTGAAGGGTTACCGCCGGTGATCTGCTGGACGGCCTCTTCCATGAAGTCCGCCCAGATCGGGGCGGCGCCGGTCAGGCCGCTCACGTTCTGCATGGGGGAGTAATCGGCATTGCCCACCCACACACCCACCGCCAGTTCGGGGACGTAGCCCATCGTCCAGTTGTCGCGGAAGTCGTTGGTGGTGCCGGTCTTACCGGCGACCTGGAAGGGCAGGTTGAGCGCCGAGTCGGGGCCGAAGGCCGGCGAGCGGGCCTCATTATCCGACAGGATCGAGGAGATCAGGAAGGCGTGCTCCGGGCGGACGACCTGGTCGCCGGCGGGCGGGCTGTACTGGTAGACCAGGTTACCGTTGAAATCGACGATGCGGGTGATGGCGACCGGCGGCACCCGGCGCCCGCCGTTGGCGAAGACGGCGTAAGCCCCGGTCAGTTCGACCAGGGGCACCTCGCCGCCGCCCAGGGTTAACGAGAGGCCGTAGTCGTCCCGGTTGAGCGTGCTGATCCCCAGCCGGCGGGCGAAGGCGATCAGGCCCTCCAGTGCGTCCGTGTCCGGCTTATCGTAGATGCCGACGAAGTCCAGCGTCTTGACCGCCGGGATGTTGTAGGAGTTCGCCAGGGCGGAGCGCAGCGTGACCGGGCCGTGGAAGCGGTCGTCGTAGTTGACCGGCTTGAAAGGCGGGCGGGTATCGTTCGGGTCGCCGGAGGGCGGGAACTCGGAGGGCACGTCCCAGATCAGCGTCGCCGGCGTCCAGCCTTTCTCGAAGGCCGCCACGTAGGTGAGCGGTTTGATCGACGAGCCGGGCTGGCGCGGGCTGATCGCCATGTTGACCTGGCCCTGGATATCTTCTTCGTAGAAATCCGCCGAGCCGACCATCGCCAGGATCTCACCTGTGTTGGGGCGGATGGCGACCAGCGCCCCGTTCGTGGCGTCGCGGTCGGCCAGCTCGGCGACGCGCGCCGCGACGATCTCCTCCGCTATGTCCTGCAGCCCCGGGTCCAACGTGGTAAAGACCGAGAAACCCGAGCGGTAGATGGTCTGGGCGTCGAACTGCGATTCGAGCAGGGCGCGCACGTAGTTCACCCAGTGCGGGTAGCGTATCTGCACGTCCGGGGAACGGAACTCGTAGTTCTCCAGCTCTCGCGTGGCATCCGAGACCACCTTGGCGTCCACGCAGACGCGCTGCGGGCTATTGCTGACGAAGATGCAGGAGCCCGCGGTGCTGGCCTGGTACATCAGGTAGAGCACCTGCTGCATGCGGTCCATGGTGACTGCTCGGTTGGTGTACACATCGTACACGGAGGGCGCCTGGGGCAGCCCGGCCAGGAAGGCGGCCTGGGCCAGGGTCAGCCGGTCGGCGGAGGTGCCGAAATAGGTCTGGGCGGCGGCCTCCACGCCGTAGGCCAGGTTACCGAAATAGATCTCGTTCAGGTACAGCTCCAGGATCTCGTCCTTGGAGTAGCGGCGGGTGATCTCCGCCGCCAGGATGGCTTCGCGCACCTTGCGCGAGTAGGATTGTTCGGTGCGTTCTTCGGGGGTGAACAGCAGCGAGCGGGCCAGCTGTTGGGTGATGGTCGAGGCCCCAGAGACGGTGACGCCGCTGTTGTAATTCTGCCAGAAGGCGCGCACGATGGCCGTAACGTCGAAACCGGGATGGCTGTAGAACCCGCTGTCCTCGGTTGCGACAGTGGCGGCGACCAGGTAAGGCGAGATTTTGTCCAGGCGGACGTAGGTGCGCCGCCCGGCGGAGGGGTCCAGGATCTCGTACAGCACGTTGCCGTTGCGGTCCAGGATGCGGGTGGTCTCGAACTGGGCGGCGCGCTGGCGCAGGTCGTCCACCCCGGGCAGGGTGGCGGCGATGCGGTAGTACTGGAAGACCAGAACCGAAGCGCCCAGGACGGCGAGAACCACCACCAGGAACAGCCCGGCGATCACCAGGCGCAGCAGGCAGCCAGCGCCGCGCTGCCAGTTGACCGGGGGCGCGCCGGCTCCTCGGGTTGGCCCTGTCAGGGCTGGTGGAGGTGGGACAGCCGGGCGGCGGGCGGCGGGCGGGTAGGCAGCCGGCCGATACGCCGGCGGAGGCGGCAGTGGGCTTACGCGCCGCCCGGCGGGCGCCGCGTAAGCCGAGGGGGTGACGCGCGTGGCGTCCAGGTCGACCTCGTCGACGCGCCTGGGCAGCAGCGGGACAGGCCGGCTGGGCGCCAGGCGCAGCGGGCGGGTGTCGCCCGTTGCTACGGGCGGCTCGGTGGCGGCGGTTGGACCGGGCTGGGCAGGAGGTGGAGGCAGGCGGGAGGCTTGCGGGTTGCCCGCCAGGGCTACCGGCTGGGTGTCCCCGGCATCCGGTGGTTCGAGTTCCTCATCCGGCGCGTACCAGCCGCCGGTGGTATTGACTGAGATATCCTCCAGGCGCGGCGCGGTCTGCTCGAAAGTCTGGGCTTGGCCGGTTGTGCTGCCCTCAGGCTCGCTGCCGCCGTCCTGCTCGGGGGTGGCAGATATAGGCTCCTCTGCCAGGCCGGGTTCAGAGTGCTCCTGCGATGCGGGCGCGCCCCGGCTGTCCCCCTGGCCGGGGTCGAACGGAGACGCCTGCGCCGGGCCGGCCTCGGGCTGCTCCTGCGAGGCGGGCGCCTCGACAGACCCTTCGGCGGGGGGCGGCTGGGGCCCCTGCCCGTCCGGCTCGCCGGAACCATTGGAGGAAGGATCAGCCTGCGCCGGCTGCTCCGGCAGGGGTGGGGGGAATGCTTCAGCCATAACGACTCATTCTAGCAGAGAAAAAGATACCTGGTAAGAAAGCTGTAGTGGCGACTTCAGTCGCTCCCTGACTTCGAGAACCACTGAAGTCGTTACTACGGGTACAAGGTGTAGTGGCGACTTCAGTCGCTCCCGGTTTGAACAACGACTGAAGTCGTGACTACGGTTTAAGGCCGGGAGGCGATCAGCACCTTCCAGTTGCCTTTCATGACCGACTCGTCCTTCTGGTTGCGCACGTCGAATTCGATGCTGACCGCCCCGCCCCCCAACCGGCGCAGATCCTTGGTCTCTACGACTTTCAAGATGGCGTGGACCGTGTCGCCGATGAAGACCGGGCGCACGAACTTCCACTCGTTGATCTCCCGGAATGCAAGAACCGTGCCCTCCAGCACTCCGGTGCGCACCGCCAGCCCGGAGACGATCGCCAGCCCCAGCAGGCCGTGGGCCACGCGCGCCCCGAACTGCGTCTCCCGGCTGTACTCGGCATCCGTATGGATGCGGGTGAAATCGCCGGAAAGCCCGGCAAAGCTGACGATGTCGCTCTCGGTGACCGTCCGGGCGGGGCTGGTGAAGGTCATCCCCATCTGGAACTCTTCGAAATACAGGCCGCGCATCAGGGGTTGCGTGAGGGTCATGGTTGCTTCTTCTCCAATCCATAGACTTTGACCAGCGGGAAGACTGCCAGCAGGCCGGTGTTGGCTTCGCTCAGCTCGCCGACGGTGTTGATGGTAGCTTTGACCACCCGCTCGGCGGCGGCTTCGTCTGGCACCACACTGAACAGTGTGCGGCTGAACATCTCGTCGTTTTCATAGAAATCGCGCAGGCTGGGTATGAGCGGCAGGTCGTCCCAGCGCCCGGGCAGGCTGCGGGCCCTGCCCAGCCCGGTGCTGTGCAGGATGGTGATCCCCGGCACCCCGGCGGCCTCCCAGGCGTCGATCAGATCATCCAACTTCTCGGTGTTGTGCAGGACGAACATCACCATGAGCATAGGTCTATCAAACCTCCTCCTCGATCTCCACACGCGGAGAGGATGTCCTGGCTGGCGCGCCTTCGGCGACCAGGGCGCGCAGCATGGGCGGGGTGATCAGAGTGGTGACCAGCACCATGCCGATTATGGCCGAGAATTCGGCCTGTTCCACCAAGCCCTGTTCGATGCCGACCGAGGCGATGATCAGGCCGACTTCGCCGCGTGAGACCATGCCGGCACCCAGCTGGGCCGACTCGCGGTAGGTGAAACCAGCCAGGCGGGCGCCCAACCCGGCACCGAGCAGCTTGCCGGCGATGGCAGCCACGGTAATCCCCAGGAATAACCACAGCAGATTTAGACTCATGCCGCGGGTGTCTACCGCCAGGCCGATACTGATGAAGAAAATCGGTACGAAGAAACTATATGCCAGGGCGTGCACGCCGGCTTCGATGCGCTCCTTTTCCGGGCTGCGGGCGAACATCAGGCCAGCCAGGAAGGTACCGCTGATGGCTGCCATGCTGCCCACCACCTCGGCGGCCAGGCCGTACACGAACAGGACCACCAGGGCCAGGGTGACCACACCCTGGCTGATCGGCAGCCGGCCGGTCCGCCGCACGAGAGTAGGCAGGACCCACCAACCAAAGGCGGCGGACAACGCCAGGAACAGCACCATCCGCAGGAAGAGCAGGCCGACCGTCCCTAATCCACCCCCGCCGGTGACCAAGGCCAGGAACCCGGAAAGCATGAAGATCACCAGGATGTCGTCGAAGACGGCCGCCCCCAGCAACCCCAGGCCTACCCGGCTGCGCAGCCTGCCCAGCTCCATTAAGGTCTGAGCGGAGATGCTGACGCTGGTGGCGCCCAGGGTCAAACCCAGAAAGAAGGACTCCTGGGGGGATAGACCGGCCGCAACTCCAATCCCATAGCCCAGGGCGACCGGCACCAGCACACCCAGGATGCCGCCCAGGGCAGAGACCTTGGTGTTATGGACTAGCTCGGAGAGGTGCAGTTCCAGGCCGGCTACGAACATCAAGAGCAATACGCCGATCTCTGCCAGATGATCGACTGTCTCCGGCAGGGCAAGGTCTGTGAAGATCGGCCAGTGCAGGATATCCAGCAGGGCTGGCCCCAGGATCACCCCGGCGATCAGCTCGCCGAGCACCGATGGCTGGCCCAGGCGGTTGCTAAAATAGCCCGCCGCTTTGGCGGCGACCAGGATGATGGCGAGCAGGGAGATCAGCTGGAGAAAAGGAGTCATCGCACTGGAAGAGATTTTGCGAACAGGTCTATTCGTTTGCCTGCTCCCAGGTCCACAAAAAAGATTGGGTTTTCTATGAAAAAAATTATAACATGCGCCGATTCGGCTGCTCCATCTCTCAGTCTCCCTTAAGGGTGAAGGCCAGCCCAGGACGAAAAGAAACGATCTTGCCGGGCCATCGAAACCGTTATACATTTCATTTAGACGTCCCAGGCGTGATCTAGGTTCCATTTGCGCCTGGCTTGATATAATCAATACGAATGGATAACAACCCCTGACCATTTCTTAGACAACCTCTAAACGATGCGCAACTGGAACCTCAAGGCCGGCGACCCACTTTCGCTCACCCTGGCGGCAGACGCCCGCCTGACGCAACCCAGCTATTGCAACGACCAGATCTGGGAGCTGACCCTGGGCGGGGGCGAACCCTCTGCCCTGGCCCTGCAGACTACCTACGGGCTGCGCGCCCGCGGGATGCGGCTTTTCCCACGCTTCACGGAGGGCATCACCAGCCTGACCGACCCGGCCCAGTTCACCGCGCCGCCAGTTGTGCGCCAGTTCTTCCCCAATTTCATTAAAGTCACCGGCTCTCCTTTTCCGGGGATCGAGGTTACCGCCGAGTATTGGCTGCCAGACTCGCAGGCGGTGGCTGGACGGCTGGTAATCGCCAACCGCGGGCAGGAGGCGCGCCAGCTGCGCCTGGATTGGGTGGCCGCGTTGCTGCCGATCGAGGGCGCGCAGGGGATGGCGCCGGCGACCTTCGAGTCCGCCCCGGCGCTGGCCGGTCAAATCGAGGAATTGGCGCCGGTCGTGTTCATCACCGGCGGCGCCATCCCCACCCTCAGCCCCTTCCCGGCCCTGGTTCACGAGATCGAGCTGGAGCCGGGAGCTGCCTGCCAGTACACCTGGTGCCACGCCGCCCTGGATACCCCGGAAGCCTCCTTTGCCGCCGCCCGGCAGTTCGCCGCCAGCCGTTGGGAGGCCGAGAAGGCGCGCGTGGAGCTGCTCAACGCCAGCCAGGTAGAGATTCTGACTGGCGACCCGGATTGGGACGCCGCCCTGGCCCTCTCCCAGAAGGTCGCCCTGGGCCTGTTCAACGGCCCAACCGAACACCTGCCCTACCCTTCGCCGCTCAACGCCCGCCGCCCTGACGACGGCTTCTCGCCGTGCAGCGGCGGAGATTACGGCCCGTTGTGGTCCGGGCAGACCGCCCTGGAGGCTTACTTCCTATCCGGGCTGCTCCTTCCGGCCGCGCCGGGCCTGGCGCGCGGCTTGCTGCTTAATTTCTTCGCCGCCCAGGGCGAGGATGGCAGCCTGGACTGGAAGCCTGGCCTGGGCGGACAGCGCGGCGGCCGACTGGCCACCCCCCTGCTCGCCAGCCTGGCCTGGCGCATCTACCTGGCTACCGAGGACCGCGCCCTGCTGGAAACGGTCTTCCCCCAGCTGCTGGCCTTCCAGGATATGTGGTTCGACCCCCACCACGATCGGGACGAGGACGGTGTGCCGGAATGGGACCATCCCTTACAGACCGGGCTGGACGATCATCCGCTCTTCGCACGCTGGCACCCGTGGGCGCAGGGGGTGGAGGCGAGCGTGGTCGAAAGCCCGGCGCTGTGCGCCATGCTGGCACGCGAGTGCCAGTCGCTGATCAAGATCGCCCGCCTGATCGGGCAGGGACAGGCGCTGGAGGAGCTCCAGGCGCGCATCGCCAGGCTGAGCGCGGCGGTCGAGGCGGCCTGGGACGACCAGGCTGCCTGTTACCGGTACTGGGACCGCGACGCCCACAACAGCCCGCCGCTCGTGGTGCTGGGCGAGCGCCAGGGGCCGGGGGTGCTGGAGATCAACCGCGAGTTCGACCAACCCCTTCGCCCGGTCTTAAGGGTGCTTTCCGGCGGAGAGAGCACCCGCCGGGTTCAGGTCTTCCTGCACGGCGCTGGCCCAGCCGGGAACCACCGGGTCGAGCGCATCCCGTCCGAGCGCTTCTCCTGGTTTCCCGCCCTGGGAACCGCCACCAGCGAACGGGTGTATGCTGGCCTGGAGTACGCCGAAATCCAGGGCGTTGGCGAGGACGACCTGGTATCCCTGTGCAGCGCCGGACTGGATAGCCAGGACATTTCTAACCTGCTCCCGCTGTGGGCCGGCTTACCCACGAAAGAGCAGGCTCACAAGCTGATCAGGCGCAGTATCACCGCCGCCAAGCGCTACCGGCGCCCCTACGGCCTGCCCACCTGCCCGGGGACCCCGGCAGATCCCGACGCGCAAGCCTGCCAGGCCGTGCACATCCCGTGGTGCTCACTGATCGGCGAGGGCCTGTTGGCTTACGATAAGCGCCAGGCAGCCGCCGACCTGGTCGGCCGCTTGATGCGGGCAGTGATCCAATCATTAAAATCCAGCGGTTCCTTCCGGCGCGGCTACCACGCCGAGACCGGGCAAGGCTCCGGCGAACGCGATGCCCTGGCCGGGCTGGCGCCCCTGGGGCTGTTCCTGGATACCCTGGGCGTGCGGCTGATCTCCGAGCGCCGGGTGGCCCTGAGCGGTTTCAACCCATTCCCCTGGCCGGTCACGGTCCGTTACCGCCAGCTGACCGTCCTGCGCCAAAGCGACCGCACCCAGGTGATCTTCCCCGATGGCCAGGCGGTCAGCGTCACCGATCCCGAGCCGCGCATCGTTTCCCTGGAATGAGATCGGCTGTGGTTTCGTGACTACGCGTAAAATTCGTTCACAGGCGCATCAAAAAAGCATGCCCCACACCCTCTGGACCCTCCTGCTGCTCGCCTGCTTGCTTCCCGCCACCCTCGCAGCCTGTGCGACCGCAGAATCCGGCCCAGCGGCCTCACCTGCAGTCGCCTCCCCGCCGGATTTCTCCGCCTCGTTTACCCCTGAATCTCCCGGGGAAGAACCTGCCCTCGACCTGGAAGAACAGGATCCGATCCTGATCGTCGAGGAGATCGTCATCGCCCTGCTCGGCATCGCCGCCCTGGTGGGCATCGCCGCCCGCTACCTGCGGGTGCCTTACACGGTCGGGCTGGTGGTCATGGGCGTGATGCTAACCTTGCTGCCAGCCGTGGATTTGAACATTCCGCCCAACCTGATCCTGGGCTTGCTGCTGCCTCCGTTGATCTTCGAAGGGGCCTTCAACCTGGACTTCGACAACCTGCGGCGAGACCTGGCCCCGATCCTGGCCTTCGCCGTACCTGGGGTGATCCTGGTGATGATCGTGGTCGGCCTGCTGGTCACCTGGGGCCCCCACCTGCCGCTCTCCCTGGCGCTGGTCTTCGGCGCCGTCGTGGCAGCCATCGACCCCGTGGCGGTGATCGCCCTGTTCCGTACGATGGGCGTTCCCAAGCGGCTGCAGGTGATCCTGGAGGGCGAGAGCCTGCTCAACGACGGCACGGCCATCGTGCTGTACGGGCTGGTGATCGCAGCAGCGGTGGAGGGCGCCCGGATCGACCCGATCTCCGGCGTAGTCGATTTCCTTAGCATTTCGCTCGGCGGGCTGCTGGTTGGATTTACCCTTGGCTACCTGACCGCCCTGCTGGTCAACCGCATCGACGATTACCTGATCGAGACCACCCTGACGACTATCCTGGCCTTCGGCTCTTACCTGATCGCCGAGCAGCTGTTCGGGGTCAGCGGGGTGCTGGCCGTGGTCGCCGCCGGGCTGGTGACCGGCAACGTCGGCCCGGCCGGTATGTCGCCCACCACGCGCATCGTGCTGTTCAACTTCTGGGAGTACGCCGCTTTCATCGCAAACTCCTTTATTTTCCTGTTGATCGGACTGCAGATCGACCTCTCGCAACTGTTCGCCTCCTGGCAGAGCATCCTGATCGCCATCCTGGCGGTGCTGCTGGCGCGCGCCCTGACCGTTTACGGGCTGGCCTGGTCCGGCAAGGACATCCCTCTGCGCTGGCAGCACGTGCTCAACTGGGGCGGGCTGCGCGGGGCAGTCTCCTTGACGCTGGCGCTCAGCCTGCCGCTGGCCCTCGGCCCGGCACGCACCCAGATCCAGGTGATGACCTTCGGCGTGGTCCTGTTCACCCTGCTGGTGCAGGGGGTGACCATGGGTAAGCTGGTGCGTTCCCTGAAGTTGAGCGAAAAGCGGGAGATGGCGGACGAATACGAGCGCCGCCACGCCCGCGCGGTCGCCGCCCGGGCCGCCTTGGACCACCTGGGCAGCCTGCGCCGCAAGGGTTTGATCTCCGATCATACCTGGAGCACGCTCTCGCCGATCATGGAAGGGTATAATAAGGCCTTGTCGCAGGCGGTCAAGGAAGTACTGGTCTTGAACCCGCAGCTGGAAGCGGAAGAGCTCGAGGCCGCCCGGCGTGAATCGCTCCAGGCGCAGCGCAGCACGTTCAACACCTTGCTGCAGAGCGGGGTGATCTCGAAAGAGACCTATTCCGAACTGGTCTCAGAAGTGGATGCGGCCCTCGAAAGCCCGGGCGGCAGCTGGCCAGAAACGATCAATATCATGGGCTCCGAACCCAAACCGGTAAACCGCCTGATCGCAGCCGTGATCCAGCAGCCTGACCAGGAGAACGCCCTGGGGATGCTCACCAAGCTGGGCTTCAGCGTGACCCACCTCCCCAGTGTAGGGGCTTTTCTCGGCCAGCGGAATGTGACCCTTTTGATCGGTTTTAACGAAGGCCGCGAGGCGGAAGCCGTGGCCGCGCTGCAGAAGAGCTGCAAGAAGCGGGTGGAGTACATCGCCACGCCGCTGGAGGCCGGTCCGATGCCCTTCAGCACCCCGATGGCGGTGTCGGTGGGCGGCGCTACGGTGTTCGTTTTCGAAGTGGACCACTACGAGGAAATTTAACGTTAGAACGTTTAAACGTTAAGACTCGTAGGGCGGCTTTCCCAAGCCGCCTGAATCTCGCGGCGGGTTGGAAACCCGCCCTACCCCTTGATTCTTTCCCGCCAATACTCCACCCAGGCCGGGTCCAACCGGACCAGGCGTTTCTTCTTGAGGTTTTCCCTCATCACCCAGCGCACATCCGGGTCCGAGCTGCCGAACCAGGTTTCCATGGCCGCTTTGCCAGCCTGCATGTGTGCAGCGGCAGCCACGCTCCAGGCATAGCCCAGCGCCTGGCGCAGCACCCGGAAATCTTCAGCGCGGCGGTCTGGCTGCTCCAGTAACGACTCGGTCACCCTGTCCAGTAAAGCAAGCGCCCGCCGGGTGGCAGCTTCATCGAGGAGCAGCGCCGGTTCGCACAGGGCGGCGACCGCCGCACGCCGCTCCAACAGGCTGCCGGCTGACCAATCGTCCATCGCCTCCTGCAGCGACGGCAGGTCCACCTCGCCCCAGCGCTGCAAGGCCATGGCGACCGATTCGCGCAGCCGCCAGCGCGGGTCCCCGGCGTGCATGCGCAGTTGTCCCAGCGCGGCCGGATCTCCCTGCGCCAGCTGCACGCCCAAACCCAGCACCCCGCAGAAAGCCAGGAACCCCTCGGGCGAATTGACCGGCGCCTGGGCGGCGTCCAGCGCCCGGTAGCGCGCCAGGCGCGCCGGGTCGCCTTCTTCGGCAGCCGCCCGCGCCAGCTCCAGGTTGCCGCGCGGCCCCGGCAGGCCGGATTCACGCATCAGGTACCCGTCCCAGTCGTCCAGGCTACGCAGGACCACGCGGTAGGCTTCTACTTTACCCGCCATACCGGATGATTTTAACGCAAAGCCGCTAGGCAGGCAAAGGCGCATAGCAGGGGAAAAAGACGCAAGGAACAAGATTTTACGCTCATGGTAGGTCCGGTGGAGATTCGCCTGCAGCCCGGACGGCAGCCAGCTAATCTATACGCAGTGGAACCCGCAGGGCGCGGTTTCACCAAGGCCACCACCATGTGGGTTGAGGTGGGCGCCTGGCAGCCTCAGCCGGTCAACCTGGCCCGCTGCGCTCAGCCGCTGGACTGGCGGGCGCCGTAACCGGGATTCTTAACGCAAGGGCGCAAAGAATTTAGATATTTTTTCTGGGTGATATAATTTTCACCTGGCAGGCTGATTATCCCCATGAACAAACGCAACATCGCCATCCTCTCTCTCAGCCAGGCACTAGGATTGTCGGCTGTGCCGGCGATCACCCTACTAGGTGGGATCGTCGGCGCGGCGCTGGCGCCCACGCCTGTATTGGCTACCCTGCCAGTCTCGCTGGTGATCGTCGGGGTAGCCTTGTTCACTTTCCCGGCCGCATCAACGATGAAGCGGATCGGCAGGCGCAAAGGCTTCATGATCTCAGCCATGGGCGCCGGTCTGGCCTGCCTGTTGGCTGCGTTTGCGGTTGGCAACGAGAACTTCCTGCTGTACTGCTTGGCAGCCCTGCTGGTCGGCGGCAACTCAGCCTTCATTTCGCAGTACCGTTTCGCCGCCGCGGAGAGCGTCTCTCCCCCGGAAGTCGGGCGGGCGGTGTCCTTCGTGCTGTTGGGCGGGATCGCGGCTGGCTTCCTCGGGCCGGAGATCGTAAAGCACACCCAGGGCAGCGGGGGCGAATATACCCTTACTTTCATCGTTCTGGCAGGGCTGTATGCCTGTGTGGTCTTGCTGATGGCCTTCCTGAATGAACCAATCGTCCAGCAGGAAAGCCTCAGCGGACAGGAGCGGCCACTGCGGAAGATCGTCTCCCAACCAGTGTTCCTGACGGCACTAGCAGCTTCTGTAGTAGGTTACGGGGTGATGACCTTCATCATGACGGCCACCCCGGTCAACATGCATGTGATGCACGGTTTCAGCCTGGACGATACCGCCTGGGTGATCCAAAGTCATGTGATCGCGATGTTCCTGCCCTCCCTGTTCACCGCCTTCCTGATCCAAAGGCTGGGCGTGCTACGCTTGCTGAGCGCAGGATTGGGGGTTATGCTGCTGTGTATTATCCTGGCTATTCTGAGTGAGGACCGGCTGCACTATTGGTGGGCGCTGGTGCTGCTGGGAGTGGGATGGAATTTCCTGTATGTCGGGGGTACTACTCTGCTGACCCGCACCTACCGGCCTGTCGAGCGCTTTAAAACCCAGGCGGCCAATGACTTCACCGTCTTCGGCATCCAGGCGGTGGCCTCCCTCTCAGCAGGCGCGGTTCTGTTTACTGCCGGGTGGGATACCCTGGTGCTGTT
>DATDRQ010000265.1:0-26939 GCA_035291645.1 Anaerolineales bacterium
GAATTTCATCCAGCCCAAGGTCATGGGCCAGGGGTTGAGGATCTCGCCGGTGGTGGTGTTCATCTCGCTGTTCGTGTGGGCTTTCCTGCTGGGCGGGATCGGGGCGATCCTGGCGGTGCCAATGACGCTGCTGGTGCTGACCATCCTGGAAAACTTCGAAACCACGCGCACCCTGACTGTCCTGATGCGCTACACCGGAGAGAAGGAAGAAGGCGAGCGCCGCGCAGCCATGGAGCAGGTGAAAGGCCTGTTTGCGAAGGTGCGTTCTTCGTTTGCACCCGAGGAATAGCCTGATGTTTAAGATCCTACGGTTTCGATTAGATTTCTTCTTGTGCAGGGGATGTTCGTCGGCTTATTCGTCTATTGTCCGGCAGCCGGGACGATCGTATCGCCGGACAGACTGATTGAACGGGATCACCGCTTGATTCGCCAGCGCTGCGCCGAACTGGCAGAAGGTCTGCATTAGGCGCAGCAGGAGGTGCAATGGCATTAAACGGGCTTCGATGAAAGACCTCCGCATAAGGTTTCATCCTTCCATGAGGAAGGTAATTATTAATCCAAAGGAGAATGCCCCATGTGTTGTTTATTCCTCACCCTGGTCTTCTTAGGACCGCGCTTCGGCTTCCTGGTGTGGTGGCTATTGCAGCCGCTGCGCATTAACGCCGCCTTCAACACCTTCATCTGGCCGCTGCTCGGGCTGATCTTCCTGCCCTGGACGACGCTGATGTATGTCATCGTCTTCCCGGGAGGCGTGACCGGCTGGGACTGGCTGTGGATCGGGCTGTCGGTGGCGGCCGATATCGCCACCTATACCAGCGGCGCCTACAAGCGCAGGGAGGTGCCTTACTACCCATCCACGGCTCCGTAAGCAGCGCGTCGATCCCTCGAGTAACACTGTACAGAGGTGGGTTCCATAGGACATGAAACAGTGGAGGAACCCACCTCCCTTCAATTGGTATACAGGGGAATATCCCTTCGCATACTCGTTTACCCTTCAGGACCTGTTCGATAAGTTAACGAACCCCTACATCTCCGGGGTATTGTTCGGGGCTGGCAGGTCCGGATACATCTCGCTTTGCAGGGTCTCTTTGGCTTTGCGGGCACCTTTTTCCAGAGAGGCCTTCTGCTCATCCAGTGTTTGCCGGCCGACCTCTTTCAATTCCGAGGCTGTTCTTTTCGCCTGTTTGCTGAGAACGTCCGCCCTGTATTGGGCTTCTTCGAGTTTTACCGCGGCCGTCTCCCTTGCTTCTAGACTGCGCTGGCGAATCAGGTTGCGGGTTTGTTCACCTGACTGCGGGGCGTACAGCAGGGCTACCCCGGCACCCAGGGCTGCACCTAAAAGAAAAGTGGAAAATCCGGATTTCATAATCTCATCTCCTTGTTGATGAGATCTCTTGCAAGATGGTTGGAGCCAATCCGAAGAGATCTCGGTTATCCCAAGATTGCTTGTGCTTAACTATAGCGATTTGCCTTGTCCATTCCAATGGGGGAATATCCGTACTACCAGGAGGGGATTCTCCTGATCTCGATTAGTAATTTCCCTGATACCATCGGGAGAATCGGTATCCATCTAGGGAAACCCCTACTGTACGGGTAGGGAAAACCCTTATCATCAGGAGGAATATCCCTGATTGAAAGGGCGAGTGATTCGTCATATAGTCATTTGTAGACCTCCTGCTCTTATACAGGGGTATTGTTGCGTATATGCAACGGTTCTTGTCCCGGTTGATCTTTCACCCCAGTAGCGGGAAATCCGGGTAGAAAATTCTTGCAGACCGGGATTATTGCGAGTGGGAGGGGTTTTCTCTCCCACTCTTAATTTATGGATTGGATGCTATGTTCCAACATATTCTCATCCCTCTTGACGGCTCCTCCCTGGCGGAAGGTGTACTTCCGCATGCGATTGCTGTTTCACAATCCTTTGGGGCCCATTGTACATTGCTCCGGGTGATGGAATTAAACAGCCCGGTATATCCTCCCAGACCACCGGACATGCTGGCGTGGAAGTTGAGCCGGGCAAAAGTCAAGGCCTATCTAAACAAGGTGGCTGAACGTTTGCGGGCCGCCGGGGTCGAAACCGAACCGGTCATCCTGGAAGGCTCCCCGGCAGCCCGGATTATTGAATATGCCCGCAGGGAAAACGCCGATTTGATCCTGCTAAGCAGCCACGGGCGAACCGGTCTCAGCCCCTGGAACGTGAATAGCGTTGCCGGGAAGGTGATCCAGAATTCGCCGGTCTCAACCATGGTCGTGCGGGCATACCAATCCAATCCAGAAGAGGTAATGATAACCTACCAGCGAATTCTCGTCCCATTGGATGGTTCTCAACGGGCGGAATTCGCCCTCTCACCGGCAATTACCCTGGCTACCCACCACCAATCTGAACTGGTGCTCGTCCAGGCCGTGGAAAAACCGGAGATGCCCCGCCGTTCTCCGCCCAGCGAGGAAGAACTGGCCCTGGTCGAGCGCCTGATCCAGCTCAACCTGCAAACTGCCCAGAGCTACTTGATGCGGCTCAAATCCTACCTGCCGGTCGAAGCGGAAATCTGTGCTTTGGAAACCGAGGATGTTTCCGCTTGCCTGCACCAGCTGGCTGAATCCTCCCAGGTGGATCTGGTGATGCTCAGCGCGCACGGTTATAAGGGGCGCGAGAACCAGCCATTTGGGAGCATCGCGATGAATTTCATCCTTTACGGGCATACCCCGCTTATAATCCTGCAAGATTTGCCGGTAACTCAAGGAAGCGCCGGGTGGGAAGAACCAGTCGTGCCAGTAAAAAACTTCGAGGGTCATTAATCTGTGCTCGACCAAGGGAGTGAGCAAAGCCAAGTACAGATCATAGAAAATCCGATTCAAGAGCAGGCAGGTGACCTGGAGAATTCTGCCAGGCTCCTGGCGGACCGCCAGCAGGTTTCCCCTGGATCAGGAGGCAGCGAAACCTTGCTTTCACGCGCCGAAGAGCATTTCTCGCTCCTTACCCGCGCCTACGAATATTTCTCCAAACTCACCCCGCGAAACTACCTTCCTTCGATGGCGGCGGAATGGCTGCTCGACAACTTCTACCTGATCCAAAAAACCTTCCGCCAGGTACAAACGGACCTCCCGGAAAAGTATTACCGGGAACTTCCTAAGCTGTCATCAGGTCGCCTCAAAGGTTATCCCCGCATTTACGAGATAGCTTTTGAGATCATCCGGATGGACACAGGTCGAGTGGATTTCGACCAGGCCAGGCAGTTCCTGTTAGCGTTCCAACAGGCCAGCCCATTAAATTTTGGCGAGTTATGGGCTCTACCAACCATGCTGCGGATCGGTATCCTGGACGTCCTGGCTTATGCGCTAGGTCAGGACTTGAAAGACAATATCCTCGAGGAGACTGCGGGATTCCACGCGGAAGCATTCCTGGAGGGCAGCCCGGATGGAGAGCTGGTCGCCAATGCGGTGCTCAGCCTGCGGGCTTTACTCGAAGAAGATTGGAAAGAGTTCTTCGAAGCGGTCAGCCTGGTCGAGCAGGTTCTTGGAGAAGACCCGGCGCGGGTATACGAGAATCTGGACTTCGAATCCAGGGATCGATACCGAAAGGTTGTGGAGTCCCTGGCCAGGCGTAGCGGCCGGGGCGAGATGGAAGTCGCCAGCCAGGCGGTCCGGCTGGCAGAGCGGGTCGGCCATGCATCCGATGAAAACCGGGATCTGCTCCTACATGTCGGCTACTATTTACTGGGCGAAGGCAGATCCCGGCTGGAGACCGCTATTAAATACCGTCCCGCGGGGACGGTCCGGTTAAGGCGGTGGCTCTTTGGACATCCCACAGCCGTTTACCTGGGCTCGATCTTACTGCTGATTGGAATCGGGGAAGCGCTTACACTGGCATACGGGGCCACCTGGGGGGCGGCGGCACCCGTTCAGCTGCTCCTCATTGCGATAGTCACCCTGATCCCGGCGCTGACCATCTCGGTCACCCTAGTCAACTGGCTCGTGACCAACCTGGTCCCGCCGCGTGCCCTGCCAAAGATCGATTTTCAAAATGGCATACCAGAAGAATTTCAGACGATCGTCGTGATCCCTACGCTGCTTTCTAACCCTGAGGAAATAGACGGGTTATTAAGACAGCTCGAGCAGCATTACCTGGGGAATCACGACCCAAACCTTCTCTTCGCTCTGCTGACAGATTTCAGTGATGCATCACAAAAATCGCTGCCTGAAGACCAGGAGATCCTCGATTATGCGGTCGCCGGAATAAAGCAGCTGAACACTCGTTACCAGGATGATGACAGGAGGCCTTTTTACCTCTTCCACCGCGAGCGGGTGTGGAACGCCGGCGAAGGGCTCTGGATGGGGTGGGAACGCAAGCGGGGAAAATTGGATGAGTTCAACTGCTTGCTTCGTGGAAAGCCGAATACCTTTGCCGTGAATATCGGCGATCTGGAAGTTCTCTCCCAGGTGCGTTTCGTGATCACCCTGGATACGGACACAGGATTACCGCCGGGGACCGCGCGGCGCCTGGTAGGCGCTCTGGCTCACCCATTAAACCGGCCGCGCTTCAAACCAGGCTCGAACCAGGTGATCTCGGGTTACAACATCCTCCAGCCCAGGACGGCGATCAAACTGCCCAGCGCTAACCAGTCCCTGTTCTCGCGCGTCTACTCGGGGGATCGAGGGCTCGACCTGTATACTCTGGCGGTGTCCGACGTGTACCAGGATCTGTTCGGAGAGGGCATCTACATCGGGAAAGGAATATACGACGTGGATGCCTTCACGCGCAGCCTGACGGGCCAGGCACCGGAAAATGCCCTGCTTAGCCACGACCTGTTTGAAGGAATCCAGGGCCGGGCAGCGCTGGTGTCCGATATCGTCTTCCTGGAGGACTACCCGCCGAATTATCTGGCGTATGCTCACCGGATGCACCGCTGGGTACGCGGGGACTGGCAGCTGCTCCCCTGGCTCTTTCCCCGGGTCCCGTCTTCTGGAGATGGGCGGATCAGGAACCATTTATCGCTGATCGACCGGTGGAAGATCCTGGATAACCTGCGGCGTAGCCTGGTTTCCCCAGGACTGTTACTGCTTTTCTTAGCTGCCTGGACCGGTCTGCCTGGATCGGTGCTCTTTTGGATGGGAATGGCTTTGCTGACCCCAGGCGTGCCGTTCCTGACCAGCCTGGTATCAGAAATCCTGCCAGCATTGAGGCGTGGGACTCTCGCCGGTTTGGGGATTTCGCTGTCCGGTGCAGGATTGCGCTGGCTCTTTGCCATATGCTTTATCCCCTACGAAGCGCTGATTAATGCCGATGCGATCGGTTCCGTCCTGGTGCGCATGTATCTTACCCGGCGTCACCTGCTTCAATGGACCACCGCAGCGCATACCGTGCGCCTGTTCGGCCGCCATCTCAACCTTTTGCTGGTATGGAGACAGATGTACGCGGTTTCACTCCTGGCGGTCGCCATGGCAGCGTTGACCGCCTGGTTCAACAGACCTTTAATATGGAGTGCCGCCCCGCTGCTCCTGGTCTGGTTCTGCCTCCCGGCCCTGGCGTACTGGATTGGGCTTCCGATCACCCGGCGTCAGATCAAGCTTTCTGAATCCGACCTGGTCTTCGTACGCCGCACAGCCAGACGCACATGGCTATTTTTTGAGCATTTTATCAGTCCGCAGGATAACTGGCTGCCCCCCGATCACTTTCAAGAGTACCCGCGCGGCGTCGTCGCGCACCGTACTTCCCCGACCAACATCGGCCTGATGCTGGTTTCTGCGCTCAGCGCCTACGACCTCGGCTACCTGGGATTACTGGATTTAAGCCTGAGGTTCCAGAACACCTTCCGGGCATTGAACCAGATGGAACGTTATCGAGGTCACTTCCTTAACTGGTACAACACGGAGACTCTGGAGACTTTACCGGTGCGCTACGTCTCCACGGTCGACAGCGGGAACCTGGCTGCCTGCCTATGGGTGGTCAGGCAGGCCTGCCTGGAGGCGGCGCAGTACCGGGTGTGGAGCTGGCAGGCCTGGCAGGGTTTCCTGGATGTGTTGGACTTGATCGAAAATACTGCGCAGGATCTGGCCCAGGCTGGCGGATTGGATGGACGAGCCATCCGCCAATTCCTGGAGCGGACCCGCCAGCAGATTCTGGCCGTTCAGAGCAAGCCGGAAGAATGGCCGCCTCTATTGCGCCAGATGCAGGAGAAAGGGCTGCGCGAGCTTGGCGATATCTTGCTGGATGCGATTGAAAAGGCTTCGTCCACGTTGGATGAAGCCGCGCTGAACAATCTGCGCACCTGGACAGAACGGGCGAACTACCACCTCCTGGAGATGCGCCGGGACGCCGAGGCACTGGCGCCATGGTCTTTCATGGAAGAGATACCCACGTTGCTACAAAGGGTCGAGAAGGAGACAGACCTGGCCTCTGCCTGGGAGGATTTGAGCGCCCTGCTACCAGCCAACCCCCACCTGAAGGATATCCCTGAAATCGAAAGGCAGGCACCGGCGGCGATCGCCCGGGTCCGCACTCTGGCGAAAGAAGTGGCGGCTGCCCAAGGGGAGGTCGAGCAGCTGGGAGAATGGATCGAGCAGCTGGAGAAAGCCATACAGGAAGGCCTGCGCAATGCTCTGGACCTGTTACAGACGTTCGCCTCGATTGCCGATCGGGCGGAGGCGATCGTTCAAGAGACGGACTTCGGATTCTTATTTGATGATCAACGTGAGCTTTTCCACATAGGTTATAACCTGGAGCTTGGGCAACTCGACCACAACCACTATGACCTGCTAGCCTCGGAGGCCCGCCTGGCGAGCCTGGTAGCGATCGCGAAAGGCGATATTTCGCAAAGTCACTGGCTACACCTGGCCCGCCCGGTTACCCTGCTAGATGGCGTGCGCAGCCTGGTTTCCTGGAGCGGGACGATGTTCGAATATCTCATGCCAGCACTTTTTACGAGACACTTCGACAACTCCCTCCTGGCGACCAGCGATCTGGGCGCCATCCGGGCCCAGATCGGCTACGCCGATCAACTAGACCTTCCCTGGGGTATCTCCGAGTCGGGTTACTACCTGTTCGATAACCACATGAACTACCAGTACCGTGCGTTCGGCGTACCCGAGCTGGGCTATAAGCGCGGCCTGGGAGAAGACCAGGTGATCGCCCCGTACGCTTCCCTGCTTGCACTACCATTTGAACCGAAAACAGTGTTGGATAACATTCACCGGTTGCTGAAACTGAACGCTGCGGGCGACTATGGGTTCTACGAAGCGATTGATTTTACCCGCTCACGTTTGCCCTCCGGGGAACGTTATGCCCTGGTGCGTTCCTTCATGTCTCACCACCAGGGGATGATTTTGCTGTCTATTGCCAATTCGCTGTGTGAAAACCGCCTGGTGAGCCGGTTTCATGCTGACCCGCGCATTCAAAGCTTCGAGCTGCTGCTCCAGGAGCAGATCTCCTACCAGGCCCCGGTTGAGCGGCCTCCCCAGGAAGCCACGGATGTCCTGCCCGGAAGGTCTCAAGTGGAGGCGCGGCCCTGGCACGTCCCGACCGGCACGCCATCACCACTCGTCCATTGGCTATCCAATGGTCGTTATAGCGTACTGATCACAAATGGCGGGGGTGGGTTCAGCCGCTGGAAGGATAAAGATTTAACCCGCTGGCGGGCGGATAGTACCCTGGATGCATGGGGGACATGGATTTATGTCCACGATTTGGACCGTGGGGAACTGCGCTCTGCCAGCCAACAGCCGGTGTCTCCCTCTACCGAACAGCGGGAGGTGCAGTTCTCTCCGCACATGGTGGCTTTCCGCAGCCAGGTCCAACAGCTCTCGCTGCTCGAGGAGATCACCGTACCACCCACGGAAGACCTCGAAATCCGGCGCTTGATCCTCACAAACCATAGCGCGGATAAATACCGGTTGGTGCTGGCGAGCTACGGCGAGGTAGCCATGGCCGAGCACGAGGTCGATCAACGCCACCCGGCATTCAACAAACTCTTTATCGAAAGCGAATATTTACCTGAGGAGAGAGCTCTGCTCTTCCGGCGGCGGGCGCGCCAGGCCAGGGAAGAATCCCTTGTTCTGGTCCATGCCATGCTGCCTACATCTCGCCATCCGGAGGCAGTGTTTTGGGAAACCGACCGGCTGCGCTTTCTCGGCCGCGGAGGATCGCTGCACGCTCCCCTCGCCGTCGGCGCTCGAGCTTTCTCAGGAACGACCGGGGCGACTCTCGACCCGATCTTCAGCCTAGGAACGGAAATCGTGCTGGAGCCACACGCGACCGCCCAGGTCGTTTTCCTGACCGCGGCCGGCTCATCTCGCCAGGCGGTCCTGGATACGATTTCCGCCTACCAGAATCGGGCCAGCGTGGAGCTGGCTTTTGCCAAAGCTCGGGCGCAGAGTGAGATCGAGATGCGCCAGCTGGAGATCGACTCCGAGCAGCTGGCCCGATACCAGAAAATCCTCTCCTACCTGTTCTATCCGCATATCGCGCTGCGCGCCGGGCTGAATATATTGGAAGCCAATACTGCGGGCCAGCCAACTCTATGGGCATATTCGATTTCCGGGGATAACCCGATCGTGATGGCGCGGGTCACCACCCCGCAGGAGATCGACCTGGTGGAAGATCTCTTACGCGCCCATGCGTATTGGCGGAGACATCGTCTGAGAGTCGACCTGGTCATTATGAACCAGGAGCCCGGAGGTTACCAGCAAGAGCTGGCGACTCTGCTGAAGCGATTAATCACGACCTACGAGGGCGACCCCTGGCTGAATCGTCCCGGAGGGATATTCCTGCTGCGCAGCGAATTCATCCCTCAGGAGGATCAAATCCTCCTTGCCAGCGCGGCCCGGGTGGTCCTGGATGGTTCGCTGGGTAGTCTGGAGGCGCAACTGTCTCGACAAGAGGGCCCGCCGCCTCTGCCCGCGCTGGTACCGATGGCTGAAGAATGGGCCGCAGTATCCGAGCCATTCTTAGAAAGACCCGTTGACCTGGTGTTCGATAACGGGCTGGGGGGCTTCACGCCGGATGGCCGGGAATACGTGATCTATCTGCGACCCGGAGAATGGACTCCTGCCCCCTGGGTGAACGTCATCGCAAACCCCGAATTCGGTTTTATGGTTTCCGAAACGGGCGGCGGGAACACCTGGGCGGTCAACAGCGGCGAGAACCGTTTGACCCCCTGGTTCAACGATCCCGTCCAGGACCCGCATGGGGAAGCCATTTATCTGAGGGATGAGGAGACAGGTGAGATCTGGTCGCCGACCCCGCTGCCGGCGCGTGAGGATGCTCCTTACCTGATCCGGCATGGCGCAGGCTATACCACATTTACACACCACAGCCACGGTCTTATCCAGCAGACCCGTATGTTCGTACCGATCGAGGATCCGGTCAAGATCATCCAGCTACGCCTGACGAATACCTGGAGTCACATCCGGCGCGTCACGATAACCTATTACGCCGAATGGGTGCTGGGAACTGCGCGGGAAGATATGCAGCCTTACATCATCCCGGAATTCGATGTCGACCACCAGACGCTGCTGGCCCGCAACCCCTATAACACCGAGTTCGGCGGACGGGTAGCCTTCCTGGCGCCCAGTAAGGACGCCCACGGGCTGACGGCGGACCGGGCCGAGTTCCTCGGTCGCATGGGCAGCCGCCAGAGCCCGGCGGCGCTACACCGGATTGGGCTCGCCGGCACGGTTCTGCCTGGCCTTGACCCGTGTGCGGCTATCCAGCTGCATGTTGACCTTGCCCCGGGGAGTTCCGAGGAGGTGTACTTCCTGCTTGGGCAGGGGAAGGACCGGAAGGAGGCCCACGCGCTGATCACGCGATACCAGGATGCCAGTCAAGTCCAGGCTGCCTGGGAACAGGTCAGCGAGTACTGGGATGACCTGCTTGGAAGCATCCAGGTTGAGACGCCAGAACCTTCCATGGATATCCTGATGAATCGTTGGCTGCTCTACCAGGACTTATCCTGCCGGCTGTGGGGCCGTTCGGCGCTTTACCAATCGAGCGGAGCTTATGGTTTTCGCGACCAGCTCCAGGACGTGCTGGCGCTGCTTCACACCCGTCCGGAGATCGCCAGGGAACACATCCTGCGGGCGGCCGAATACCAGTTCGAAGCCGGAGATGTACTGCACTGGTGGCATCCTCCCAGCGGAAGAGGGCTGCGGACGCGCATCTCGGACAACCTGCTCTGGCTGCCCTACGTCACCGCTCGATACGTCGAGGTGACCGGAGATTGTTCGATCCTGGACGAGGAAGCGCCTTTTCTGGTTGGGATGCCTTTGGGATTGGAAGAGAAGGACCGCTACGTGCAGTCCAGCACGCGCTCACAACCACGCTCACTTTTCGAGCATTGTAAACGGGCGATCCAGAAGGGCGACACCGCCGGGATTCACGGGCTGCCTCTGATGGGAGGCGGTGACTGGAACGATGGGATGAACCGGGTAGGAGACGAGGGCCGGGGAGAAAGCGTCTGGCTGGGATGGTTCCTGCACGATACCCTGACTTCATTCGCGCTGATCTGCCGCACGCGTGGAGAAGATGGTCTGGCCGCGCACTTCGATGAACGGGCGAGGGATGTGGCGCAATGTATCGAGGCGAACAGCTGGGATGGCAGCTGGTATCGCCGGGCTTATTATGACGACGGGAGTATGCTGGGTTCTGCGAAGAATCGCGAGTGCCAGATCGATTCTTTGGCGCAATCCTGGGCGGTTCTCTCCGCAGCAGGCGAGCCATCCAGGGCGATCCAGGCAATGGAGTCGGTAGCCAACCAGCTGGTCCTGCCAGAGGATGGCCTGATCCTGCTCTTTCGCCCGCCTTTCAACCACACCCCGCGTGATCCGGGATACATCAAAGGCTACCCACCAGGCATCCGCGAAAACGGGGGTCAGTATACGCACGCTGCCTTGTGGGCGGTGTGGGCCTTTGCCGAGCTGGGCCAGGTAGACCGGGGTGTGTCCCTGTTCCAGCTGATCAACCCGATCCTGCTCAGCGACACGCCGGAGAAAGCGCAGCGCTACCGGGTCGAGCCTTACGTGGTTGCCGCGGACGTTCACAGCACTGCGCCGCATACCGGGCGAGGCGGCTGGACCTGGTATACCGGCTCGGCGGGCTGGATGTACCGCCTGGGCTTAGAAGCCATCCTTGGGCTGCGGCGCGCGGGGGAAATCTTAAGCTTCCAGCCGTGTATCCCGCGTGACTGGCCGGCTTTCAGCCTGAGGTATCGTTTCGGCAGCAGTTCATACCAGATCCAGGTGAATAACGCAAACGGCGCCGGTAAGGGTGTACAAGAAGTCCATCTGGATGGAGAGCTGTTGGCAGGTTCAGAAGTGCAGCTGCGGGATGATGGCCTGCCGCACCAGATTGTCGTCAGGCTCCGCTAACGAATCCTGGTAGGGTAATCCCTCCCAAACTTGCGGAATCTTACGTATTAATCCGGGTCAATCCCAACATACTGAAGAAAGGCACTCAATCAATGCAAGCGACGTTAGTTTATAACCCAAACGCAGGGAGGACAGCTCAGGTCGGGGTGGAAGATCTCCTGGGGGCCTTGAAAAATGCCGGATTCGAAGCCTGGTATTCACCGACCGACACAGAAGATGAATTGGATGCAACCTTGCGAAATGTGGAAGGTCTCGTCGTCGCGGCTGGGGGGGATGGCACGATCCGGGCGGTGGCTTCACGGTTGGCAGGAAAGGACGTCTTACTAGCCCCGGTTCCGCTTGGAACTGCCAATAATCTTGGCGTCTCTTTGGGGATTTCCGGCAACCCGTTGGAGATCGTCTCCAGATTAAGTTCTGGGCAGGAAAGAGCTCTTGACATTGGGTGCATCCATTCTTCCTGGGGGGAAGATTATTTCTTGGAAGCAGCCGGCTACGGGCTATTTGCAGAAGTCCTGCACCGGTATGAGCCCGATAAAGGCAAAAGCTTATTGCGAGGGCTGGATTCAATATTAAAGACGCTGACAGATTATCGGGTGGAAACCTGTAATCTCCGCCTGGATGGGAAAGACCTGGGAGGCAAATACCTGCTGGTCGAGGCGTTCAACACCCCGTTGATGGGACCACGCTTGAGGCTGGCCTCGGAAGCTGACACCGGAGACGGGTTATTCGACGTCGTCCTGATCAAAGAGGAGGCTCGCGGAGAGTGGGTATCTTTTTTTACCCGCATGTTGCGGGATGAGCTGGTCGATCATCCGGCTTACGAGATCCACCGGGGGCGGTTGCTGGAGTTCGTCCGGACAGGATTTGCCATCCATTATGATGCGATGGTCCTGCCGGAGATGCAGGATGGACCATCCAAGAAGGCTCGCCGAAAACCCGCTCAGCGTAAGGAAGAGGTGATCCGGTTGGAAGTACTTCCAGGCGCTGTTCGGCTACTGCTACCGGGGACGAAGGTTGAAAAGAAGGATTAGCAAAGCAGGATACGGTGATGGTGGTTAAGGACCAACTCACGCTGGAAGAAGCGCCGGTCTCACGAAGCGAGGCGCAGGCGCCTGTCGTTCCGGCAGCGGTGATGCGCATCGATCTACACTGTCACAGCCAGGCCTCCCACGATTGCAGTACCCCGCTGACCAGCATCCCGGTCCGGTGCCGAAAACGGGGGATTCATGTTCAGGCGATCACCGATCATAACCAGATCTGGGGTGCGCAGGAACTCAAGGCGATGGTCGAGAGCGAGACTGAATCGGGCCAACCTGCGCTCACGATCATCGTTGGCGAGGAGGTCTCGACCAGCGAAGGGGAGATCATCGGTTTGTTCCTGAAGGAAAAAATTGAAGAGGGGTTATCGCCAGAAGATACCGTCGAACAAATCATCGCTCAGGGAGGTCTGGTCCTGCTGCCACATGGTTTCGACCCGCTGAAGCGCTGGCGGCTGACGCCCGCTGCGCTTGAGCGGGTGGCCGATGCCATTAACATCGTCGAAGCGTTTAACGCCCGCGTTTCGCGCGCAACCTGGAACCGGGTGGCGGCCGAATGGGCGCAAGCGCGTCGCCTGCCGATGAGCGCCGGTACCGATGCTCACACCATCGCCGATATCGGCGTTGCCTGGGTGGAGGTTCCCAGATCTCCGGTCGGCAGCCCGGCAGAGTTGTTGGCCGCCCTTATCGGGGGAAAACCTTCCGGCTTGCGGACGCATCCGGTGAAAGCCTATGTCTATAAACTGTGGGATCGTACCTGGCGGAGGGTGATTGCCCGTTAATCCATTGGACTTAGACGATTGATAACTCTCAAAAATCCGATAGGGATTCCCCTACCAGACAAATAGGTTTCTTCCTTATTGTTGTGGGATGTTTCTCCAGTTACAATGATCTTGATTTGAATGATCTGGAAGGAACGATTAACAAAATGATACCAAGCAAATTCACTGTGATCCTAGCAGTGGTGTTAATATTTTTGTTCTCGGCCTGCTCACAGGCCGTCAACCAACCAGGAGCAGTAGGAACAGCGCTACCCGGCGATCTGCCGGCGGCTGCTTTAGAAGCCCGAAGATTCTTAAGCGATTCGCTGGGCGTGGACTTCGACCAGATCCGGGTGGTTTCGGCGGAGCCGGTCGAGTGGCCAGACGCCTGTCTCGGTCTTCCGCAGGCCGATGAGGCCTGTGTGGAGGTGATCACGCCTGGGTACAACATCACCCTGGATGTGAACGGGCAGACGTACGAAATCCACACCGATGAACAGGGTGTGAATATTCGCCAGAAACCATAGTCCGATAATTACCGGTCTTTTGAACGTTCGAACGTCTCGTTCGGGTGAGAGGGGACATTAAAAGCAGTAGCTTGGATGGGGGAAACTTTTCTCAGACAAACGACCCGCTTGAGAGGGCCTGGGTCTAACCAGTAACCCAGGTCCAAACAAAGCGGGTCGTTCTGTGTGTTACGGCTATCCTTACTTCAATTATCGCGCACTTTTACCTGCGAGTGTAATCCGGCAGCAAAACCGGCGATGATTCTGCTTCCACAAGCCCGGCCTCCCGGCGAGCGGATACCCAAGCGGCGAGGTGATCCAGCCCAGGCTGGCCTGGCGTGGCTGTCCGGGCATACTCCGCCGCGGCTTTCCCCGCCCGCCGGCCGAATACGCAGATGTCCAGCAGGCTGTTGCCCATCAGCCGGTTGCGCCCGTGGATGCCTCCGGCGGCTTCCCCGGCGGCGAACAACCCGGGCACATCTGTACTGCCATCCGGTTTAATGGCGATGCCGCCGTTCTGGTAATGCAGGGTGGGATAGACCAGGATCGGCTCGTGGATCATATCGATGTCGAAGCGCCTGTACTGCCGCACCATGGCGGGCAGCTCGCGGGCGATCGCGCCAGGCCCGTGGATCTTATCGATCATCGGGGAATCCAGCCAGACGGCCGGCTGCCCGGTGGGAGTGATCACGCCCCCGCCGCGCTCGGTGCACTCACGGATAAAGGCCGCCGATTCGACGTCGCGCGTCTCCAGTGGAAAGACGAACTGCTCGCCACCGGCATTCACTACCTGGGCACCCAGGCCGCGCACCTTTTCAGTGACCAGCTGGCCGAGGATCTGTTCCGGGAATGCAGCACCGGTCGGGTGGTATTGCATGGTGTCGATGAAAGCCAGCCTGGCGCCAACCCGGTAGGCCAGCACCAGCCCATCGCCTGTGGCGCCGTAGTGGTTGGTGGTGGGAAAGCCCTGGTAGTGGAGCCGCCCGCTTCCACCGGTCGCCAGGATCACCGCCCGGGCGTGCACGATCATCAGCCGGCCACTGTCGAGGTCCTTGAAGACGGCCCCGGCGGCGCGCCCCTGCTCGTCGAGCAGCAGTTCAACCGCCGGGCGGAACTCCCACACCTGGATGGCTGGCTGCGTCCCGTTCCCGTGCGAGCGTACCTCGTCGCGCAGGGTGCGCATGATCTCGGCGCCGGTGTAATCGCGGGCGGCGTGCATTCGCTTGCGGCTGGTGCCGCCGCCGTGGATCGTGCGCAGAGTCCCGTCCGGTTCCTTATCGAACATAGCACCGAGCGACTCCAGCCAGGCGATCACCCCGGGGGCGTCCGCGACCAGGGCCTCGACCAGGTCCGGGTCATTGCTGAAGTTTCCACCCCCGAAGACATCGAGATAGTGGATGGCAGGTGAGTCGTTCTCCTTGTCTGCCGCCTGGATCCCGCCCTGGGCCATCATGGTGTTGGCATCCCCGAAGCGTAATTTAGTCGCCAACAGCACCTGGACGCCATTTTCGCGGGCTAGCAGGGCTGCGCTGGCCCCGGCGCCGCCTCCACCGATAACCAGTACATCGAAAACGGCATCCGGTTCTTTTCCAATGAGGCTTTCCCGGCTGAGGAGAGGCGCCCCCTCTAGAACTACGGCCAGCTCGCGCGGCGTCCGATCTCCCTGGTTAGAGCCGAGGCGTAGGGTCTGAAAGGCTTCGGCGATGTAATCGGGGTGGAAGGCGCGCAGGATGGCTTGCCGTTCCTCAGCCGACAGGCGCGGGAAGGTCTCCTGCAGGCGACGTTCTCGGGACGCTTCCACCAGGAGCAGACTATCGTTTAATGGGGTAGGATAGGGCATGATTTCCTCTGTAAATCAACGGGGCCTTAGAGGCGGGCTTCCCGGTTTCATGAAAAGGGGAAGCTAGCCTCCCCACGGACGTAGCCCATCTCTTCACGGATACTATGATTGAGGGCGGATAGGAATGGGGTCAGTGGAACCTTCCGTTCGCAGTTCTGCTCGCATATGCCACAGCCGGAACAGGCAGCCAGCCAGCGGCCGACTGCCGCCAGCCCGGCGAGCGGCGGGGGTTGTGTTGGGTGGCTCCGGGTCCTGCCAAAGAAGCCGTCCAGTTCGCCCTCGTACACAGGGCAGGCTTCCAGGCATTTGCCGCACAGGTCGCAGCGGGCGAACCAGGCGAGCAGCCGCCCCAGGTCATCAATCCGGCTGGCTTCCTTCAGATCGGCATACCGGCTTTTGCGCACGGCAGTCCGTAGGTCGGCAACTGCCCCGGCGACGGTCTCGCGGTGAGATACCTGATACTCGCTGGCTGCGATATCGATTAGCGTTGCCAATCCCAGGCGACGGGCGGTCTCCTCATCCCTGGCGATGAATAGGAGGCACTGTTGCGTTTCGACTCCCAGTGTCCCGATAACCAGGTCGGCACCCCTCGGGGCGGGTGAATCGCACAACTGGCAGGCAGTGCGGAATTGTTGCGGCCGCAAGCCGCCCGTGGTCGCGTTACGCAACGCTTCCCGGGTTACCTCTTGCGGGCTGCTGCGCTGGATCATCCGGAAATACTCTTCGGGAGGTAGCGTACCCAGGCAATCCACCCCAACCAAAACCGCCCCGGTCGCTTCCCGGGTATCCCTATGCCTGTTCAGCAACTCACCCAGGGCACGTAGCTCGCACGGTCGCAACAACACGATCAAACGCTCCGCCGGGTGCTCGAGCAGGAACTGGCTAGCCGTTCGCGCTGCATTGCTTAACATCACCGGGGCAAACGGGTTTACCCCGGACAAATTTTCCTTATCGGTGATCAAGCGGGTGGCGATCGAAGAACCATCCGGAGTCTCACAGGGAGCCAGCATGGCGTCCACCCCGTACTGATCCCACCAACCTGCCAGGAAGTCTCGCAAGGCTCCGAGGGTATCCCCGTTCTGCACCTCGACGATCCGGTTCACATTCATGGAAATCTATCCTTTCGACCTCTCATGAACAGCCGGTCAAACCGGTCCAGGAGAGGGATACAGGACGAACACCACTAACCAGGCCCGCTTTCCACTGTTTCGAGTTCGAGCAGCTCGGCGGCGATGGCCTGGCGGGCGAATTCCAGGGCCGCCTCCAAGGTCTGCGGAGAAACCAGGCTCCGGACGAGCCAGTGCGGGTCGATCTGCGGGGAGGGGCCGGGACCGGAGAAGATCATCGTCGTGCGATCCACCGCCCGGCGCAGCATCTCGCCGGTCGCCAGGCGCACCTGAGCCGCCGGGATGCGCAGGCCGCCGGCGGGATTCGTGTCCGCCAGCCAGGCAGTATGGTATACCAGCCAGCGGGCACTCTCGACATCCACACGCATCTCCGCCAGCATGCGGCGTACCGCCGGGCGGACGGACAGCTCGGCGCCGAGCGAGACCCAGGTGCGAGCGTGCTCGGCGGCCATCTCGATCAAGCGCTCGCCCATGCCGACGTAGCGGGCGCCGGTGCGGATCCAGGCGCGGGGCGCCTCCCCGGCACCCAGGTGGAGCGCCTGCCCCGGTTCTCCCAGGGTGTCCGCCTGATTGATGTGGCAACCTTCTAACTTCAGGAGGACCTGCCCGTCCCTGGCGATGGATAATCCGGCTGATTCGCTATCGACCAGGAATGCTGACAGGCCCTGCGGCGCTTTCGCAAACACAACCAGGAAATCCTCCCCGGTGGGGGCCATGCTCAAGGCTTTACGACCATGGAGGACAAAGCCATCACCCGTCGGGACAGCGGTCGTGCCCCAGGATTCCGGTTCGAGCCCTTCCAGACCGGGCTCGCGCGCCGCCATAATCGCCCGGCGGCTGCCCTCCAGGGCTGGTTCAAGGAAGCGGGTGACCTGCTCTCCCTGGCAGGCATACAGGATAGGTGAGATCTCCCCCATCTCGACCGGAACGAAGGTTGTGCCGAGCTCCTCTTCGATGACACAGGCCGTCACGGTGTCGAGCCCGCCGCCGCCGAACTCCTCCGGCACCATCAATCCCCACAACCCGAGCTGCTGGACTGCCTGGCGCAGGCGGGCCTGTTCTTGGCGGTCCAGCTCGCCGGTCTGGAAGTATTTCATCTCCAGCGGGCGGGCTTCCTTCAGTAAGAAGCGGCGCAACATATCGCGCAGCATAAGTGTATCGGACGGGAAGGTGAAGTCCATGGCTATAAACCCGGTAAGGCTATCCTCTGATCAGGCTTCAATCTGTCTGGCTTCATAGCGGGCCTTGAGCTCAGCCAGGGGCAGGGCTTTGAGTTCTGCCAGGTCGGCCTCGAAGACGCCAGCCTGGACTTCCTGGACGCGCCGCTGGAGGTGCCCTGAAGGAGGCGCCAGGTACTTCCCATAGAGGCGACGCCCCAGCTGGGCGACGTTGGGCGGGACGAGTTCCGCCGGACAGCGCGCCACGCACAGGCCGCATTGGATACAATCGAAGGAGGCATCCGCCAGCGCCGGGATATCGCCGCGCAGCGCCGCCGAGACATAACCGAGCACGTCGAGCTCCTGCGGGCAGGACTTGGTGCAGGTGTTACAGCCGAAGCAGCGGGTGAGTTCCGGGTACAGCTCGAGCAGGGTGCTGCCCTCGGGAGCGAGCGCTTCCAGGCTGTAATTGGCTCTCTGAGCCGGGAAAAACGGGATCGGGCCGAGCACCATGCCTGGTAGGATGACGGTCTGGCATGCCAGGGCGTAGCGCAGGCGGTAATCGCCGCTGATGCGGTAGACGGTGCCGCAGGCGCCGCAGAAGCCGCCCCGGCAGCCGACGCCGCGCGTCAACCTGAAACCAGCCCATTCGAAGGCCTTGAGAATGGTCAGGCCCTCGGGGATATCGTAGCGCTGATTGTAAATAAAGATCTCGGTCATGGGCGATTCCTCGGGGCTTACGGGGCCAGCAGCAAGTCCAGGACGAACATCTCATCCGAAGTAGCCCGGGCGAGCAACTGAGCCATGCCTTCCGCCAGGTGGGTCTGGACCAGGAAGTGCTTGATGGTCGGGTCGACCTGCGGGCAGGCCAGGGCGCAATTCCCGCAGCGGTCGCAATCCTCGCCGACCAGGGTCTCGAGGGCCAGGGAGGTGCGCGATTCGGTGCGCAGGCGGCGCCTGGGGTCGCGCGCCAGCACCGGGCAGGCGTCCATGCAGCAGCCACAACCCAGGCAGGCCTTCTGCCCGGTCAGGTCGTCGCCGGTCTTCAGCATATAGGAGGGACCGAAACCCGAGCTGAGCAGGCGGCAGCGGGCTACCGGCGGGCGCGGCTGTGAGAAGACCAGGCGCAGGATCGACTGGATGCGGAGCGGGTCAATCTGTTCACGCAGAGGCATCGGCTTTTCCTCTCAATTCTTTCCTAGACCGCGACCGGTTGCAGCACCAGGCGGGTGATCAGGGTGGAGACGGGCAATTCCTTCGGGCAGGCCTCATCGCACAGCCCGCAGGCGAAGCAATCCTGCAGCCAGCGGCGGACAGCTTCTCGCTGAATCGGGCCGTCGGTACCGAGAGAATCCAGCTCGCCGGCATACACCGGGCAAGCCAGCATGCATTCCTGGCATGGTACACATTCAGCCCATAATTCCACCATCTGGTCCAGCGAGGCGGGCAGCGTGGCTGGCAGGCCGGCAGCCTGGCGCTGGTAGGTCTTCATGCGCCGCCGGCGCAGCCGGGCAATGGCTCGCTCGCGTTGGGCGACCAATTTACCCGGCGCCGGACCGTCGGTGGTGTGGTGCAGTCCCAGCCGGCGGACCGTGGCTTCGTCCTTCGCCATTACCAGCACGTTCTCCCTCACGGGCAGGCCTACCAGTCCGATCATCAGGTCCGCGCTCTGGCAGGAGGGGTGATCGCACATCTGGCAGGCGCCCCGGAAGCGGTAGGGGGCGATGCCGCCCTGGCGGGCGAACTGCAGCATCTGGTAGGTCAGCGCTTCTGACCCGCCGGCGCGCTCCAGCCGCCATTGGAAATCCTCAGTCGGAAAGCTGGCCAGGCAGTCGACGCCGATCACCAGCCACTCGCTCAGGTCGACCAGCCCGCGGCGGGACAGGCGCTCCAGGGCCAGGGTTTCGCAAGGGCGCAGCACGGCGACGAACCTGGCGTGGGGGCGTTCCCTGGAGAGCTGGGCCACCTGCCGGGCGGCATTGCCGGCGACCAGCGGTGAAAACGGGTCGGTCGCCTTGAGATCCGCAGCCTGTTGAACCAGATAAGGCTCGATGCCGCCGGTCTCAGACTGGAAGCGCGGCACCAGCATCCCATCCATCTGGCTATGCTCCCACAGGCAGAGCAAGAAATCCCGCACCGTTTCGAGCGGGTCGCCATGGGTCAAGAGTAACCAATTCGTAGCCATGTCGATACCTCCTGGATCTTTATACACCAACCAATAGGGGGCTCTCCACCGGGATCGCAATCACTTCCGGAAGATCTCCTGAGAGAGCCTCGATCTGGGCCATAAACTGTTCGAAGGTAAAGTGGTGCACGTTAATTGCGCCGGACGGACAGGCGGCGGCGCAGGCGCCGCAGCCCTGACAGAGCACCGGGTTGACGGTCATCACGCCGCGCACCGGGTGCAGGCTCAGGGCTGAGAAGGAGCAGACCTGGGCGCACTGCCCGCAACCGGCGCACAGATCCTCCTCAACGAACGATGTGGCGGCCTCCACCGGCACCTGGCCGCGCATCAGCAGAATCAGGGCGGCAGCGGCGGCGGCGCGCGCCTGCGAGACAGTGTCGGTGATATCCTTCGGCCCCTGGCAGGCGCCTGCTAAATATAGACCGGCTAAGGCGGTGTCGACCGGGCGCAGCTTGGGGTGCGCTTCCAGGAAGAAACCGTCCGCCGAGCGGGCCAACTTGAGCAGCCCGGCAACCGCGTCGGTGTCGGCGCGCGGGGTCATGCCGACCGCCAGTACCACCAGGTCGGCCTCCACCTCCACCGGCTCGCCGAGCAGGGTGTCCTCGGCCCGCACCACTACCCGCTCTCCCCGGCGGATGATCTCGGAAGGGTTGCCGCGCCGGTACAGGACGCCGTCTTCGCGCGCCTGGTCGTAGAACTCCTCGAATCCCTTGCCGAAGGTACGCACGTCCATGTAGAAGACGTTGACTTCGGCCTGGGGCAGTTTCTGCTTGACCAGGCGGGCCTGCTTGGCGGTAACCATGCAGCACACCCGCGAGCAGTAAGGGTTACCCAGGGTCTGGTCACGTGAGCCCACGCATTGGATGAAGGCCACTTTCTGCGGGACGCGCTCGCCGATCTTGATCTCACCTGCCAGCAGCTGCTCGAAATCCAGCGTGGTGATCACCTGTGGATATTGACCGTAGCCATATTCCGGCTTACGCCGGGCGTCGAAGGCTTCGAACCCGGTCGCCACTACGATCGCGCCGACCGCAGTCTCGATCTCTGCCTCGCCCTGCCTGACCTTGACATTGAAGTTGCCGACATACCCGCCAACTTCAGCCACCTGCGCTCCCAGCAGCACGCGGATGCGCGGGTGATTTTGGACCTGTTCGATCACCGGGTTGATCATGCCGGGCGCACCCTCGAGTGAAGGGAAAGTACTGTACAGGCGGGCAGCGTGCCCGCCCAGACGGCTATCTTTTTCGACCAGCGTAACTTCGAACCCGGCCTCGGCGATATCCAGCGCTGATTCCAGTCCGGCGATCCCGCCGCCGATCACCAGCGCAGCCGGGGTCACCGGGACCTGGCGGACCTGCAGGGGCTCCAACCGGGCCGCCTTGGCGACCGCCGAGGCGACCAGCTGCATGGCTTTAAGCGTGGTGGTCATCTCGTTGGGATGCACCCAGGAGCACTGCTCACGGATGTTGGCCATCTCGAAGCAGTAGGGGTTCAGCCCGCCGTCCGTGACGGTCGCCCGGAAGGTGGGCTCGTGCATCAGGGGGGAGCATGAAGCCACCACCACCCGGTTCAGGTTCAGGTCGGCGATATCCTGCTTGATCAAGACCTGCCCCGGATCCGAGCACATGTAGGTGTAGTGGCGTGAGACGACCACACCCGGCAGACCCGAGGCGAACTGGGCGACCGCGGCGACATCGACCGTGGCGGCAATGTTGATCCCGCAGTGACAGACGTAGACGCCAACGCGTGGGGTAAAGGCCATCAATAGACTCTCCGATTTCCGTTTGTGTTTCCTAGAGCACGATGTAGCGGGTCGGGTCCGGCAGGCGCTTTCTGCCGAACAGGAAATAGGCGAGCGGACCCAGGAAATTGACAAAAGAGATCATGGCCCACATGGTCTTGCTGCCGGCTATCCCCTCGGCAGGGCGCTTACGGATATCCCACAGCGCTAATGCGAGCAGCAGGATCTGAATTGATCCCATGATCAGGATGGCGGCGCGCTGGCCCTGGCTGAGATCTTCCCAACGTTTCCGTTTAATCATGGTCATTATCCTTATAATGCCTGGGCAGCGATCTCGGCGATATCCATCACTCGCAGGCGCTCTTCGGCGTTGAGGTGCTTGACCGCTTCTTCTAAGGTGAGCAGGCAAAACGGGCAGGCGGTCGCCAGCACCTGCGCGCCTGTGTCCAGGGCTTCCTGGACGCGCAGCTGGGCCAGGCGGGTGCCGGGGTTGGTCCCTTCGAGCCACATACGCCCGCCGCCGCCTTCGCAGCACAGGCTCTTCTCGCGCGAGCGGTCCATCTCGACCAGCTCGACGCCCGGGATGCTGTTCAACACCTGGCGCGGCTCGTCGAAGACGCTGTTGTGCTTGCCCAGGTAGCACGGATCGTGGTAGGTGACGGTCTTTTCGAAGCTGCCGGAGAACTTCAGGGCGCCTTCGCCGACCAGCCCGGCGAGAACCTGGGTGTAGTGCTGGACCTGCAGGCCGTTCTGCGGGTAATCCTTTTTATAGGCATTGAAGCAGTGCGGAGAGGTGGTGAACATCTTCTCCACTCCCGTTTCCTTGTACAGCTCGGTGTTCTCCTCGACCATCATCTCGAACAGACCGGCCTCGCCCAACCGGCGCACCTCGCTACCACAGCAGGGCTCGTCATTGCCCAGGATGCCGAAGTCGAGCTGCGCCTGGTTCATCAGGTCTACTATAGAGCGGGCTACCCCCTGGACGCGCGGGTCGTAGGAGGGAGTGCAGCCAACGTAATACAGGTACTCGCCGCCTTCTGCGATGGATTTCACCGCCAGGTCCTTCGCCCAGGCGCCGCGGTCCTCGCGCGGCATAGTCAGCGGGTTGCCGTTGCGAAAGGTGCTCTCCAGGGCGGTCTTAACGTTCGGGTGGACGCGGCCCTTCTCGACGAAGGCGCTGCGCAGACCGATGACCGCCTCCATGGGGTTGACCTGCTTGGGACAACGACTGTAGCAGGTGCCGCAGGTCGTGCAGTCCCACAGCTCGTCGCACCCTTCCAGGTCGAAGCCGTTCCCGGCGATCAGCAGGCGGTAAATCAGGCTGCGCGGGTTCAAGCGGGTCTTGATCGCCATGGGGCAGCCACCTGTGCACTTGCCGCACTGGATGCAGGCAAGCAAGCCCTGGTCTCGGACGAATTGGCGGCTATCAATCTGAAGCATATGCAGCTCCTTGTCTTGCCAGTAAGATCATCGCCGCAGAAGCGGCAGCTTTTGCGTGGGCAACCGTATCGGGGATATCCTTGGGTCCCTGGCAGCAGCCAGCCAGGAAGATACCGGGCAGGTTGCTCTCCACCGTACGCAGCTTGGGGTGGCTCTCCAGGAAGTAGCCGTCATCCCCACGGGTAATATTCAGCGTGCCTGCGACGCTTTGCGCGTCCTGGCGGGGCAGCATGCCGATTGCCAGGACGACCAGGTCGGCTTCGACTTCAACCAATTCGCCGAGCAGGGTATCCTCGGCGCGCACCAGCACCCGCTCCCCGCGCCGGATGATCTCGGACGGGTTGCCGCGCCGATACAGGACGCCTTCCTTGCGCACCCGGTCGTAGAACTCCTCGAAGCCTTTACCGAAGGCGCGCACATCCATATAAAACACGGTGATCTCGGCCCCGGGCAGGCGGTCGTGGGCCAGGTGGGCCTGCTTGGCGACCGCCATACAGCACACCCGCGAGCAGTTCGGCAGGTCCAGGCTGCGGTCGCGCGACCCGACGCACTGGATGAAGACGACTTTCTGGGGAGGTTTGCCATTCAAGATGATCTTGCCGGCGGTGGGGCCAGAAGCGGAGGCCAGCCGCTCGAACTCCATCGTGGTAATCACCTGCGGATAGACTCCATAACCGAACTCGGGTTTGAGGTGCGGGTCGAACAGGTCAAAGCCGGTCGCCATGATGATGGCGCTGACGTCTAGATCGAGCCGCTTTGGCTGGTCGTCGTGCAGAATGGCGCCGCGGGTACAGGCGGTAATGCACTGCATGCACTCCGAGCAGACCGCGCAGCTCAGGCAGCGCCGGGCTTCCGCGATGGCCTGTTCCTCCGAATAGCCCAGCTCGACTTCCTGGAACCCACCCATCCGCTCGGACACGGCCAGCTCGCGCATGCGGACGCGCTCGGCGCGCCGGACGGGCGAGAAGACCTCCACGTCGATCTCCTGCGGCTTGCGCCAGGCCTTACGCCCGGCGCGCAAGTCGACCCGGCGCAGGTAACGGTCTATCGATTCGGCTGCTTCGATGCCGGCGCCCACCGCTTCGACCACGGAGGCGGGTCCCAGCACGGCATCCCCGCCGGCGAAGACGCCCGCCACGGAGGTCTCCAGGGTGAGCCCGTCGGTGATCACCCGGCCCCACTTGGTCTCCAGCCCTAATCCTTCCGACTCGACGTTCTGCCCGATGGCGGCGATGACGGTATCGACTTCGACGATGAATTCCGAGCCGGGGATGGGCACCGGGCGGCGGCGCCCACTGGCATCTGGCTCGCCCAGCTGCATGCGCTGGCACTCCACTCCGACCACCCGCCCGCCCTTCTCCACCACGCGCACCGGCGCCACCAGGAAGGTCAGCTCGACGCCTTCTTCCTCGGCGGCGGCCACCTCGTGAGGGGCGGCGGGCATTTCCGCCCGCGAGCGCCGGTAAAGCAGGTGCACTTCGGAACCCAGGCGCAGCGCGCAGCGGGCGGCATCGATGGCCGAATTGCCGCCGCCGATAACCGCCACCCGCTTGCCGATCGCTACCGGGCGGTCCAGATTCAGATCGCGCAAGAATGTCAGCGCCTGAAACACGCCAGGCAAGTCTTCCCCTGGGACGCCGAGCCGGCTGCTCCCGTGCGCCCCCACCGCCAGGAAGACTGCGTCGAATTCACGGCGCAGGTCATCCAGGCTTGGCCCGCCGTCCTTGCCTACCGGCGTGTTCAGCCGAACTTCTGCCCCCATCGCACAAATAAATTCGATTTCATGGTTAAGCACTTCGCGCGGCAGCCGGTAAGTCGGGATGCCAACCGCCATCATGCCTCCGGCGACCGGCAGGGCGTCGAACACCGTCACCCGGTAGCCTTTGCGGAGCAGGTCGAAGGCCGCGGTCAACCCAGCCGGGCCCGCCCCGACGATGCCGACCCGTTCGTCAAAGCGGATCTCGGCGGGCGGTGGCAGATCCTGGCCGTCCCCGGCGTCGTAGGCGAAGCGTTTGAGCGAGCAGATCGAGACCGGTTGGTCATAATCGGCGCGCTTGCAGATGCTCTCACAGGGATGGTAGCACACCCGCCCCAGCGTCCCGACGAAGGGCACCCCCACCGAGCGCACGCGTTCCAGCGCTTCCGGGAACTTGCCTTCGGCGATCAAGGCGACGTAGCCCTGCACCGGAATATGGGCCGGGCAGGCGTTCTTGCAGGGGGATTCACGCTTGTCGATCGCGAAGGCGGCCGGGATGGCCTGCGGAAAGCGCCGGAAGATGGCCTTGTGGGTGGTCAACCCGGCATTGAACTGGCTGGGGAGCTCGACCGGGCACGCGTCGGCGCACAGGCCGCAGCCTGTGCAGCTGTCTATATCCACATAGCGCGGCTGCTGCTCGACGGTTACGTGGAAATCCCCGGCCTCCCCATCTACCGCCACCACTTGTGAACCGGTCAGCAGGGTAATGTTCGAGCGGCGCGGCACGTCCGCCATCTTGGGGGTCAGGATACAAGAAGAGCAGTCCAGGGTCGGGAAGGTCTTGTCGAGCTGCGACATGCGCCCGCCGATGCTGGACTCGCGCTCGACCAGATAGACCTGGAAGCCGGCGTCCGAGATATCCAGGGCGGCCTGGATGCCGGAGATGCCTCCGCCGATCACCATCACGGCTGGGGTGTGCCCATTCGAGCCGGGCGACAGGGGGACATCAATACCAGAATGGGTCATCTTGCCTCGCCTATCTCCGTCCATTCGTTGGCCTGGAAGGTGATCAGCGGCAGCGCTTCGTCCACGTCAAGCCCCGGGTGGTATTCGAAGGCCGCCTGGACCTGCTCGCCGACCGTGCTGAAGATCGCCCCGACCGGAATATCGACCGGACAGGCCGAGGTGCACATGCCGCAGCTGACACAGGAGGCGCTCATGTGGTTCAGCCGGGTGGCGTGGAAGAGCAGCGTGTCGCCCAGCATGCGGGCCGCGCCCTTGCGTCGGGCAGCAGCCAGGTAGTGCTCCGGCGGATGGTCGAAGGCTGCCGTGCGGAACAGGCAGGTCTTGCAGTAACAGATCGGGCAGACCGTCATACAGTTATGGCAGCGCAGGCAGTCGGCGAACAGCCCCTGCAACCCGCCATTCGAGTTCATCTTAGCGCGGATACCCGCCAGCTCCTTTTCGCGCACCTGAGCCCGGGCTGCCACCAACCGGTCCTGGGCAGCCTGCAGGTCCGCGCTCGTGGATGCTTCTGCCGGTTTAAGATCGAGCGTTGTTGCAAGCGGCTCGTCCAGGGTGATCGGAATGGCCTGGTCAAGCGCAGCTCCGAACAGGTGCAGGCGGATGTCCGCCTTCTCGGGGGCGGGCTGGGTGCACATCTGGCAGGCCGGGCGCAGGGAGAACCCCTCCGGCGGGGCGTCCTGCCCGCTGGCTGCCCAGATCAGGTATTCGCCCAGGTTCATACGCCCATCTTTGCGGGCGGTCGAGTAGTCGGAGACTTCGCAGGTGCCGGCGCAGTCGACGCCGATCAGCAGCACGCCGTCTAGTTTGGCCTGTTGCAGTTTGACCAGCTCGACCAGAGCGCGCTGCTCGCAGGGGCGCAGCACCACGCCCAGGCGGACGGGCGATCCTTTGTTGGTCAGCGCGCTAACCGCCCGGGCGCCGTTGATCGGCATGACCGGAGCGAGCGGGTTGGCCTTCTCGAGCCGCTCGGGATCGGTGACCAGGGCCGGCAGGATGGCGCCGGAAGAGGTTTCCATCGGCAGGTAGAGGGCTTCGACCAGGCCGGCTGCGAACAGCTGGCGCAGG
>DATDRQ010000266.1:0-3437 GCA_035291645.1 Anaerolineales bacterium
TCCACCGGCATCCAGTAGTCATACTCGGCCGGGTCGAACGGCCACCGGTCGTAGTGCGGGCTCAGGTAGCGCAGGTGGTACCAGGAAGAGCACATGAAGGTATCCATGGTATCGGTCTCGCGCTCGGCAGGCTCGCCGCAGATCGGGCAGGTGGTGATCTTCCACGTCGGGTGCAGCTTCAGCGGGCTCTCCCCCGTCGGCCGCCACTCGACGTCTTCGGGCAGCAGCACGGGCAGCTGGTCGTCCGGGACCGGCACGGCGCCATGCTGCGTGCAGTAGATAATCGGGATAGGCGCGCCCCAGTAGCGCTGACGGGAGATCAGCCAGTCCCTCAGCCGGTAGTTCACCGCGTGCCTGCCCTCGCCGCGCGCCTCCAGCCATTCGGTTACCTTCGCCCGGGCGACAGGCCCTGGCGTCCCACTGAATTCGCCGGAGTGGATCATGGTCCCGTACTCGTGGTGGTACAGCGCCTCGCGGTAGAACTCGCACCCCCACAACATCTCCATCAGGGTACGCTCCTGCCGCACGCCCGCTCCCAGCTGCTTGCAGCGTTCCAGGATGCGCGCTTCGCTCTCCACCGAATCCCAGGTCCACACCCCACCCTTAAAGATGAAGGCCCAGCCCGTCCCCACCACCTCATTCCAGGCCCCGGGCTGGATGAACTCCCGCGCCAGCCGGGTATAAGCCGCTACCTTCTCGGGAGGGATTGATATATACACACCATCTGAGCCCTGTTCGAAGGGGATCCCTTCCTGGCTCAGGGCCTCAGGAAATCCTTCCTTCATCGTTTTCGCCGGCGCGAACGACCTGGTCAGCCCGTCCGGGCGCTCGATCACCGGCAGGATCGGCAGGCCGAACTTGAGGGCGAAGGCGAAGTCCCGCTCGTCGTGCGCCGGCACCGCCATGATCGCCCCCGTGCCGTAGGTGATCAGTACGTAGTCGGCGGTCCAGATCGGGATGCGCTTCCCGTTGACCGGGTTGATGGCGTACCCGCCGGTGAAGACGCCCGTCTTCTCCTTGTCGGCAGCTTCGCGCTGGATGTCCGTCTGCCGCACCGCCTGCTGGACATAGGTCTCGACGCTGGCGCGCAGCTCCGGTGCGGCGATCTTTGCCACCAGCGGGTGTTCCGGCGCCAGCACCATAAACGTCGCCCCCCACAGCGTGTCCGGGCGGGTGGTGAAGACCGTCAGCCGCGCCTCCTCCTCGCTCAGGAGGGTCGCACCCTCGGGCAGCGAGGCGTTGTCCACCCAGAAATGCACTTCGGCGCCCTCGCTGCGCCCGATCCAGTTGGTCTGCAGGGTGCGCACGCGCTCGGGCCAGTCCAGGTGAGAGAAGTCGCGCAGCTCCTCGGCGTAGGCTGTGGTCTTGAAGAACCATTGTTCCAGGTCCTTCTTGATCACCGGGGTCCCGCATCGTTCGCAATGCCGGTCCTCGCCCCACACCTGCTCGCGCGCCAGGGTCGTGTTGCAATGGGGGCACCAGTCCACCGGAGACATCTTGCGGTAGGCCAGCCCGTGTTTAAACAGCTGGGTGAAGAACCACTGCGACCAGCGGTAGTATTCCGGGTCGGCGGAGACCGCCTCCCGCCGCCAATCGTACATCGAACCCATCGTGCGCAGCTGCGCCCGCATCCGCTCGATGTTGGCGAAGGTCCACTCCTTCGGGTGGATATTGCGCTTGATGGCTGCGTTCTCGGCCGGCAGGCCGAAGGCGTCGAACCCCATCGGGAACATCACATTGAAGCCGCGCATGCGCTTGTAGCGGGCGCGCGCATCCGAGGGTGTCATCGCATACCAGTGCCCGATGTGCAAATCGCCAGAAGGATAGGGCAGCATGGTCAGGGCGTAATGCTTGGATCTGGCAGGGTCGATGTCGGCATGGTACAGGCCGTCAGCCTCCCAGCGCGCCTGCCATTTCGGCTCGATCTCTGCCGGGTTATACACAGGTTGGTTGATCATCATTCATCACTCCATCCGTCAGCCTGCATTCTTCTGCAAGTAAGCAAATTATTGGTTTCGGTCGGAAAGTTGTCCATCATCTACCGGTAAAGCCGTTCTTCCTGGTTCGCTGGCTGGCGCCTTCTAGCGCTGCAGCGGCCGCTATAGCGACCGCTGCTGGGCTTCCAGCCCGGCCTGCACGATCTCAAGCGCCACCTGCACCCGCGCCTGCCAGTTCTTGGGATCCATATCATAAACGCCGGCAGCCCGCTGCTGTTCACCCGGACCGGCGGCCCTGTCCTGGAAGCGGTCCGCCGATTCCCAATCCAGTCCTTCTACTGCGAGGCTGTCTATGGCAAAGCCGGCCCGTTTGAGCACCACCAGCCACTCGGCATCGCTGCCCAGGGCCCTGCCCGGCCGGCAATTCGCCGCCAGGAACTCCGCCGCCGCCCGGCTGAAGCCTTTCGAACCGGCGCTCACGTCGAGCGGTTGGCCGAGCAGGTAGGAGGTCACCAGGTTGCTGATCGCTTCTGTCTCGGCCAGAGCCCTTGGATGGGTCCGGTAAGCGGCTGCGGTCCGCCCGATCACCAAGCAGTCATGCCGCTGGATCTCCTGGGCAATGCGCCGCCATTCATCAGGCCGGGTTTCAACCCAGCGCAGCAGGCGATCGAGGTCCGCATATTGCAGGTGGCTTGCCCCGCTCTCCAGAGCGGTGGTCAGGCTCACGTGCCGTCCCCACGACCAATCCGGCGTGAATGCCGCCCGCAGGCCTGGGAAACCTTCCAGCGCCTGCACGATGATCGGATCCGCGCCGGGCGGCAGGGAGACCGTTATCGAGGCGTAAACCTCCTTCAGGGCCGGGATTGACCGCTGGAAGCGCTCCAATTCGCCCCGCGGTCGCCAGGCAGTTGCCAGCGCGATGCTCATAATCTCCTAACCATCTGCTTAAGATAACAAAAACCCTCCGCCGTCCAGGGGCGAAGGGGTTTCTCCGCGGTACCACCCTGCTTGCCGCTTGTCCCGCACTTTACATCGGACAATCAGCCGCTTTGGTTCGCGCTAACGAGCGAAACCCGCTACCGGCTAATGGATCATCTTTCACCGGTAAGGCCTGCCCCATCGGGGGCGGCAGGCGAGTTCAGCCTGGACGGTGTTCCAGGGACACCCTGCCGGGCTTCCACCTCGCTCTCCCGGCTCGCTGCTGGATGGCTTACTACTCCTGCAATGGCCTTGCAAATATTCAGATTTTTTGACCAAAACCTGTGGACCCAGAGGGATTCGAACCCTCGACCTTCTCAATGCCATTGAGACGCGCTCCCAACTGCGCTATGGGCCCTCGATCACGATCGACTTCTATGGACCTGGCGGGATTCGAACCCGCGACCTCTTCAGTGCGATTGAAGCGCGCTCCCAACTGCGCTACAGGCCCCCGGCTTGAGGGTAGCGGAATTGTACCTGAGTGATCAGGCTCTGTCAAGGAACACCCGGGCGACTCCGACT
>DATDRQ010000267.1:0-4630 GCA_035291645.1 Anaerolineales bacterium
ACGACTCCCCTTTACCTTAATTTTGGATAAATACTACTGCACAGACGCCCGGATCGAAGAGAATGTTCCGCGGGATGGCTCAGCCCTTGATGACGGCCAGCGGGCGCAGGCGGGCTACCTTGCGGGCGATCCCGGCTCCGGTAACCGTTTCGACCACCGCGTCGACGTCCTTGTAAGCCTGGGGCGCCTCCTCCGCCAGTCCCGCCAGCGAACCGGTGCGCACCTGGATGCCCTGCGCCTGCAGCTCTTTGCGCAGCTGCTCGCCCCGCACGGTCTTCTTGGCCTGGCTGCGGCTCATCGTCCGCCCCGCGCCGTGGCAGGTCGAGCCGAACGAGCGCTCCATGCTGCCCTGAGTGCCGACCAACACCCAGGAGGCGGTGCCCATGCTGCCGGGCACCAGCACAGGCTGGCCAATCGCTCGGTATTCGTCCGGCAGCCCTGCGAAACCCGGCCCAAAGGCGCGCGTCGCCCCCTTGCGGTGCACGCACACCCGCACTGGCTGGCCCTCCACCTGGTGGGTCTCAACCTTGCCCATGTTGTGGGCGATGTCGTAGACCTGGTGTAGCTGCCAGTTGCGCACCTTACCCGCCAACACCTCTTCGAACGCCTGGCGGGCGTAATGTGCGAGCACCTGGCGGTTGGCGAAGGCGTAGTTCCCTGCACCGCGCATCGCCCCCAGGTAGGCCTGTCCTTCTGGCGAATCCAGCGGCGCGCACACCAGTTCCCGGTCGGGAAGGTGGATGCCGTAGCGCTGCACGGCGCCCTGGAATTCCTTGACATAATCGGTGCAAACCTGGTGCCCGAAGCCGCGTGACCCGCAGTGGATCATAACCGTGACGTGACCTTCCTGCAGGCCCATCGCCTGGGCTGCCTCCTGGTCGAAGACCTGGTCCACCAGGTCGACTTCGATGAAGTGGTTACCGGCGCCCAGGGTGCCAACCTGGCTGCGGCCGCGTCCCTTGGCCTGCTTGCTGATCCGCTCCGGCTGCCCGCCTTCCAGCCGCCCGCTTTCCTCGGTCCGCCGCAGGTCCGCCTGGCTGGCGTAGCCTTTCTTGAGCGCCCATTGACTGCCCTCCCGGCATACTTGCTCCAGTTCGGCGTCGGTCAGGTTCAGGTGGCCCTTCCTGCCGACCCCGCTCGGGCAGTTTCGGTCGAGGGCGGAGGCCAGTTCGGGCAGGTAGGGCTCGATCTCCTGGTACTCGATCTGGGTGCCGAGCAGCCTGACCCCGCAGTTGATGTCGTAGCCGATGGCGCCGGGCGAGATGACGCCGTCCGGCAGGCGCGTGGCTGCCACGCCCCCGATCGGGAAGCCGTACCCCTGGTGCATATCAGGCATCACCACCACCTGCCCGACCAGCCCAGGCAGCGTCGCGGCGTTCATCGCCTGCTCGAGCGATTTATCGCCCATGATCGCTTCCAGCAGCTGGCGGGTGGCGAAGATGCGCACCGGGACGCGCATATCTGCGCGCAGAGATTTGGGGATCTCCCACTCGAAACGGTTGACCTGTTTCAGATTCTTGAACGTGAGCATGGATCCACCTCCAGGGGAAGATCAGGAGGAAGATTAACCCGATGATCCAGATTATTCTTCGCAATCCTTCTAAACGTCGAAGACCAGATTGGCTTCCAGACCGGCCTCCGTCTCCCGGATGGAGAGCCCGTGATAGGTGACGGCTTTGATCTCTTTCTGCATTGATTCGATGTGAGCCCCCTTCAGACTGGCGCTCAGGCTTTCCTCATCCAGGCGTAGCTCGAACCGGTCAAAGCCAATGCCATCTACCTCGCTCAGGTAAAGCAGCTCCGTAAGGAATCCGACCAGCAGGCTCTCCCGGTCGTCGGCTGGCAGCAGCAGGGCGCGTTGCAGGCGCGGCCCGCTTGCCAGGCGGGTGCCGGTCAGGACGTACATGCCGCGCGCAGCCTGCTCGATCAGCATGCACAGGTCTGGCGCCCACACCTCGATCTCCCAGTCGGCGGTATGCGCTACCTCCCGAAAGCCCGCCTGAGTGTGGGGAGTGCTCATGATCTGAGTATACCATCGGGCGACCTTTACCGGCGTGAGGCGCTTTAGCCGCCGTTTCCAGGTCCCCCGACCGAGCTTGCAGGAACTCTAGCTCCCTCCTATAATTGCGGTTACTATGAGTACCCTGAAAGAAAAACTGGCAAAATGGGAGGATCGTCTGCAGTCGCTGGTCGAGGGTAGTGCTGCCCGATCGTTCACTTTCTTTGGAGATGCTGCCGGCCTGGCTGACAATCTGATCGCTGCGATGAAAGCCGGCGTCCAGCTGGGGCCATTGGGGGAGTCACTGGCGCCCGACCTGTATACCCTGGTGGTCCATCCGGACTACGTTCCAGTTCTGAAAGAAGATCCTGGGCTGCTTCCCAGTCTGGCGGCCGACCTGCAACAGGCCGGCGCAGCAGCTGGGCTGCGATTCCAGGCCACCCCGCAGGTCAAGGTCTCCGCAGACCCACAGGTCCTGCCGCGCCAGCTGCGCGTCTTGGCAAAGATCAGCCAACCCAATCTGGACGAAACCAGCGCGCTACCCCTTGGAGCAGGTGAAGCCTCCGGTGGTCTTCCGGAAAATGCCTTCTTGATCGTGGATGGGAATCAGGTTTTCCCGCTGACCCAACCGGTCGTCACGATTGGCCGGCTGCCGGACAGCCACCTGGTGATCGAGGATTTGCGGGTTTCCCGGGTGCACGCCCAGCTGCGCGCCATCAACGGGCGCTTCGTGATTTTCGATCTCGACTCCACCGGCGGGACTTTCGTCAACGGAACCCTACAGCCGACTTGTACCCTATCACCCGGGGACGTGATTTCCCTGGCCGGGGTCAGCTTGGTCTTTGGTCAAGATCCGACCGGTTCAACTGGCGGTTTCCCAGGGGAAACTGAGCCTTATTCGCCGCATCACCCGCGTCTCTAACAGGTCCTGGTCATGACTGGTCCTGTTCTGCTCGCCTTGCGGGTCGCCCTGGCCTTGGCTTTATATGCCTTCCTGGGTTGGGCGTTGCTGACGATTTGGAGAGAACTCCAGCGATATGCCGAACTCCAGTCCGCCAGGCAAGTCCCGGCGGTATTGCTGCTCCGGCCGGCTGGAGAGACTGCCTCACCCTATCGTTTCTCCATCCAGGAAATCTTGATCGGGCGCGATCCCTCCTGTGATTGCGCCCTGGACGATGCGACGGTATCTTCATCCCACGCCCGCCTGTCCTACCATCATAGCCAGTGGTGGATCGAAGACCTAGATTCAACCAACGGGACCTTTCTCAACAGCCAGCAGGTGACCTCCCCGGTGGTGGTGACTTCCGGGGATGAGTTGCGTTTTGGACAGGCGATCGTCCTGGTACAGCTGCGGGATCGGGGGGTTAATTGGGTAGGCGACGAAGCCTGAATGGCAGGCTGCCAGCTTCAGCCAAAAAGAGAATGGCGATATAATCGAATTATTAAGGAGATAACCTGTGTACAGGCTTGCCATCATCGGTGGTTCGGGGATTTACCACATGGCCGGGCTCAAGGAGGTCGAGGAACATGACCTCACCACACCGTTCGGCCAGCCCAGCGCTCCGGTCGTGACCGGCACCCTGGAAGGCCAACCGGTCGCCTTCCTGGCGCGCCATGGGATCGGCCACCACATCTCGCCCTCCGAGATCAACTTCCGCGCCAATATCTATGCCCTGAAATCGATGGGCGTGGAGCGCATCGTCAGCATCAGCGCCTGTGGTTCGCTGCGCGAGGACTTCGTGCCGGGAGATGTCGTCATCCCGGACCAGCTGTTCGACTTCACCCGCAGCCGGGCCAGCTCTTTCTTTGGCGGAGGCCTGGTAGCGCACGTCAACGTGGCCGATCCATTCTGCCCGCAACTATCCGAAGATCTGTTCCTGGCCGTCGAGCAGACCGGGGCGCGCATCCACCGCGGGGGCGCCTTCATTACAATCGAGGGCCCGCGTTTCTCAACTCGCGCCGAGTCAAACACCTATCGCGCCTGGGGCATGGCCCTGATCGGAATGACCACCTCTCCGGAAGCCTTCCTGGCGCGCGAAGCCGAGATGTGCTACGCCGTCATGGCGCATGTCACCGATTACGACGTGTGGCACGTCAGCGAGGACCCGGTTACCGTAGAGAGGGTGATTGAGATCCTTAACCGTAACACCGCGATCGCCCAGGACTGTGTCCGCAATCTGGTCGGTGCGTTGGGTACGGAGCGGACTTGCCCCTGCCCGACCGCTCTGGCGGACGCCCTGATCACCGATCCGCGTGCCGTCCCTGAGGAGACGCGCGGGCGGTTGGATTTATTGGTGGACAGGTATCTTTCCAAGTGAAGCAGGCGGGCAGGTGACGATAGGCGTCTCTTGACCGCCTCCGCCTGGTTGGTAACCCTTTGCATTCCCCCGCACCTCCCCTGACACCGGATCGCATCCAAAGCCGCCTGTTGCTCCTGGCGGGAATCTTCCTTGGGCTGTTTTCCATCCTCCTTACCCTCTCGCCGGCTGCCCGCTTCCGTTCGTGGCAGGTGGCTTACCGCTGGGATCACTGGATCGGGCTGGCGGTCTGGGCTGTCCTGTTTTACCTGGCTGACCGCCTGACCCGGCGCTACCTGCCAGGCCGCCATCCATTCCTGCTGCCGATCACAGC
>DATDRQ010000268.1:0-3101 GCA_035291645.1 Anaerolineales bacterium
GCAGTCGTCAACTTAGCAAATTCATGACATATTTACAATCTCGAAATTGAGCCAACTTTGAAACTTGCCAACCTTCAAACCTGCTAACCCTTAGAGCTTATGTCTGATCGTGACTATTATGACGTTCTCGGCGTCCCCCGCAGCGCCTCCTCGGAAGACCTGAAATCGGCCTTCCGGCGCCTGGCGCGCCAGTACCATCCCGACGTGAACAAATCGCACGACGCCGAGGAGCGCTTCAAGGAGATTAACGAGGCCTACGCCGTGCTCTCCGACCCGGACCGGCGCGCCGCCTATGACCGCTTCGGGCATGCCGGCGTGCGCGGCCCCAGCGGCGCGCCCGACTTTAACGTCGATTTCTCAGACTTCGCCGACATCTTCGGCGAGTTCTTCGGCTTCGGGCGCGCCACACGCCAGGTACGCAACGCGCCCCGCCGCGGCGCAGACCTGCAATACCGGGTCGAGCTGACTTTCGAGGAATCGATCTTCGGTGTGGAGAAGGAGATCGAGATCACCCGCGATGAGGTCTGCAGCCACTGCAGCGGCAGCGGCGCCGAGCCGGGCACTTCCCCCGTGCGCTGCGCCACCTGCAGCGGGCGCGGCGAAGTCCGCCAGGTCCGCCAGACCATCCTCGGTTCGATGGTCCAGGTTGCCACCTGCCCGGCCTGCAACGGTCAGGGCGAGACCATCTCCACCCCCTGCAAGACCTGCAACGGGCGCGGCCTGGAACGACGCACCCGCAAGAAAGTCATCTCCATCCCGGCCGGCGTCGATACCGGCAACCAGATCCGCCTGGCAGGGGAAGGCCAGCCGGGCGTCAACGGCGGCCCGAACGGCAACCTGTACCTGGTGGTACAGGTCAAGCACCACCAGTACTTCAAACGCCGCGAGCACGACATCCTGCTCGACCTGGAGATCAACCTCGCCCAGGCTACCCTGGGCGCAGACGTGGAGGTGCCGACCGTCGACGGCGTCGAAAAGCTGGGCATCCCTGCCGGCACCCAGCCCGGCAAAGTTCTGCGCCTGCGCGGCAAGGGCGTCCCCCACCTGCGTAGCAACGGGCGCGGCGACCAGCTGGTCATGATCAATGTCGTCGTACCCAGGACCCTTACCGCCGACCAGCGCCAGCTCTTCGAACAGCTCGCCTCCAGCCTGGGCACCGAGGTGAAACCCCAGGAAAAGGGATTCCTGGATTGGATCAAGGACGCCATTACGGGCGGAAATTAATCGCGGAAGGGTAAAGAAGGCGCAGCGCGTACAACGCGCTGCGCTCATCGTTTAATGCCCACAGACAGCTGGTTGGAAGTATCTTTTATCCTGGACGGGGAGATGGCTGAGGCCGTCGCCGAGGTGCTGGCGCGCTTCGTGACCGGTGGGGTGGTGATCGAGAGCACCCAGGTCACCGCCGGTGAAGAGGACCAGGAAGGCCATGCAGTCGGTCCGCTGCGCGTGTGCGGCTACCTGCCCGTGGACGATGACCTGGAGGGGGTGCGTCGTCGCATGGAAGAGGCCCTCTGGTACCTGGGCCGCATCCGCCCCCTGCCAGATCCGCAGTTCAACACCATTGCCCGGCAGGACTGGTCCGAGGCCTGGAAGCAGCACTATCGCCCGGTGGCCATCGGCGAGCGCCTGCTGATCGTCCCCGCCTGGCTGGAGACGCCCGACCCCTCCAGGGTGGCGGTCAGGATCGACCCGGGCATGGCCTTCGGCACCGGTACCCACCCGACCACCCAGCTCTGCCTGCAGCTGCTCGACGAGCTGGTCGACCCGGCAGGAACGAGCCAGCTGATCGACCTCGGCTGTGGCTCGGGCATCCTGTCCATCGCCGCCCTCCAGCTGGGTGCCGCGCACGCCCTGGCGGTGGACATTGACCAGCAGGCGATCGAGGCCGCCCGCCAGAACGCGGCTGCCAACGGCGTGGGCGACCGCCTGGAAACCGGTCTCGGTTCCGTTGCGGAGATCCGCGCCGGGGAGTTCTCGATCCGTCAGGCGCCGCTGGTGGTCGCCAACATCCTGGCCCCGGTCATCATCCGCCTGCTGGACGAGGGCCTGGGCGAGCTGGTCCCCCAGGGTGGTGTGCTGATCCTGTCCGGCATCCTGGAGGAGCAGGCGGCAGGCGTCTTGGAAGCCGCCCGGGCAGCTGGCTTCGAAAACCAGCGCCGCCTCCAGGAGGGGGATTGGGTCGCGCTGGCGCTTCATCGATAGAGAACATGACAAAAGTCACCCGGATTAAGAGAGTTTTGTCATGTAATTAAAGGACCGCATTTTCGTTAACGTTAACGGTAACTTCTTTTTCCGCGCCTGTTTCTCAACTGAGAAAAGTAAGGGGGCGAACATGAGTCCCATCCTGCTCCTGATCGATGATGACCTGGTGTTCAACGATGTGCTGGCTACCCAGCTGCGCCTGTCCGGTTACGAGGTGTTCACCGCCGAGACTGGCTGTGAGGGCCTGCGCCTGGCATACCAGTCCCACCCAGACCTGGTGATCCTGGACCTGGCCATGCCGGACATGGATGGCTTCGAAACCTGCCAGCGCCTGCGCCAGATGGCTGATGTTCCGATATTGGTACTGACCGCCAGCCCGGAGAGGGAAGACCTGCTGCACGTATTCGATCTCGGCGCCGACGACTTCCTGCGTAAGCCCTGCGATTTCCAGGAGCTGCAGGCCAGGCTCCATGCCCACCTCAAGCGCGCCAGCAGCCGCTGGGAGAAGCCGGTGTATTCCGACGGATGGTTGACCATCGACTTGAACCAGCGGCGTGTGCTCCGCCAGGGCCAGCCGGTGCACCTTTCTCCTACCGAGTTCCGCTTGCTGGAAGTCCTGATCGACAATGTTGGCTGCGTGGTCCGGCACGAAGAGCTGCTGGAGGCGGTGTGGGGCAAGGGCTACATGGATGCCTTGTCGAACCTCTCTTTGTACATCCGCTATCTGCGCGAGAAGCTGGAAGCCGACCCAGGCGAACCGGCCTACATCCGCACCGAATGGGGCAGCGGCTACTGGTTCGCCCCGGCCTTCGAGATGGCGTTGAATTAGACTGACCTTTTGCAGTGAGATTTTTACCGGCCTGGGATCCCCAGGCCTTTTTCGTCCTCCTGCCTGCTGA
>DATDRQ010000269.1:0-2787 GCA_035291645.1 Anaerolineales bacterium
TTTCATTTATAATATTGTAGGAGATAAAAGGGGCAAATGCAACTAAATTGTGTGTATAAAGGAAGGTGACAAAGGTAATGATTTCTCTTTTTGATCTGACAATCTTCGAATCCTCAGGCGTGGTCCGGAATCCGCGCTCAACTTATTGTTGAAAAATCATGCAAGTATCAAGCAGAACATGACACCTTACAGGTTGGATGAGGATAAGCGTCATTTGCGCAACTCTGTGAAACCTGCCACAATATACCCGATCGGCATTACTCTGGAATCTATCTCGCAAAGAAGGAGAATCATATGTGTGCAGTTCGTGAATTCCCCGGATTACGACCATTCAAACCCACCCCAATCCGCCGCCGCTATCCAGTCCCCTCGGACATTGAGATCGCGCAAGAAGCCGAATTAAAACCGATCAAGATGCTGTCCGAGGAGATCGGCCTGCTGCCGGAGGAGCTGGAGCTCCACGGCGATTACAAAGCCAAGGTGCGCCTGGAGGTGCTGGACCGCCTGAGGGACGTCCCGGACGGGAAATACATCGACGTGACGGCGATCACCCCCACCCCATTAGGGGAAGGCAAGAGCACCACGATGGTGGGGCTGAGCCAGGCCTTGGGCGCCCACCTGGGCAAGCGGGTGTTCACCTGCATCCGGCAGCCGAGCCAGGGCCCGACCTTCGGGATCAAAGGTGGGGCGGCCGGCGGCGGCTACAGCCAGGTGGTGCCGATGGAGGACTTCAACCTGCACCTGACCGGCGACATCCACGCCATCACCGCCGCCAACAACCTGCTGGCAGCCGCCATCGACGCCCGTATCTACCACGAGTCCAGGCAGCCGGACGATCAAAAGCTGTTCAACCAGCTGTGCCCGCCCAACAAGCAGGGCCTGCGCCGCTTTTCTCCCTCCATGCTACGCCGCCTGAAGAAGTTGGGCATCGACAAGACCGATCCGGAGGAATTAACGCCCGAAGAGCGCAGCCGCTTCGCCCGCCTGGATATCGATCCGGATGCGATCACCTGGCGGAGAGTGGTGGACACCAACGACCGCTTCCTGCGCGAGATCGAGATCGGCTTAGGTCCGGAAGAACACATGCCGCGCCGGACCGGATTCGACATCACCGTCGCCAGCGAGATCATGGCCATCCTGGCGCTGACCACCAGCCTGGAGGACATGCGCGACCGCATGGGGCGCATCGTAATCGGCACCAGCAAGGCCGGCGAAGCGATCACCGCCGAAGACCTGGGAGCTGCCGGGGCGATGACCGTCCTGATGAAGGACGCCATCCTGCCCAACCTGATGCAGACGCTGGAAGGCACGCCGGTCTTCGTACACGCCGGGCCGTTCGCCAACATCGCCCACGGCAACAGCTCGATCATCGCCGACAAGATCGCCCTCAAGCTGGCGGACTACGTAGTCACCGAATCCGGTTTCGGGGCCGACATCGGCATGGAGAAATTCTTCGATATCAAGTGCCGCTACTCGGGATTGATCCCACAGGTAGTGGTGCTGGTCGCCACGGTGCGCGCCCTGAAGATGCACGGGGGCGGACCCAAGGTGGTCGCCGGGCGGCCGCTGGCGCCGGAATACACCGACGAGAACCTGGAACTGCTCAAGGCCGGCCTGGGCAACCTGCGGCATCACATCAAGAACGCCAAGTTATACGGCGTGAACGTAGTGGTGGCGGTCAATTCCTTCGCAACCGACACACAAGCCGAGGTCGAGCTGGTGCGCCAGGCAGCGCTTGAGGCGGGCGCGGAGGACGCGGTAGTCGCCCGGCATTGGATGGAGGGCGGCGAAGGGGCGGTCAAACTGGCCGAGGCGGTCGTTGCAGCCTGCGAGAAGCCGACGGACTTCAGGTTTTTGTATCCATTAGACCTGTCGATCAAGGAAAAGATCGAGATCATCTGCAAAGAGATCTACGGCGCCGACGGCGTGGACTACCTGCCGGAGGCGGAGGCCAAGATCGAGCTGTACACCAAGCTGGGTTTCGACAAGCTGCCCATGAACATGGCCAAGACCCACCTGAGCCTGAGCCATGACCCGAGCCTGAAGGGTGTGCCGCAGGGCTACCGCATACCGATCCGCGACGTCCGCGCCTCGGTCGGGGCGGGCTTCCTGTACCCGCTGCTGGGCGAGATGCGCACCATGCCTGGCCTGCCGACCCGCCCGGTCTTCTACGACGTAGACCTGGACCTGGAGACGGGCCGCGTGGTTGGGCTGTTCTAAGCGCGGTTGCCTGAAAAATTAAGCCCCCGGCTCCGTTCTGGAGACAGGGGCTTTTTGATTCTATTTGCTGGGCTGCAGAGGTCGTAATCGGTTGGTAAATCTCCTTACTGGTTACGTTTTGCCCGTTCTTCAAGCCATCGATTCAGAGAACGGTTGTTTTCACTGGACGGCTTACCTAAGATAAGATTTGCAACGCTGATGTCCTCGTCCAGATCAGGCCAATGAATCCCTTCGCCCTGGCCAATCAGACGCCAGCGTTCGCGCTCATTCTGGGTCCCATGTACTAACCGGGGAAACCAGGCAAGGGGAACGGAAATAGTCCGCCCGTCGGATAGGTCTACACTCATAGTATCTTCTGTAATCGATACGTGTTTGGCCTTGGCCAGTTGAATTTCAATCTCTAAAGAATTCATGCCAGCTTTCTAATAGAATTTCTCTGTTCTCGATGATTATTCGTTGGATTTTAGTAATTTCTTCCCTGTTGAATCCACCGCTCTTTTGCAGACGGACTGGTTCGAGCCAGAATTTGGCTATATTGTCCTCTCGTTCGACGTGGATATGGGGCGG
>DATDRQ010000270.1:0-8949 GCA_035291645.1 Anaerolineales bacterium
GCCTGCAGGCTGGCCAGGCTTAGCTCCACGTAGCCAAACGGGCCAGGGTCATGAAGGACATAAACCCGCTCATAGGGGTCATAAGAAAAGGTCGCACCCAGCTGGAGGCGCAGATTATTCCTATCTCGCTTGAAGGCTGCCAGACGGGCTTTTTGCCCCTCCGGGTAGGCCTCTGGACCAACAATGTCCAAGACAGAGGCAATCAACTCCGGCGTGCTGGCTGGACCCCCCAACAAGCGGTGAAGAAGGGCCAGGCTGCGCCGGATAGCTAGCCATTCACTGGCGCGTACCCCGCGGGATATCTGTTTCCCTCTACTGACTTCACTTTCAGCGTGACTCATCTCGGACCCCCTCCGTCAGCTCGAGCGTGAACGGATGCGGTCATTTAGGTAGCTTATTGTCAAACGGCAGCCAATGGTCTCAGGTGGCCTCATCACCTGGGTCATTCGTGTAATGAGTATGCCAGCAATTCAAAAGACCAGATCTCCCTCCATTTCCTGGCTACCTTCTCTTCTATACATTAAGGAAAGTATAGGAGAGAAAACCGCTCAGGTCAAGCAGATGGTCCGAAGCCCCATTGACGTTGAAACGCATAATTCGCTTATCTTTTGAGCTACCTCGAAAGGTGTTTTCGGCTCGAATGTCCAAGTAGCGTAAATGCTCTCTTGTTGTGCAGAAATTTTTCCATTCATCAGTGCTGATTTCCCTCACTCCCGCTGGTTATATAAGACAAACTTGCCCCTAATTTCCTATTGCATCTTTCCGATTCGCTTGATATACTATGCGTCCCAGAGTAGACAAAAATACTCCTCAACGCACATTGCAGTAGCGGACAAGACTCCATGACCGATACACCCACAGACTTTGCCGAAAGGCTTAACGCGCTGATCGAATTGAAGAGAAAACCGGGTGGTTCAAAGTATTCGCAGGAGGAGATCGTTCAAGGCGTTGGAGGGGTCCTGTCGCGTGCTTATCTCTGGAAATTGCGCACGGGCCGCTCCAAAAATCCGGGCTTTCATGTCGTTCAGGCCTTGGCTGATTTTTTTGAGGTGGACATCAATTACTTCACGGTAGAAGAAGACCTGGGAGCGAAGATGATCGATCAAGCCCGTGCGGACGAACTGGTAGACCAGATCGCTCTTCGATCCAGCATGTTGGGTCACGAAGCGAAACTGGCCGTCCTTAATATGATCGACTTTATCTTGAAGAATAGAGCAGAAACAGAACATTCGGGAGACATTATTGGTGGAGCCGAGGTTGAAAGCGGAGAGAATCCTGAGGGAACTCCGTTATGATTTTCGAAGCTTTACGATTGAGCAGTTTATTCGCTGGATCGAGGCTTTAAGAAGACGCCAGATACTTTCTACCCCGTGGAAGATGCCGGCTGGCATGTTCGGTGCCTGGATGGTCGATGAGGACCTGCCGCGCGATTACATTTTTTACCGCAACGACGTTCCATCCCTTCATCAAGTTCACATTCAACTGCACGAGCTGGCACACCTGCTTTTTGACCACCCGACCCTGCGCATCAACCGGGAGATGATCGCCGGCTCTTTGCAGGATGAGGTGATGCTGCCATTCAGCGATCTGGTTCTCCTCGATCAACCAAGAGATCGAGACCGAGGCAGAAACGCTGGCCAGCCTGATCCAGGAACAGGTGATCCGGCACTCGCTCCTGGACCAACTCACCCGGGAGGTTTCCTCGGACGAGAAGCTCGCCAGCTTTATCAGAGATCTGGGGTTAGACTGATGAACCACCTGATCGAGTTATCGCTGTGTGCGCTGGCCTGGTCGGTCGCCCTGTTTAAGTTTCAGAACGTCTGGCGAAGAGGCGTCTGGAGAACCGACCCGATTGCGCTGACCCTCTGGCTGGCCATGTTCTTCTTTGCGGTCACGATGACTTTTCTGGTGGAGTCGCTTACGGAAGATTTTGACAAATTGACACTGAATAATTTATCCAGGCTGATCGCCTATACTTCCATCTCCCTGACCCTCTTCTTCACGACCGCATCAACCCTCTTCGCATATAAACCCCCACAAGGCGTTCGCTTACTGCGCTTGATCGCGCTTCTCCTGGCTGCGACCCTGCTTTCCTTGTCTGTCACTTATTTTCTCTATATCTCCAAAAACCCTGAATGGCAAGATCATCACGTTCCCCGGAATCTGGCCGACGCCTTCTTCATGTTTGGCACATTCTCGTTCTCCTTGGCGATGTGCTGGATCATGGTCAGGCAAAATGCTCGCTACCTCCGCCAGGAAAATGTAGTTTTCATGCGCGTTAGGGTCATCACGGTCATCATGACCGCACTAACTGCAGAGGTGTACTTTTTGGTCAAGCTCCTCCTGGTTGCGGGATATTTCTGGAAGCCATTGAGCTCCGATGCCATCGTGGCCATTTCGAAAATTTTGTTGATCTCCTCGGCGTTGATGTGGGCCATCGCCTTCGTGAATAATAAGGTCTACCTGCGGTTTGTCGGGCTTTTGAAGGGCCTCTCGAATTGGTTTGCTCTCAGAGACCTGGAATACCTTCTCGCTCAGTTGAATCGTTTGTGCCCTCCGGTTGCGCTCATCGAGGAGAAGCCTTCTCCTCAGGAGATTCTGCATAATTCAGAATACCATCTGTACCGCGCGACCATTCGCATCCTGGATGGCAAGACCCTATTGGCCGACTTCTTGAATGACGGAGATAGCCGGAGTCGACCCGAATGGTGGGACTCTGGATTGCTCTCGGAAGCAAAGCACATTCACCGCATTTTGCGATCCGAGAACACGACCAGTGATTTTTGGGAAATTGTGCGAGGTCTTCGGCGCGCAAGCAAAGAGTTGCTTCAGTGTGACCTATCCAGGAACCAGGGGGCTACAGCACAATGAACTCTGCTATTCGCGATACAACGGTAGATAGGATCGCCGAGGTTGTGTCTTTGGTCTTTTATCCGCTCCTCGTTGTAATTCCCACACTGGTGATCGCGACGGTCCAAACCGGATATACGCTGGCTCAAGCGGTTTTATGGACCCTCCTGGCGGTGGGCGTCGTCAACATTCCGATGGCCTTTTTGCTATTCTACGGCGTTCGTTCGGGCAGGTATAGCGATGCTTCGGTTTCTGTTCGCGAACAGAGCGCCAGCGTTTACGCCGTCGGTGGAACCTGCCTGGTCGTATTGTTGTTAATCCTGATCTTTGGCGGCGCACCGCGCATCATCACGGCTTGCCTGGTCGCTGCAGTCATGGCTACGGTTCTTGGCTACATCATTAACCGGTACACCAAACTTAGCCTGCACTCTACGGCGATGGCTGGATGCACCACTGTGCTTTTGTTGACTGCGCCGCCTATCGGTGTTGTCATGGCATTGTTCACTCCACTGGTAGGTTGGGCCAGGATCCGGTTGAAACACCATACCCCCTTCAGATCTTGATTGGATGGATGGTTCCTGTGGTTAGCGTTTTAATTGTATTTCGATTCTTGCTGACATAATTCTGGTCTGAAATTGGCCTTAATAGAAAGGACGGCCGCTAACGGATCAGGTCGGCCGGCCGTCCAGGTGAGCAGACAGTCACTGCATTTCGGGCAGTGATCGCTACCCATTTTAATTATAAACCGAAGTGGTTCGATCCGGATCCTTTCGGCCGTATGCGACACCCCAGGATCCACCACTCCTTTCACAGGAGGTGTTTTATGGGAAGAGATCATCAGGTGATAAGCCTTCTCGCTGGAGTCTGTGACCCGCTGGCCGGGCCGGTGTACAGTTCTGTACACAAGAGCAGCCGGTTTATCCCGCTCGGTCACCTTCGGCAGCGCACCGTCCGGTAGGGGAGGGGACGATGGATCTCCGGCTGCTTATCACGCCCTGGCAGCGCGCCCTGGGAGCCATGTTCTGGAACAGATTGGGGGACACCGGGTTGGTTTTTCTCTATCCTTTTGCAGTTCCGCGCCTGTTTCATACCTTCTTCTGCCCACCCCTGCGCCTGACGGCGCTGTCAGAACAGGGAAGCATCATTTTCAACCGGATTGCATCTCCCCGCCGCTTCGTGCGGCTTCCGCCCTCTCGCCTGATCTTGGCGAGTGACCCGGCTGCCGCGCTGCCTCCGCTGGAAGATCTGCACACCTTGCTCATGCTGCCGATCGGCTCTTTCTCAGCCGCGTGGGATGAATACATTTCTCCGGACCGGCTGGTGGAAAAAGTGCCGGAACAGGCGGTGGCCGACATGCGACGGGCGTATGAGGCCCACCAGCGTTCAGAACCCGTACGCCCGGAGGTGTTGCGGGCCAGGTTCGCCCCCTGGGAACGCGGGGACCTGTGTACGGCCGCTATTACGATTTTGGATAGATCCGGAATGTATTCTCTTCCCAGGTCGGCGGTCTCCTTCTCTTACCAGATCCTGCAGGTCGAAAAGCCTCATCTGGAAGAGCTGGCGGCGGCTTCGCTGGCTGGACGGCCCTGGAAAGCAGATTTCCCACAGGAGTGTCTGCGCTGCGGGAAACCGGCTTCCTGGAGGCAGGCGCTAAAGACTCCGGCGTGGTTAGCGGTGGAGACGGTCTGGCGCTTTGAACGCCCCGAGAACGCGGTTCCGCTGTGTAAACGATGCGCTTACCGGCTGGATTGGTCGCGGCGGGAGGGTCTGCGCATCGACCTGGCCTGGGGCTATGGGGGCCGCGCTTCGAGGCCTTCTGGATGTGGCAGTTGGCCTGCGAGCAAGAGCTGTTCCTGGAAAACTGGGACTGGGAAACTCACCCGCTTTGGCCGCCCCAGTTTGGCGGCGCCACTTGGGAAACTGGAAGCAGCGCGAAGGAACATGCCGATCCACGCCCTCCCGAAGGAGTCTGGCGAACGCGGATATACCTGGCATCCCTGGCTTGTGCCTTGGGCGTGAGGTCTGAGTCGCGACCCGCGAGAGATACCCCGCCACTTTTTTTGCTAAAGTAGAGATAACCGGGCAGACGAGGCGTGGAGGTGATTTGGGATGCTCCTGATGATTTTTCTGGGTGCGATCAGCCTATCGGTACTGGCGTTCGAGTTGCTGACTGGTCTACAGGCGTCGCTCTCGAGCTATGGGCGTTCTCGCTCTGCAGATCGCCTGGAGGGCGCAGCGACAGGGGGAAACCCGGTGCTGGCGCGTCGCTCAACTTGGAAAGCCCTGCTCCTGGCTTTCTTCCCCCGCCGGTTCGGTGAGTTAGTAGGCAGTGAATCGGACGACGTGGTTTCCCTCTTGCGCCGCACCGGTTATCCATACGACACCCCAATTCAGACTTTTGCAGCCAGCCTGTTGCTGGGTGGGCTATTGGCTGGGGCGCTAGTGGCCCTGGGGCAGCCTCTGGCGGCGCCGTTCGCGGCTCTAGGTCCGATCATCTTGGGGCTGCGCTGGCCTTACGTGCGCCTGAAGCGCCTGGCCCGCCGGCGGGCGGAGGCTCTACGCAGTAACCTGCTGCTTGGCCTTTCGGTGCTCGAATCTTTGTTGTCTTCGGACATCCAGGTACAGGAAGCACTGCGCCGTACGGCGAGCATCGGCGGACCATTCAATAATTTGCTGGGATTGCTGGTTGCCCGCATGAAAGTCGAGGACTTCGAACGGGCGATTGAAACCGCCCGTTCCCACCTGCCGGATCCCTCCGACATGGAGGCGCGGCTTTTCCTTCAAGACCTGGAGGATTTCTTCATCAGGGGCCGCCCGATCCTGGAAAGCGTGCGGGCGCTTCGCGGGGCTGCCCATCGGGGAATGGTGGAGGCTACCGAATCCCGGGCGTCCCTGGTACGTCAGAAGAGCAGCCTGTATGGCATTCTGGCCGTGCTCGGCCTGCTTTTCTTCTTGATTGGTCCATTCCTGGGCGGTTTCTAGCCCTGGTTAGGAGGCGAGAGCGTTTCTCGCTATTCGTCAGTATCCTAAAGCACAACCCTTTTTCAGAGGAGGTACACAATGAAAACGAGTCTCAGGCGTTTTGCTGGTTTTATCCGGAGCAAGCGGGCTGAAAAAGGCCGGGACTTTCCAGAGTATGCCCTGATTCTGGGAACCATTGCCGTTGTGGCTTTGGCCGTACTCGCCCCGCTCAGGCAGGCGATCATTAACGCTTTCAACTTCGCGATCGCTGCTCTGCAGGCGGCCGTAGGAGGTTAAGCATGCGCCGCTGGCTCTGGACGTACTCTGCGCGACGAGCCACCCCTGATTTCTGCTCGAAGGCTGTCCCAGGATCGCGCAGGGGTCAGGCCTTGACTGAGTTCGCCCTGGTGTTGCCGTTGCTCCTTTTACTCCTATCTGGGACTCTTCTGGCGGGGTTCTACGCTTTTCGGGCGGCAGCCGCCGACTGGGGAGTGTTCATCACCGGATTGACCGGTGGGGCTTATCCCGCGCCAGCCGATGGTCCGGCGCGCCTCTCGGTGGCTTGGCCGGACATTCGTGATCGCCTCACGGTGGAACTGGATGCTGACTCTCGCCAGGCGCGCTCGCGAATTGCCATCCAGGATACCCATTCCTGGATGTTTGGCGTCGAGCTGGTAGAGGCGCAGCGGGGGACGGGTGTGTTTCGCCTGTGGCGTTTCTACCCAGGGCCGCCGGAACCGGGAGGAGTTGAATGAAAGCGGCAACGAGGTGCAGCGAGCGTGGCCAGGCTCTGGCCGAGACGGCCCTGTACGCTGCCCTGTTCGTGTTGCTGGCGTTGGGGCTGCTTTCCTGGATCCCGGTTCACCGGGCGCGAACTGCTGCCACTGCCGCTGCTCATGGCTGCGCCCAGTTCCTCTCACAGTCTCCCAACCCGATCTGGGCTGCCTGGCAGGCTCGTGAGGCAGCCCAGGCGACCCTGGAGGGCGACTGGAGCGCTACCCTGGGAACGGCGTACCAGGTGTTGGTGGCGCCACCGCAGGGGCCGGGCGCGCCGGGCGGCTGCGTCGTGTACTATCGACCGCCGCGGCTCTTTGATCTGGCGGGCCTGCCAGAGCCAAAAGCATCCAAGGAGTTCTTTATTTCGAGGTCCGAGGCATGGAAGGCGCGCTGGCGATGAAAGGCATGGGCTCCCCCGCTCAGGAACAGGGTCAGGCGATCATGGTATTCTCCCTCCTTCTGCCGGTGTTGGCGCTCTTCTTGGTGGGCATCCTGGACTATATGGTGACGAATGCCCGCGTCATGGAAGTGGTGGCCGCTGTGGACCTGGCGGCCCACGCCGGGGCGCAGGAGATTGAGGTCTGCCCAGATGGGACTCTGGCAGGCCTCGCCGAGGGGCAGGCGGTAGCGGGATTGTATTTCCGCATCCAGGCGCCTTCCGAAGCGCGCCTCTTGGGGACCGCCTGCGGGCAGACTCAGGGACAGCCAGCCTGCCAGGTCTGGGCGCAGCTACCCTCGGCCGGTTACCTGATCCCGGTACGCCAGATCCGGGTAGGCGCCACCGGTTACCTGGCCCAAGGGGTGACCCGCGGCGAACAGTGAACGTCCTCAGGAGACAAAAGTGGGGAACCTGGACAGGATAGTGGACGGCCTGACGTATAGAGACCTGGCGGGACGGCGACGGTTGCGCCGCTACGTGCTGGCGGCCATCGCCATCCTCGTCCTGCTCGGCGGGATCGTTTTTTGGGGATGGTGGCAGCGGCAAGAGTTCCTGGCGCAGGGGGTGGGTGTGTCTGGTGTCCCGCACACGGTGATGGCCGACCAATCCAAGGAGATGGTCTCTCGGCCAGTGGGCGCTGGGGTTCTCCGGGCAGAGGCCCAACCTTCACCGACCGCTGCCCTGCCTGCTGGACCTGCCTCGACAGCGATTCCGCTTTCCGTGCCCCGAGCTACAGGAATGTGCCCACCTGACTCCCGCGCGTGGGAGCTTCTTGAAATCTCTTAAATCGATAATTTCAAGCGAATTGACCCGCCCTGCGTCTACGACGGACTGGTCAGGACGGTGGCCTGGGATCTGCTCCAGGTCCTGGGATACAGCGCTCCCGAATCTGCCGAGATGCTGGGCTTCGCTGATTACCCCTGGCGTCCCGTGCCGGAGATTATCGGCATGACCAATACCCAGGAGCCGATACCCATTGAACTGGTAAACCTCAGCGCAGAGGAGATCAGACAAGCCAGCCATCCTGACTACCATGCCTGGATCCTCAACCGGCAGGGGAATCCGGGAGCGACCTACGCGCTTCGTGGCTGCTACCACACAGAAACTGTCCAAGGCGACCGAGTGGAGAGCTGGGGGGTTGCCTATCCGGTGGTTTGCGTCGCGAGCATGGATCAGGGCGAATGGGTTGTAATGGAGCTCGGTGCTCATCGCTATGCGACCAGGTTGCTTCCAACTCGCAGGTTTCTCCTGTACGGTTACGCAGGGGAGGGGCTGTGGATCTCCATCGGATACCAGAAAGAGCCGTTTGTGGAGATCCGGCTGCCTGAATCCGGCGATCCGGCGACTCTCCTGCTGACCATGGAACTGGGAGAGATCGTGCAGGACCGGACGTTTAGCGCCGGGCAGCACGGATTGGCTCCCTGGGATAGAGAAATGGGCGAAAGGGATGTCCCCATGAAGACCAGGCTCTTGATCGCTGTGCTGGGCGTCGCCCTGATCGTCGTCTCTACGGTTCAAGCCGAGGAAACCTGCCGATCCTGGTACGACCCCGTAACCGATCGTCTCATCACGGACTGCTTTGGTGAAGACAGGGACGAGCAACCTGTGGAAGGTTGCACGCCCGGAGTTCACCTGAGTTTTATTATCCTGGAAGTATCCGGTCCCGGGGTATGCAGCGGGGTGCCGGTGTACGTCGATAACTGCACGGGAGAGATGCTCGGGTACGCCTCGGAGCAGCCGGGCACCTTTGCCTGCAACCTGCCGACCGAGGAGAACCCCTGCGTGGTCTTCGTCATATTGGTGGGGCTTGTCATTCCAAGTCTGCCCTCCTGGGCACGGGGAGGCGTGCAGGCCTGGATGCTGGGCACACCCCAGCCGGTCGGGAGCGACTATTACGGTGAGCCGGGAGAAAGGCCGGACGG
>DATDRQ010000271.1:0-31384 GCA_035291645.1 Anaerolineales bacterium
CTGGCGGAGACGCAGGATGAAGAAGTCTTCTGCCTGGAGAAGTTCGGCTACCGCCCGGTAGCCTACATGGACGTGCTCAACTGGACTGGTCCGGACGTGTGGTTCGCCCATTCCGTGCACGTCAACCGGGTTGAGATCGACCTGTATGCGAGCAGCGGATGTGGGGTAGCGCACTGCCCCTCGTCGAATATGCGGCTGGCTTCCGGCGTCGCGCCTATTTTGCAGATGGCAGCGGCCGGGGTGCGGGTTGGCCTGGGCGTGGACGGATCGGCGAGCAATGATGGTTCGCATATGTTGGGTGAAGCGCGCCAGGCGATGCTGCTCTCCCGGCTGGGGGCGAGTCTGGGCGGAGCATCGCTCTCTACCGAAAAATCGCCGCCCTTGATGACAGCCCGCCAGGCTCTCGAACTGGCGACGCGCGGTGGCGCGGCGGTATTAGGCCGGAGCGACATCGGTTCTCTGGAGCCCGGCAAGTGTGCGGACCTGGTAGCTATAAATCTCAACAGGCTCGACTATGCTGGCGCCCTGCACGACCCGCTGGCAGCGGTCCTGTTGTGCGCCCCGGTGGGCGTCGATTTCAACATCGTCGGAGGAAAATTTATTGTGAAAGATGGCCAGCTGCTCACTGCAGACCTGCCGAGCCTGGTGGAGAGGCATAATCTGGCGGCGCGCAGGTTATTGGACCGGTAAGAAGAGGGATCAATGGCAGTGAAATTCGGACCGGAACTGACTCGAACACTGGTGGATGTCGCCATGGGCCGCCAGAACGCCGATCTGGTCATCCAAAACGGGCAGTGGGTATGCGTCCAGTCGGGCGAAATCCTCCCCGGGACGGATATCGCCGTGAAGGACGGTCGGGTTGCCCTGGTCGGTCCGGACGCCTCCCACACCATCGGGGGGGAGACACGGGTGATCGATGCTCGGGGGCGCTACCTGGTCCCCGGCCTGCTGGATGCGCACATGCACGTCGAATCGGGCATGCTCACGGTGACGGAGTTCGTGCGGGCGGTGATCCCGCACGGCACGACCGGGATGTTCATCGACCCGCACGAGATCGCCAACGTCTTCGGGCTGAAGGGGGTGAGGCTGATGGTCGATGAAGCTGCTTCCCAGCCGATCCACGTCTGGGTACAGATGCCTTCCTGCGTACCCTCTGCCCCGGGGTTGGAGACTCCCGGTTCTTCCATCGGGCCGGAGCAGGTGGCCGAGGCGATGGGTTGGGAGGGGATCGTCGGGCTGGGCGAGATGATGAATTTCCCCGGTGTATACCTGAGCGACGAGAAAATGCATGCGGAGATGGCGGAGACGCGCCGGGCAGGCAAGGTTATCGGCGGGCACTACGCCTCGCCGGATCTTGGACTGCCCTTTTATGGATATGTTGCCGCGGGGGCGGAAGACGACCACGAGGGGACGCGACTGGTGGATGCGCTGGCGCGCGCTCGCCAGGGGATGAAGCCCATGCTGCGGCTGGGCTCCGCCTGGCACGACGTGGACGACCAGGTGCGGGCAATCACCGAAATGGGTCTGGACCCGCGCCATTTTATCCTGTGCACGGATGACTGCCATTCTGAGACGCTGGTGAATGAAGGTCATATCGACCGGGCGGTGCGGCGGGCGATCGCCCGCGGCCTGCCGCCCGTGACCGCCATCCAGATGGCAACCCTGAACGCGGCCGAGCACTTCGGGGTGGCGCGCGATGTGGGCCAGATCGCCCCGGGTCGTTGGGCCGATATCCTGATCGTCGCGAGCCTGCCCGAATTCGAGGTCGACCTGGCGATCTCCAAGGGCCTGCTCGCAGCACAGGCAGGGCGCGTGCTGCTCGAGCTGCCACATTTCGAGTACCCGGAGTGGGCGCGGCAATCGGTGCGCCTGGGGCGCCGCCTGGAATCTGGCGATTTCCGCCTGTCATTCCCAAGTGAAGGCAAACAAACCCCTCCAGAAGTCACCGCCAACGTGATCGGAGTGATCGAAAACCAGGCGCCCACCCGCCACCTGCGGATCCAGGTTCCTCTAGAGCATGGCGAGGTGCAGGCTGATCGCGAGAAAGACCTGTCCAAGATCGCCTTGATCGAGCGGCACCGGGGGACAGGTAAGGTTCAGGTAGGGTTGGTGCACGGCTTTGGATTTGTAGAGCCGTGCGCGGTCGCCAGCACCATAGCACACGACAGCCACCACCTGATCGTGGTCGGCACAGCCGAAGCCGATATGGCCCTGGCTGCCAACCGGCTGGCGGAGATCGGCGGTGGGCAGGTGGTGGTGCGGCGGGGGGAGGTGATCGGGCAGGTAAACCTGCCGATCGCCGGGTTGATGTCCGCCGAACCGGCCGAAATAGTCGCTCGCCAGGCAGCCAGCGTGCTGGAGGGTTTCAAAGCCTGCGGCTGCAGCCTGAACAACCCCAACATGCAACTAAGCTTGCTGGCGCTGGTGGTGATCCCGGAACTGCGTATCTCCGACTTGGGCCTGGTCAACGTAACCGAATTCGATTTCATCCCCGTCCTGGAAGCGGGCTAGGCCTGCGACACCTGGACGGCCTCCGCACAAGTAGATGAAAATGTCCGAACGAGTATCTACCACCCATAGACTACACGATAGACTCGGCCAGGTGATCGCCGCCAGTAAGCCGGGCGAACGCCTGCCTTCAGAACCCGACCTGGCCCAACAGCTGGGCGTCTCGCGGGCGACGCTGCGAGAAGCCATGCGCACCTTTGAAACGCAAGGGTTAATTCGCCGCAGGCAGGGCGTGGGGACCTTCGTGCTGCGCCCGGCGCACGTCCTGGAGGGCGGTTTGGAAGTCTTGGAAAGTATCGAAACGGTTGCCCACCGCATGGGACTGACAGTCAGCCTGGGCGCGTTGAAGGTCGACAGGCGGCGGCCATCCCCACAGGAGGCGGAAGCGTTATGCCTGGAACTGGAATGCTGGGTGATCTCACTCTCGCGCGTGATCCAGGCAGAAGACCGCCCGGTGGCGGTCCTGATCGACTGCCTGCCGGAAGATATCCTGACGCAAGAGGAAATCCTGGATCACTTCAACGGATCGGTGCTCGACCTGCTGCTGCAGCGCGGATCTCCTTCCCTGGCGAATTCGTTGTGCGAGATCGCCGCAGAAGACGCCAGGCCGGAGATCGCCCGGGCTCTAAATATCCAGCGTGGGGATGCCCTGTTGCGCTTCACCTCGCGCCTGTTCTCGGTGGATGGGCATGTCGTCGATTATTCGTATAGTTATTTCTTGCCCGGCTATTTTCGTTTTCACGTCGTCCGGGAGCTCGCCTCTGTCCGGACATGATTTTACATTGGTAATAATCGCCACCCCCGCCACTTTAGGGCCTGGCGGTGTAATCGCAAAAATTACAATCAAAAATCAAGGAGATTTGACCTATGCGTAGTTTTCTCGGCCGTGACATCCTGTCCTTGAAGGACTTCGAAAGAAACGAATTCTTCCACGTCTTCGAAGTCGCTCGCCAGCTGGAACCAATCGCCCGGAACCGGCGAAACAGCGATATGCTGCGAGAAAAAACCATGGTGACCGCCTTCTACCAACCCTCCACCCGCACCCGCCTGGCTCACGAGGCCGCGATGCACCGCCTGGGCGGGCATGTCTGCGGCTTTGCCGACCCCAAGATGACACGGGCCGGCGACTTCTACCAGGAGTCGATCAAGGACACCGTGAAGATGCTGGAATTTTACGGCGACGTAATCGTCATGCGCCACTTCCAGCAAGGCGCCCCCCACGAAGCGGCGAAATGGGCCAGCATCCCGATCATCAACGGCGGAGACGGGTGGGGGGAACACCCGACCCAGATCTTGACCGACCTGTACACCGTGCTGCGTGAGAAAGGGCGCATCGACGGTTTGCGCTGGCTGGCGGTGGGCGATATGCGCATGCGCACCATGCACTCGCTTGGGCACGCCCTGACCCAGTTTGACTGCCCGATCACCTTCGTCGCCCCGCCGGATATGTCGTTGACCGACGAGTTCAAGGACGAGCTGCGCGGCTACAGCCTGGACTTCTCCGAGGCGGAGCACGTCGAGCAGGTCATCTCCGCAGCGGACATCATCCTGGTCGAGCCTGTGGTGCAGCCGGATTACACCAAGGCGCGCGACGAGCGCGGCGCCGAGGTCGGCCTGACCCCGGCGAACTACAAGATCACCCGCGAACTGCTGGCTTCCAAGGCCAAGCCGGATGCGATCCTGCTGCACTCCCTGCCGCGCATGGACGAAGTTCCCACCGACGTCGACATCACCCGCTGGTCGCGCTACTGGCAGGAAGCCTTCAACGGTGTGGTCATGCGCATGGCGCTGCTGGCCCTCGTGTTAGGAGCGATGGAATAATACAGGCCAGTTATGTGGTTAGACAGTTGAATAGTTTTGTAGTTCAAAGCCGGATAAAGAATGACCAAGTTTGAGCGCTTCGAAGAGTTAAAGAGCTGGCAAAAAGCGCGCCAATTGACCAACATAATCTACAGCCTGACGGATCACCCGAACTTTGCCAAAGATTTTCAGTTACGTAATCAAATCAGAAATGCTGCAGGTTCGGTGATGCACAATATCGCGGAAGGCTTTGACGCTGGTTCCAATCCGGAGTTTATTCGTTTCTTGAAAATAGCCAGACGCTCAGCCAGTGAGGTTCAATCCCAATTGTATCTTGCATTAGACCGTAGATATATCAGCCCTGATGAACTTAGAACAGCTTACGACTTTGCCGATGAATCTAAAAAGCTCATTAACGGTATGATCGCTTACCTACGAAGATTCGAGTCTGGAAAATAGAGCTCCGGCTTACAATCCTGAATACATTTATGCACTAAAACGAACTACGAAACTACCCAACTAACCAACGATATAACTGCCAAATAGGAGACTCAACCGATGCAAACAGATCTTCGCGGCCGCGACCTGATTGGTGACCTGGACTTTTCCAAGGAAGAGGTCGAAACCGTCCTGGAGGCGGCCTTCGACCTGAAGCGCAAGCGCGCCCTGGGCGAGCTGCACCCGTACCTGCGCGATAAAGTCCTGGCGATGCTGTTCTTCTTCTCGAGCACCCGTACGCGCGGCTCCTTTGAGGCGGGCATGGCCCAGCTGGGCGGGCACGCCGCCTTCATCGAATCGAAAACCACCCAGATCGCCCACGGGGATACACCCAAGGAGATCGGCGAGATATTTGGGCGCTACTTCGACGGCATTGCCATCCGCCACGTGGATTGGGGCGTGGGTAACGGCTACCTGAACGCGGTAGCGCAGGCCTCGCGCGTGCCGATCCTGAACATGCAATGCGATGTCTACCACCCGTTCCAGATCCTGGCGGACCTGATGACGATCGTCGAGAAAAAAGGCCGCGACCTGCGGCGGAAGAAGATGGTGGTCTCGTGGGCTTACGCCGCCTCCTACCAGAAACCGATGTCGGTGCCGCACAGCTTGGTGCTGCAGATGCCGCGCTTTGGGCTGGATGTGGTCCTGGCCCACCCGCCGGAGTTCAAGCTGATGCCGGAGATCATGGACCAGGCGCACGAGCAGGCGCGCAAGTTCGGCGTGGGCTTCGAAGTGACCGATGACATGGAAGCGGCCTTCAAGGATGCCGACATCGTCTACGCCAAGTCCTGGGGCGCCATGGTGCATACCCCCGATCCAGAGGAAGGCGCGCGCATCATCAAGCAGTACGAGCACTGGATCACCGACGAGCACAAGATGGGGCTGGCCAAACCGGACGCCATCTACATGCACCCGCTGCCCGCCGACCGCAACATCGAGGTGACCAACGGAGTCATGGACGGGCCGAACTCGGTGGTCTATGACGAAGCCGAAAACCGCATGCACGTCCAGAAGGCCGTGATGGCCTTGACGATGAGGTGAGTCGATGAGCCACAAGAAAACTGCAGTCGTAGCCATTGGCGGAAACTCGCTGATCAAAGATAAGATCCACCAGACCGTCGAAGACCAGTACCAGGCGGCTCAAGAGACCGCCCACCACATCGCCGACATGGTCGAAACTGGTTGGAATGTGGTGATCGGCCACGGAAATGGGCCGCAGGTTGGGTTCATCTTGCGCCGCTCGGAGATCGCCAACAAGGTCGAGGGCATGCACGAAGTGCCTTTGGATGTGTGCGGGGCTGATACCCAGGGGGCGATCGGCTACGCCCTCCAGCAGAACCTGCAGAACGACCTGCATCTGCGCGGCATCCACACGGCGGTCGCTACCGTCGTTACCCAGGTGCTAGTCGATCAAGACGACCCGGCCTTCAAGAATCCAACTAAGCCGATCGGCGGCTTCATGGACCGCGAGCAAGCAGACCGGCGGACGGCCGAGATGGGCTGGACGGTGATAGAGGACGCGGGTCGCGGCTGGCGCCGGGTGGTGGCCTCGCCGCTGCCCAGGGAAGTGGTCGAGCTGGAAGCAATTAAAACCCTCATCGAGGCGGGAGTGATCGTGATCGCGGTGGGCGGGGGCGGCATCCCGGTGATCGACCTGGGAGATCGCCAGTACGCCGGAACCGCGGCGGTGATCGACAAGGATTTTGCCAGCAGCCTGCTCGCCCAGCTGGTCCAGGCTGAGCTCTTCCTGATCTCGACCGCCGTCGAGCAGGTAGCGTTGAATTACGGCAAACCCGACCAGAGGTGGATCGACCAGATGACGCTGGGGGAAGCCAAACAGTACCTGGCGGAAGGCTCCCATTTCGCCAAAGGATCGATGGCGCCCAAGATCCAGGCGATCGTCTGGTTCCTGGAGGCCGGTGGAAAGGAAGCCATCATCACCAACCCCGAGAACATCGGGCGCGCCCTGCGTGGCGAGACTGGCACCCGAATAACACCTTAAGGTAAAATTGGACAAATTCGATCGCCACCCATGTCGATGCAGGGCTTTTTGTAGCACTAGAAAGGACAGGGCCGTCCTTCGGAGAAGGATGTCATCTGACGTGGAATACCAAGATTAATGGCAATTGACGAATAGATTGAATCAAGAGTATTCTCAAGCACAGGATCGCCGAACCGCGCGAGAAAGGAGGTCATGCCCTTCAATTGGACATAGTTCGATGCGGTGAATATTAATCTGATTTCCTAACATAAACCAGGAGGAGTACGGATGTCTAAGAAAACCCTGTGGCGGTTCTCCGCCCTACTGCTTGTAATCGCCCTGATCCTGGCTGCCTGTGCGCCAGCTGCACAGCAGGTAGAAGAGACCAGCGAGGTCGCTACCGAAGCGCCCGAATCCCCGCCAGTAGCCGAAGAGACCGGTGGTTTCCAGATCCCGGATGTGGAAGAGGGCAAGTTCAACGTCGCCATGGTGCTGATCGGGCCGCACGACGACGGCGGCTGGTCCCAGGCGCATTACGAAGGCCTGCAATACGTTCAGGAGAACGTGCCGAACGCGCACACGGCATACATCGAGAACGTCCCCGAAGGGGCTGACTCCGAACAGATCTTCCGCGCCCTCTCTCGTAAAGGCTTCGATCTGATTTTCGGCACCTCCTTCGGTTTCATGGACCCGATGGAGATCGTCGCCGGCGAGTTCCCGGACACCACCTACGTCCACATCAGCGGCTACAAATCCAATACGACCAACTTCGGCAACCTGTTCGGCGCGATGGAGGATATGAAGTACCTGGCGGGTATGCTGGCTGGGGCGCGCGCCCAGGCGGATGGCAATCCCAAGCTGGGCTACATGGCTACCTTCCCGATCCCGGAGGAGATCCGCCTGGGGAACGCCATCGCCCTTGGTATGAAGGAAACCTGCCCGGAGTGCACGCTGGACGTGCGCTGGATCAACACCTGGCACGACCCGATCATCGAGAAGGAAGCCGCGGCTTCGCTGTTTGACGCCGGTGCGCAGGTCGTGTTCACCGGCGCGGACACGCCCGCCGTTGCTGACGTTGCTCAGGAGAAGGGCAAGTGGGGCGTGACCTACGACTGGTCCGGCTCCTGCAAAGTCGAACGCTGCCTGACTGCTCCGTATTGGAACTGGGGTCCGGTCTACGCCAATGTTTCGCAAGGTGTACAGGACGGGACCTATAAGCCGGGCTGGGATTACTTCGACGCCGATACCGGCGGCCTGGGTCTGTACGGCTTCATGGAAGGCGAAGAGCTGACCCCAGGCCTGCAGGATTTGCCTCCCGAGGTGATCGACCAGGTGCGCACCACCTTGGATCAGATGCTGGCGGGAGAATTCACCCGCTTCGACGTCTTCTCGGGTGAGATCAAAGACAACAAAGGTGAAGTGGTTGTCCCGGCCGGTGAGAAATTCGAGCAGAGCGACCTGGATCAGTTCCCGCCCGGCGCGCCGGGTCTGGAATGCAAGTACTGCATGTACTGGTGGGCGGAGGGTGTGACCGCCGAGCTGCCAGAGACCGGCAGCTAGTTCGATTACTTACCAGGGGGCCAGGTCCGCATGAAGACCTGGCCCCCGCTTTGATTTTTTAGTGACTGTTCCATGACTGAAGAGCCAGTCCAGACTTCTCTGCCAGACGCGCACCTGCCCACCATTGGAGCGGGAGGGGATGGCGCCCAACCGGCGCCCGTCCCTCCAACAGAGCGCACGGCCTCACCGCCGGTGGTTGAAATGCTGCGGATCGTCAAGACCTTCCCCGGCGTGCTGGCAAACGATCACGTGGACTTCGATCTGCGCATGGGTGAGATCCATGCCCTGCTAGGAGAGAATGGGGCCGGTAAAAGCACCTTAATGAACGTCCTGGCCGGGCTCTACCGGCCGGAATCTGGCACGATCCTGATTAATGGCAAGCCGGTTTCCCTGCACTCACCCAATGATGCGATCAAGGCCGGGATCGGCATGGTTCACCAGCATTTTATGTTGGTCCCTTCGCTGACGGTTACCGAGAATATCCTGCTGGGGCTGGACAAACCCGTTTTTCGCCTGCGCTTAAACGAGTACCACCGCATCATGGGCGAATTAGGGGAGCGCTACGGGCTGAGGGTGGACCCGCGCGCCAAGATCTGGCAGCTGTCTGTCGGCGAACAGCAGCGGGTCGAGATCCTGAAGATGCTCTACCGCGGGGTGCAGGTGCTGATCATGGACGAGCCCACCGCGGTCCTGGCGCCAACCGAGATCGAGAGCCTGTTCGAGACGCTGCGGGCGATGGTGGCGCAGGGGAAGTCGATCATCTTTATCAGCCACAAGCTGCAGGAAGTGATGGCGATCGCCAACCGGGTGACCGTGATGCGTAAAGGGAAAGTCACCGCCAGTGGGATCCCGACGGTGGAGACCGATCGCGAGGCGCTGGCCTGCCAGATGGTAGGCCGCGAAGTGCTTTTCCGTCTGGATAAAAAACCCTGCGATCCCGGCGATGTGGTTCTGAGCGTCGAAGAGGTCCACGCAGAGAATGATAAAGGTCTGCCTGCCCTGCGTGGGGTATCCCTGCACGTGCGCAGCGGCGAGATCGTCGGGCTGGCGGGGGTAGCCGGGAACGGGCAACGCGAGCTGGCGGATGTGATCACCGGCCTGCGGCCGAGCGCGAATGGGCAGGTGCTGTTGAACGGAGAAACGGTCAGCAACAAGACCCCGCTGTTCGGGATCCGGCGCGGGCTGGCGCATATCCCGGAAGACCGTACCCACGTCGGTTCCTCCCCGAACTTGAGCGTGACTGACAACGTCATCATGAAGAAGTACCGCCAGGCACCCATCTCCCACGGCATCCTCCTGGACATGGCCGCGGCGACCGAGTTTGCAAAGGAACTGAAGGAAGCGTATGACATCATCGTGCCGGATGTGGAGACCCCGGTACGACTGCTCTCCGGAGGCAACCTGCAGCGTGTGATCCTGGCGCGCGAGATCTCCGGCCAACCGGCCTTCATGGTCGCCATGCAGCCGACGCGTGGCCTGGACGTGGGCGCCATCGAGGGCGTCCACCGCCTGCTGCTCGCCCAGCGCAGCGCCGGGGCGGCGATCCTGCTCGTCTCCGAAGAACTGGAAGAGTTGCTCTCCCTGAGCGACCGGGTTTACGTGATCTACGAAGGCAGAATCATGGGTGAAATCCGCGATGGCTCGATCGAGACGATCGGGCTGATGATGACCGGGACTACCCTGGACGAGATCAAGAAGCAGGCTGAAACGAGGCAAGAACGATGACCGAACTGGCTTCCGCCCCTCCGGCAGGCAAGCGCCGCCTGCCGTATAAGGTGATGATTGAGCCGCGCTTGAAGGAGCCGCCCCGCTGGTATCCTCCATTGGTCTCGTTTGGAGCCATCCTGGTGGCGTTGATCCTCGGCGGGGTGGTCATCTCCCTGGCTGGGGGGGACCCGATCCGGTCTTACCTGCATATCGCCCGGGCTTCCTTTGGCAACTCGGGGGTGATCTCGGATACCTTGGTTAAAGCGACCCCGCTCATCCTGGTCGGCCTGGCCTGCGCAGTTGCGTTTCGCATGCGCCTGTGGAACATTGGGGCGGAGGGACAGTTTTTTATGGGCGCGTTGGGCGCCAGCACGGTCGTCCTGGTACCCCTCTTGCCTGCGGAGGCCTCACCCTGGTTATTCATCCCGACCATGATGGCGGCCGGAATGCTCTTCGGGGCCTTTTGGGGATTTATCCCGGGTTTTCTGAAGGCGCGCTTCAATGTCAATGAGATCATTACCACGCTCATGCTGAATTATATTGCGGTGGCTTTTGTAAATTTCTTCATCTTTGCGGTCTGGAGCGAGGGAGGCTTCCAGATGAGCCCGATGTTCCCCCGCACCGCCTGGCTGCCGCGCCTCACCGATTACGCCAGGCAGGTGCCATTTTTCGGCGGCTTGACCACTCACCTGGGCATGTTGCTGGGCCTGATCGCGGCAGTAGTGGTCTGGTTCATCCTGTACCGCAGCCGCTGGGGATATGAGATCCGATTGATCGGGGATAACCCGAAAGCGGCGCGGTATGCCGGTCTCAATATTTCCCGCAACATCGTGCTGGTGATGATGTTCTCCGGGGCGCTGGCCGGGCTGGCCGGCATGTCGGAGATCACCGGCGTGGTGCACCGGCTGCAAGGAGCGATCTCCCCCGGCTACGGGTTTACCGGGATTATTATCGCCTGGCTGGCAAAACTGAACCCATTCGCCGTAGTCCTGGTTTCGGTCCTGTTCGGGGCCTTAATCCTGGCCGGCCGGGAAATCCAGCCGTCCGGCGTCCCGAAGATGATCCAGGGCATCATCCTTGTGTGCCTGATCGCCAGTGACTTTTTCCTCCGCTACCAGGTGCGTCTCGTACGCCAGGGAGTAGAGGTCTGATGGACCCAGTCATCATCCTGCAAGCCGGGGTAGCCAGCGGGACGGTGTTGTTGTTTGCGACCATCGGCGAGCTGTTCGCCGAGCGGTCCGGCGTGCTCAACCTGGGAGTGGAGGGCATGATGTTAATCGGGGCGATGAGCGCCTTCAGCGTTGCAGTGGCCACCGGCAACCCCTGGCTTGGGGTGCTGGTTGCAATGCTGGCTGCCGGGCTGATCAGCCAGATCCATGCCTTCATCGTGATCACGCTGCAGGGGGATCAGGTGGTCAGCGGCTTATCGCTCACTTTCCTGGCGGCGGGCATCAGCGTCGTGCTCGGGGAGGGATTGAGCAAGGCCGGTACAGTCTCTTTGATCCCTACATTCACTATCCCAATCCTTTCTCAAATTCCGATCATTGGGCCGATCTTCTTCCAGAGCCACAGCGTGATGGTGTACGTCGGCTACCTGTTGATCCCGCTGTCCTGGTATTACTTGAACATGACCCGGCCTGGGATGCACCTGAAGGCAGTCGGCGAGCATCCCGCGGCGGCGGACACCCTGGGGATTAACGTCTACCGGATGCGCTACTTCTACGTGTTCGTCGGCGGCCTGCTGGCCGGTCTGGCAGGCGCCACGATCAGCCTGGCGATCTCTCCGGGCTGGTTTAGCGAGCTGACCACTGCCGGGCAGGGCTGGATCGCAGTCGGGTTGGTGATCTTCGCCCAGTGGGACCCGCTGCGCGCCGCAGTTGGGGCGTACGCCTTCGGTGCGCTGCGCCGGTTAATCCTCGACATCCAGGGCCCGAATATCCTGCTGGGGTTAGCCAACCCCTTCTTCTATAACCCTTATCTGGGTTTCTTCCTGCAGATGCTGCCCTACGCGTTCACGATTATCGTCCTGGTGCTCGGATCGCGCGAGGCCATGCGTAAACGCCTGGGTGCGCCGGCGGCCCTGGGTTTGCCCTACATTCGCGGCGAGCGCGGTTTGTAGCCGGGAATACCACTCCGTTCCAGCCTGGTTTTAACCCAGGTACGAACCATTGAGGGAAAACCGCATGCATTTCCTTGGATACCAGTGCTCGCTGTGCGGGCACGAATACGGCCCGGAAGCGGTGACTTACACCTGCCCTCAGGATGGCGGCAACCTGGAGGTCGTGCTTGACTACGAGAACATCCGGAAGAGCACCTCGCCGGACGAGCTATACGCCATGCCGGAACGATCCCTGTGGCGTTACCTGCCACTCCTGCCTGTTGGGGACCCCGATGGGTATATGACTCCTTTGCGGGCGGCCGGGTGGACTCCCAATTTCATGCCGCCGCGACTGCGGCAGGATTTAGGGCTGCGTTTCTTGTGGATCAAGGACGAGAGCCGTAACCCGACAGCGTCGTTCAAGGATCGCGCCAGCGCAGTAGTGGTGGCGCGCGCCGGTGAGATCGGCGCCAAGGTCGTAGTCACCGCCTCGACCGGGAACGCCGGGGCAGCCCTGGCAGGCATGGCAGCGGCGGTGGGCCAACGGGCGGTGATCTTCGCGCCGCGCAGCGCGCCGCCGGCCAAGGTCGCCCAGCTGCTGATCTTCGGCGCCCAGGTCCTGCTCGTGGATGGCAACTACGACCAGGCTTTTGACCTATCCATCCAGGCGGCGCATGAATTCGATTGGTATTGCCGCAACACCGGCTACAACCCTTTCACGTTGGAGGGGAAGAAGACGGCGGCTTTCGAGATCTGGGAGACCATCCTCAGCCGGCAGGTTTTCGAGCGGCTGCCGGCGGTGCTCGTATCGGTGGGGGATGGGAATATCATCTCCGGCTTGCACAAGGGATTCAAGGACCTGCACCGGCTGGGCTGGCTCGACCAGATTCCCCGCATCTTCGGCGTCCAGGCGGAAGGTTCAGCCGCGATAGCCAACGCCTTCCGGGCCGGGAGCGAGGAGATCCTACCCGTCACCGCGACCACCCTGGCGGACAGCATTGCGGTGGATTTGCCGCGCGATGGGGTGCGGGCGGTGCGGGCGGCGAGCCAGACCGGCGGCGCTTACCTGACCGTCAGCGATGAAGAGATTCTGGCAGCCATCGCTGCCCTTGGAAAAGTCGGGATTTTTGCCGAGCCTGCCGGAGCAACCGCATATGCGGGGCTTGTCAAAGCGCTAGAAAACGGCTATATTGAGGCAGAGGATCCCGTGATCGTCTTGAATACAGGCAGCGGGTTAAAGGATATCCGGGCGGCGATGCAGGCAGCTCCATCAGCCCCAATCATCGAACCTGCTCTGTCCGCTGTCCGGCAGCTGCTTGGCTGACCCAGGTAGGAAGCTCTTCCTAAAGGCACATGCTGCCAGGGGCTGGATACAGGGTGACACTTTTTTTTCGAGTATGGAAAAACCAATATTCTCCGTTATTGCACCTATATATAATGAAAGCGGTAACCTTCCCGAGCTCTACCGCCGGGTATCGGAGGCCCTGGATTCGACTGGCGAGCCTTGGGAATTGATCCTGATCGACGACGGCTCCACCGATCAATCACAGCAATTGATCGAACAGCTGGCCCGGCAGGATGACCGTATACAGCCGGTGATCTTTGCGCGTAACTTCGGCCACCAGATTGCGGTGACGGCTGGTCTGGACTACAGCCGCGGCCAGGCGATCATCATCATAGACTCTGACCTGCAGGACCCGCCTGAGGTCATGCTGGGTTTGATCGACAAGTGGCGCGAAGGCTACGAAGTGGTTTACGCCATCCGCGCCGAGCGGGAAGGAGAATCCTGGTTCAAAGTGTTCACGGCTTCCCTGTTCTATCGCGTGATCGTGCGCATCACAGACGTGAATATCCCGCTGGATGCTGGCGATTTCCGCCTGCTGGACCGCAAGGTAGTGAACGTTCTCAACCAGATGAGAGAGCGGCACCGCTTCTTGCGCGGGATGTCCGCCTGGGTGGGTTTCCGCCAGACCGGGGTACCCTACCGGCGGGCGGCCCGCTATGCCGGGGAGACCAAGTACCCGTTCCGTAAGATGTTCCGGCTGGCGATCAACGCCATCACCGGTTTCTCGTACTTCCCGCTGCAACTGGCAACCTTCATCGGGTTCATCGCAGCCGGGATCAGCATCTTATCGATCCCGATCGTGATCGCCTTGCGCTTGTGGGGCACCCAGGCGCCGTTAGTCGGCCAGGCGACCACCCTGATTGCGGTGCTGTTCCTGGGCGGCGTGCAGCTGATCTCCCTGGGGATCCTGGGCGAATATGTGGGGCGTTTATACGACGAGGCCAAAGGACGGCCTCTTTACATCGTCAGGGAAACCCCGGATGAGTTCCGCAATGTAGAGATGAAACAGCTTACCCTAAGTCCGACCGAAACCGATCCGATCGAAAGGAAATCATAAATCTATGATCGACCTGAGCATCGAGGCGGAACGCCGCGAACGGGCAGTCCGGCGAGCACGCCAGCAACAGATTATTATCCCGACTTTCGCCCAGATGAAGGATCCGTCCCGGATCCCGCCTGGGATCAAGGAAAAGCTGCGTGGGAAGGGATTATGGGATGTAACGCCCGAGAACCTGTTCCGCATCACCTGGAAAAACGAGGCGGTCCCCAGCAGCGGCGGATTCGGAGGAGTGAACTACCTGGAACTCCCCAGCGCTCTAACCGGGACTCCCGCCCGCATCCTCGTTTTAATCGGTAAATGGTTCCCGACCGGGGCGCACAAGGTCGGAGCAGCTTTCGGCTGCCTGGTACCGAGATTGGTAACAGGTCAATTCGACCCGACCACTCAGAAGGCAGTCTGGCCCTCGACGGGCAATTTCTGCCGGGGCGGAGCGTATGACTCGGCGCTGCTATCCTGCCAGTCGATCGCCATCCTGCCCGAGGGCATGAGCCGGGAGCGATTCGATTGGCTGGCGAAAATCGCCGGGGAGGTGATCGCCACGCCGGGCAGCGAATCCAACGTCAAGGAAATCTTCGATAAGGTCTGGGAGTTGCGCAGGTCCGGGCAGGACCTGATGATCTTTAACCAGTTCGAGGAATTCGGCAACTACCTGTGGCACTACGACGTCACCGGGCACGCCATCGAAGAGGTCGTTCATCAGGCGATGGGACCCGGCGACGAGTACCGCGGCATGGTTTCCTCGACCGGATCGGCGGGGACGATTGCCAGCGGCGATTACATGAAGCAGGCTTTCCCGGGGAGCAAGATCGTCGCCAGCGAGGCTTTGCAGTGCCCGACTTTGTTGGAAAACGGTTTCGGCTCGCACCGCATCGAGGGCATCGGTGATAAGCATGTGCCGTGGATCCACAACGTCAAGAACACGGATGTGGTGGTAGCCATCGACGACGCCGCGGTGGTGAACCTGGCGCGCCTGTTCAACGAACAGGCCGGGCAGGCCTACCTGATCTCCCAAGGTGTTCCCGAACAGGTCGTCCGCCGGCTCGACCTGCTCGGCTTCTCCGGCATCTCCAACGTGCTCTCGGCGATCAAATTCGCCAAGTATTACGAACTGAGTGAACACGACATCGTCGTGACCATCCTGACCGACTCGATGGACTTGTACCGCAGCCGGCTGGAAGAGATGCACGCCGAGTCCGGCGAATACAGCCAGCAGGATGCCGCCGCCCATTTCGCCCGCTACCTGTTGGGTGAGTCGACCGATAACATGCTCGAGCTGCGCTATACCGACCGGCGCCGGGTGCATAACCTGAAGTATTTCACCTGGGTTGAGCAGCAGGGCCGGACCTACGAAGAGATCATGAACCAATGGCGCCAGCCGGACTACTGGACCGGAGTCCAGGGACAGGTTGACGAAATCGATGCGCTCATCGATGAGTTCAACGCCCTGGTTGGATTAATTTAACCCTGAATCGGCTTGGGTGGGGCATTATCCACTGCAGCTATCCCAGCTCCTCCCGATGGCAACCCTGCTTTCGCCCACCTCATTAATCCTGGTCGCGGTGATGACGGACCCCCGCGACTTCGAGATCGCGCGCCTGCTGGGCTGGTACCGTATCCCACTACGCTCGGCGCCCAAGGTGGTGGCGGTCGATTACCTGGCGTTTTACCAGACCAGCGCGTTTGGGGAGGAAAAGAGCTGTATCGAGTATATCGCTCCAGTGCGCGGGCACGAAATGGTCACCCGGGCAGAATTGCTCAAAGACGAGCCGGACCACCCGCGCGCCCGGGAGGAATACTACAAGATCCAGATTGGTCCTCTGGAGCGCCTGCCCCAGCCGGTCCAGGCCGATAAATGGCGGCGGATCACGTTCCTGTATACCACCGGCGAATACCTGCTGGGAGCCCGGACGATCGATGACCTGGTGATCCACTCCGAGGAACGGCAGACGCTCTGGCGGGCATTGCGCGAGCGGGCGGGCCGGTCGCAGGCGGAGACCACCGATCTGCCGGATGTCGATCTAGATCCCGGCCTGCTGGCGGCCTTACTCGGCATGGCGCAGGCCGGACCCGGCGGGCACGAGGATACACACAACCCCGCAGAGCGCTAACATCAACTCAAGCTTGTAGTATTTGGGTAGCAATTCGAGGCTGCGATGTCCTGGTTAATCAAATCCGGCGCCCTGATCACTGCCGCGGAAACCTTCGAAGCAGATATCTTGATCGAAGGTGAGCGGATTGCGGCGATCGGCACGGGCCTGCAGGCGGCGGGGGCAGTCGAGGTCGACGCCACCGGTAAGCTGGTGATGCCGGGGGGGATCGACCCCCACGTGCACTTCGACCTGCCGATGTTTGGCACCGTCTCTTCGGACGACCACTATACCGGTCAAAAAGCTGCTGCTTTCGGCGGCACTACCACCGTGATGGACTTCGTCCCCCAGGAGTACCCAACCTTGAAGGAATCAATCGAAGCCTGGCATGCCAAGGCGGACCATCGGGCGGCGATCGATTTCGGTTTCCACATGAATATCACCCGTTTGGATACCCGGACGGCTTCTGAGATCCCCGATCTGCCCGATTTGGGGGTCACCACGTTGAAGGTGTTCATGGCTTACAACGGGCGCCTGCGCCTGTCCGATGGCGAGATTTTCGATGTGCTACGCATAGCCCGGGCAAACGGCATGCTTACCATGCTCCACGCCGAGAATGGGGACGTAATCGAGACATTGATCGCCGATGCGCTGGCTGCCGGGCATACCGGCACCGAGTGGCACGCCCAGACCAGGCCGGCCTGGGGCGCGGTGGAGGCCGTGTTGCGCGGGGCGGCGCTGGCTGCTCAGGCTGAGGCGCCGCTGTACATCGTCCACATGAACGCCGCCGGAGAGGTCGACCAGCTTCAGTATGCCCGCCAGAGGGGTGTCCCGGTCATGGGCGAGACCTGCCCACAGTACCTGTTCTTCACGATCGAACATTTGAGACGGCCGGATGGCGCCAAGTGGGTGTGCTCGCCGCCCATGCGCACACCGCAGGATAACTCCCGGTTGTGGCAGGGCCTGGCCGATGGAACGCTGCAGACTATCGGGACGGACCACTGTCCGTTCTTCTTCGACGGGACCCGTCCGATCCTTTATGAAAACCAGCTGGTCGCGATCCCGGGGAAGGAACTGGGTAAGGAGGATTTCACCCTTATCCCCAACGGCCTGCCCGCGGTGCAGGACCGTCTGCCCATCTTGTGGACCTACGGAGTGCGGGCAGGCCATCTCTCGCCGAACCAGTTCGTTGCACTGACCAGCACCAACGCGGCTAAGATCTTCGGTCTTTACCCGCGCAAGGGGGCGCTGCTGCCGGGCGCGGACGCCGACCTGGTGATCTGGGACCCGGAGCGCCGCCTGACCTACGGTCTGGCTTACGCCCACCACCGTACCGATTACAACCTGTTCGAGAATTGGGAGCTGGCCGGTTTCCCCGAAAAGGTCTTTCTAAGGGGAAATTTAATTGTGGATGGGGACAACTGGCTCGGGAAAGCCGGGATGGGGAATTTCCTTTCCCGGCAACCCGGCGCGGCGGTGCTCTAAGGCAAGACTCTCCCGGTAGATGCCCATCTATCTCTCAATCCTGTTCCTTATCCTCACCCCGGTGATCATGCTGATCGTCCGCCTGGTCAGGCCGGGTTTTGTGTACCACTGGCTGCTGGCAGTAGGCGGGGCGGGTATCGCCTGGCTGATGGTGCTCCTGGCAGGGTTGCAGTTTCCCCGGACGCTTGAGCTGGTGGCGTGGAAACCGGAAATCCTCTTTACCAGCTCTCCATTTCTAATCGTAGACCGGTTTTCGTGGCCGTTCGCGGCCGGGATCGCGACCCTGTTGCTGGCGGTAATCCTGACTGACGTAGCGCGCCCGGCGGAAGTGGATTGGTCGAGTTGGGCAGGCGAGCTTTCGCTGGCGGGGCTGGGTCTGTTCGCCATCCTTGCCGGCAACCCGCTTACCCTGGTGCTTGCCTGGACGGCTATCGACCTGCTGGAGTTAACCATCCTGCTTGGAGAGGTTAAGGAAGCGGGGGCAACCCGGGAAGTGGTGATCCGGTTTTCGATCCGACTGGTCGGCAGTTTCCTGCTGATTGCAGCCGGGCTGAGCTCTGAAGACACTGGAGCGGGATTGTCCTTCTCGGTGACCTCCCCCCGGGCGATTTTATTGTTCCTGGCTGCAGGCGGGCTGCGCCTGGGTGTTTTTCCATTGCATTTTCCATTTCGTCAACGGCAGGGGATCCGGCTCGGCTTGGATATCCTGACGCTTCTAATACCGGCGGCTTCAACCCTGGTTCTGCTAACCCGCTCTGCTTCTGCGATGGAAATCTCCGGATTAACGGCTCAATTCTCATCGTTGTTGATGTTCATGGTGGGTTGCGCAGCGGTCCTGGCGGCGACTGCCTGGTGTGTTGGCGTGGATGCGTTCGAGGGAAGGCAGGTGTGGGTCCTGGCAACCGCCTCCCTAGCGCTGGCTGCGACCCTGCGGGCGCAGCCGGAAGCCAGCCTGGCGTGGGGCCTGGCCGTCATCTTCGCAGGCGGCTTGCTCTTATTGGCTACTGTTCGAAACCGGTGGATTTCCTGGTTTATGATGGTTGGAGTGGCAGGGTTTTCCGCACTGCCGCTTACGCCAACCTGGGGTGGGGCGGATCTGTTCACAGCTCCATTTTCTCCACTCCTGCTGCTGTACTGGATTGCGCACATCTTGTTGCTGATGGGCTATGCACGTCATGCCTTGCGCCTTTCAGGCTCCTTTGCTGGCCTCGAGCGCTGGGTAATCCTGATCTATCCCTTGGGATTGGGACTGCTGGCGCTGGTTTATTTCTTGGTCGGCTGGCGAATCAGGCCGCAAACCGGCGGACTACCCCTGGCGCTGTGGCTGGAAGGACTGCTGGCGCTCATAGTTGCGGGTCTCGCCCTGTACTGGACCCGCCGACACGACCGGCTATTGCATAAGGCGCGCGCTATCGTAGAACCTATATTTTCCTTGGATTGGCTCTATCTCCTGGTCGGGTTTTTCTACCAGCTGCTCGACCGGATCGTCGGGTTCATCACCTTGATCCTGGAAGGCGAAGGAGGCATCTTGTGGGTCCTGCTGTGGACAGTGCTCGTGCTGTTGTTGCTCGCCAGGTCGTAATGATTGGTTTCTGATGAACGTCGAATCTCTGGCGGTTCCAGCGGTCATCCTGATTTTCCTGAGCGCCTCGACGCTGCTCGGCAGCCGTGATTGGCGAATCTGCATCGCAGCCCTGGCGCTCCAGTATCTGGGGATTACTCTACTCGTTGGGATCCATTGGCCGATCGAGGAGGCTGCCGTAAAGCTGCTTGCTGGCTGGATGGCAGGCGCTGTCCTGGGATTGGCGCTGATCAGCCTGCACGGCGAGCCGGAGCCGTATGAAAGCCTGACAATCTCTTACATCATGTTCCGCGCCCTTTTGGCTGTACTGGCAGGTCTGGCGGCATATTCAATCGGGGATTCTCTGGTCGAATGGATTCCAGAAATTGCCCCACCGCAGGCGACCGGAAGTCTGGTATTGATCGGTCTGGGCTTACTCCATCTGGGTTTAACCACGCGCCCGCTGCGCGTCACCCTGGGGTTGTTGACCGTGTTGGGAGGTTTCGAGATCCTGTACGCCGCTTTGGAAAGCTCTATCCTGGTAGCTGGTCTGCTGGCAACCATCACCCTCGGGCTGGCGATGGTTGGGGCCTACCTGATGGCAGCCCCCTCTCTCGAGGAGGTAGAGGAGTGAGCGCCCCGGTTTTGTGGATTGCCTTTCCGGCTGTCCTGGGAGTGATTCTTTTATTCCTGCGCATGCGGGTAACCCTGGTTGCGGTCCTGGGAACCCTGGCGACTCTCTCGTTGGCGTTATCAGCCTGGTTTCTCCCGGACCGAGAACAGTTTACCCTGGGTCCCTGGACGGTTCCGTTCAGCGATACCTTAAACCTGCTAGGGCGGAGTTTCACCCTGGATCCAGCGGACAGGTCGGTGGTGGCGCTGATCTTCCTGATGGCGGCTTTATGGTTCGGGGCGGTCCCGGTTGCCCGCACCGGGCATAATTTTATCCCCCTGGCCTTGGGTATGATCAGTTTATTTACCGCAGCGATCGCCGTTGAACCATTTCTCTATGCTGCCCTGTTGATCGAGATCGGTGTTCTCCTGAGCATCCCAATGCTGATCGAACCAGGGAGACGAGCGGGCCGCGGGATCATGCGCTACCTTACTTTTCAAACACTGGGGATGCCGTTTATCTTGCTGACAGGCTGGATGCTGGAGGGAGTCGAAACCAGCCCGGTCGAGGCAAGTTTTGTGGTACGGCTGACCCTGCTATTGGGCCTGGGATTCGGGCTTCTGCTGGCGATATTCCCATTTTATACCTGGTTACCTTTGCTTGCCGAAGAAGCTCACCCTTACGTGGCGTCCTTTGTCTTTCTGCTGCTGCCTGGGGCGATCTTTGTCCTGGTCTTAGGATTTCTTGATGAATATGCCTGGCTGCGAGAGGTACCCGAGATTAGCACCGCATTTCGCTGGGCTGGTATATTGATGATCATAACTTCTGGGCTGTGGTCGATGTTCCAAAGGCAGCTTGCGCGCATCCTGGCCTATGCGCTGATCCTGGAAATCGGATTCTCTTTTCTGGCGCTCAACCTGGCGCTTTCCGAACGGACGGCGCTCTACCTGGGGCTGTTCTTCGCTTTACAGGTGCCACGCGGCCTGAGCCTGGGAGTCTGGTCGCTGGCGCTGTCGGTTCTCCGGCAGGAGGCTCCCGAGCTACAATTCCATCATATTCAGGGCCTGGGGATGCGGTTTCCAATTACGGCGGGAAGCCTGGTTTTGGCGAACCTGACCCTGGCAGGTCTGCCGCTCTTAGCCGGCTTTCCGTTGCGATGGAGTTTATTGGACGGGTTGGCCTCCTCAGACCCGGGAGCTGCCGGGTGGGCGCTGGTTGGAAGCCTGGGTTTGCTGATCGCCGGTCTGCGCACGCTCATGGTTCTGCTCGCCAGTGATCAGGTACCGGCATGGTTTCTCAGCGAATCTTTGTGGCAGCGATCTTTTCTCCTCATGGGAGCAGCTGCCCTGCTGATACTTGGCTTATTCCCGCAATGGTTGCTCCCTTTGCTCGTTGATCTGCCGGCTGCGTTCCAACAGCTGGCGCCCTGACGATCATGCTATAATTCTCAGACCTCCGAACCGGATAATTCAATATCAACATCCTTTCTGGAGACCGCTATGGAATTAGATCAGATCCTAAAACACCTGGAATGGCTCGATGATGAGCGGCGCAAAGACAAAGATGTGCTTGCAAAACAGGAAGAGCGCATCCTGTCCCTGGAAGGAAACCTGGCCGCAGCCCACCAGCAGGTCAAGTCATTGAATGGGGAAATCACACGCCTGGCGACGGTGGTGGGACGCATGGATAATTATGACGAGATCCTGCTCCAGCAACGCGTGGAGGTGAACCGCCAGTTTGAGGAGATCGATAAACAGACCAAACGGCGAGAGGAGGAAATGGAAAAAGTTCGCCGGGTCGAGATGCGCGCCCTGGATGGCAGCCTGGTGGATGTCCGAAAAGGACTGGAAGCCATTGCCGGGTTGAAACGCGGCCTGCAGGCCCGGGTGGAAGAAGAGATGCGCCTGACCCGCTCGATCGATGAGATCCGCCTAAAATTGCAGGAAATGAAGCGCAGCGAGGAAGAGTATTCGCGCACCTACCGGTCGATTGAAGATGGGCGGCGCCAGGACTCCAAACGGCTGGTGGATATGCAGGGGGAGGTGACCGCGCTCAGAAAACGGGCCGACGAGCAGCGCGGCCAGGCTGAGATGGTGAGCGCCAGCCTGCGCAAGTTGGATGGACGCCTGAACGAGCTGTACACCATCGAGTCACAGAGGAAAGAAGCTCAGGCCAGTTTCCTGGATAAACAGGCCCTGCTCCAGGTGGAGTATGAGCGCACCTGGAAGGAATGGCAGGCGCGCATCGAGACCATCGACAGCCAAACCGCAGAGGTGGAAACAAATCTTCAATCCCTGGACGGAACCCACCGGACGGTGAAACGTCTAAAGGAAACCACAGAAGAGCTGGTCCAGCGAATCGAGAGGCGGATTGGCGAAATTACCGAAATCCAACGTCTGTCCGAGGAGCGCTTCCGCCAGGACTGGGTGACTTTCAAGGCGGACGACCAGAAGCGTTGGACCAACTACACAATCACGCAAGAGGAACAACGCGGGGAAATCATCCGCAACTTCGAGAAAATTACCGAGCAGGTAGCCCACCTCGAGGACTTGCTGCAAGAAGTCCAGGATGCAGTCCAACAGGCGATCGAACAAAACGAAAAGCGCCTTCAAGGGCTGCTGGCGCTGGCCCATGAGTGGGTAGCCGAATACGAGCGTATGGAAGGCCGCGCCCGTTAAGCAAGTTCGCTCTGGTAGGATGAGCGACGAGAGATCGCAGCAAGAATTTCAAGAATTTCCATCTGCTCCGGATGAGCAAGAGCGGTTCAGGATAAACCGATGCGGGTTATTGGAACGGCTGGGCACGTCGATCACGGAAAATCGACCCTGGTCGAGGCGTTAACCGGTACCCACCCCGATCGACTAAAAGAAGAGCGCGAGCGGGAGATGACGATCGACCTGGGCTTTGCCTGGTTGGTGCTGCCGACGGGGGAGGAGATCGGGATCATCGATGTCCCCGGTCACCGGGATTTTATCGAGAATATGCTGGCAGGGGTGGGAGGCATCGATGCCGCTCTGTTCGTGGTCGCCGCGGACGAAGGGGTGATGCCCCAAACGCGCGAGCATCTCGCCATCCTTGACTTATTGCAGATACAGGGCGGGGTGGTAGCTCTGACGAAGACCGATCTCGTCGAAGATTCGGACTGGCTGGATCTGGTAGAAGAAGATCTCCACAAAGCTCTTTCTGGAACCATCTTACAGGAAGCGCCGGTCGTGCGCGTGTCTGCCCGACGGCGAGAGGGCCTGGAGCAACTGCTCCAGGCGCTGGGCGACTGTCTGGCGGAAAGGCCGCCGCGCCTGGACCTGGGCCGGCCGCGTTTACCAGTGGACCGGGTCTTTTCGGTGGCTGGATTTGGCACCGTGGTGACAGGGACGCTGAGCGACGGGCAGCTGCGGGTCGGGGATGAGGTTGAAATCCTGCCGCACGGCACGCGTGGCAGGGTGCGCGGCCTGCAGACGCATAAGCGTAAGGAGGAAATTGCCGTACCGGGCAGCCGCACAGCAATCAATATCTCCGGCATTCAGTTGGACCAGATACAGCGAGGGGACGTCGTTGCGCACCCAGGAGATTACCAGACCACCCGCCGCATCGACGTGCGTTTCAGGATGCTGGCGGATGTGACCCAACCACTGGAACACAACACCGAGGTGAAATTTTATATCGGAGCCGCAGAAACCCTGGCGCGCCTGCGCCTGCTAGGTCGAGAGACTTTACAACCCGGGGAAGAAGGCTGGCTGCAGCTGGAGCTGCGCCAGGCGATCACGGCAGTACGCGGCGACCGCTATATCTTGCGCCGCCCTTCGCCTGCTGAAACGCTGGGCGGGGGAGTGGTCCTGGACCCGCGCCCGAGGGGACGCCACAAGCGATTTGCCTCGGGCGTGATCGAGCGCCTGGCCTCGCTTTCCCAGGGCAGCCCCGCGCAGGTATATGTCCAATCTCTCCAGGCGCTGGGTCCAGCTTCGATAAAGGAAGCCACCAAACGCTCCGGTTTGGAAGCCGGCGAGGCGCAGCAGGCGTTGGAAGAACTGCTGGCACAGGGCCAGCTGGTGCTGCTGGAGGAGCGGGAGGAGGCTCTCCAGGCAGGCGGCGATCAACTGGTCACCAGCCGGGCAGGCTGGGAGAACCTGGCCGCGACGATCCTGAAGGAAGTGGAGAATTATCACCGGGGTAATCCCCTGCGCCGGGGGATGCCGCGCGAGGAATTAAAGAGCCGGGCGAAAGTCGGGCCGCGCATTTTTAACGCCGTGCTGCGTAAGCTGGTCGCTGGTGGACAGCTCCAAGAAGCCGGCCCCCTGGTGTTCCAACCCGGATTTGAAATCCGCTTCTCCCCCCAGCAAGAAGTATCCGTAAAAACTCTGTTAGGACGGTTCGCAGCCGCCCCAAACGCTCCCCCGTCGGTAAAAGAGTGTACTGCCGAGGTCGGGGAGGAGATTTATGGCGCGTTGATCGAGATGAAGACCCTGATCCAGATCTCCCCGGAAGTCGTCTTCCGGCAGCAGGATTATGAGCGGATGCTGGCGGAGCTGAAGGGGTTATTCGGGGTGCACGGGACGCTGACCGCCGCCCAGGTTCGAGATCACTTCAACACCAGCCGGCGCTACGTGCTGGCGCTGTTGGAATACCTGGATTCGATCGGGGTGACCACCCGCGAGGGGGATGTTCGCCGGCTGAAGGCTAACCGCTGAAGGCTAACCGCTGAGCGGCAGTTCGGTGTAAACCCAATTCCCGCCGACCATCGTACCCAGGGGGTGGATATCTGGCAGCTGTTCCACCGCGCAGGTGAAGGGGTCCGTATCGAGCACAATCAGATCGGCCAGGTAGCCGGGGGCGAGCATACCCAGGCGTTGTTCCAAACCGGCGGCGTAAGCCGCCCCGGCGGTATAGGCGTGCAAGGCTTCTTCCAACTTGAGCCGCTGTGCCGGGTACCAGCCATCTTCTCCAGGAGAACCATCCTGGCGGCGGCGCGTGACCGCGGCATGCAGCCCCCAAAAGGGGTTGGGTGAATCCACCGGGGCATCCGATCCGAAGGCCAGCCGGGTGCCCTGGTTTAGCAGGCTACGCCAGGCATAGGAATTGGATGCGCGGGCTCCCCAGTAGCGATCGGCGGCTAGGTAGTCGGAGGTGGCGTGGATCGGCTGCATGGAGGCGATCAAACCCAGGTTCGCCAGACGCGGGGCGTCGCCCGGGTGGATGATCTGCACGTGCTCGATCCGGTGGCGCAGCCGGGGGGCGGGAAACGAATTCGGAATAGCCTTCTTGTGCTCTAACTCCCTGAGTTGGTCGAAGGCATTGAGCACTTCGTGGTTGGCGCGGTCTCCGATGGCGTGCACCGCCAGGCCGAGTCCATGCTGGACAGCCACCCGGCCTGTTTCGAATAGCTCTTCCCCATCCACCGATAAGATTCCCCGGTTTTCGGGCTCGCCCTCATAGGGCTGGAACATGGCAGCCGTGCGCGGCCCAAGCGCGCCGTCGGCGAAGATCTTCACCGGGCCGATGCGCAGCAGATCGCCCCCAAAACCCGAACGCAGACCGAGTTCGACCGCTTGAGGCAACGCTTCGACCGGGATGCTTTTCAACACGCGCAAGCCCAGCTCACCCGCGTCGAGCAGCATCTGCAGGGCGGTAAAACAGGGCTGCCGGTCGAAGTCATGGGCTCCGGTCAGGCCCATCTGCCAGAGCTTTTCTTGAGCCTGGCGCAAGGCTGCGGCAATCTGGGCTGGTGAAGGTTCAGGAATAACCTGGGCGACGAGCTGCATGGCAGTCTCGAATAGAATACCGGTTAGAGAGCCGCTCTGTGTGCGTTGGAAGCGCCCGCCTGGCGGGTCGGCTGTCTGGGCATTTATGCCGGCCCGCTGAAAAGCGGCGGAATTAGCCCAGGCTGCATGCAGTGATTTGGCGGTCAAGTAGACAGGGTGATCCGGCGCAACGGCATCCAGATCTGAAGCCGAGCCAAAGTCACCCAGCCAGTCGTTTTGATTCCAGCCATGACCCAGGATCCATTGCCCCGCAGGGGTGGAGTGGGCGAGCTCCGCCACCCGGCGCAGGCATTCGGCGATGGTAGGCGTCTCGCAGTCGATTTTCTGCAGGCTGAAGGCGTACTGCTGGAGATGGATGTGGGCGTCGGTCAGACCGGGCAGGACCGCTCGCCCGCCGAGGTCCACGCGCTGACCGCGGCCGGAAAACTCGGCCAGGATCTCGTCTCGCGATCCAATAGCTAGGATGCGGCCCTGGTCGATGGCGATAGCCTGCCCGAAGGGTCTCCGGGGATCGAGGGTGTGGATATGGGCGTTGAGCAGGAGCTGCATGCGGAATGAGTGGTCTTACTTATCGTCCCCCAGGATCAGGTCGAGCAGGGTGTTCAATTCTTCATCCGAGTAGTAGTGGATCACCAGCCGGCCTCCTTGCTGGCGGTGATCGAGATACACGCGCGTGCCCAGGCGTTCTCGCAGGCGCTGCTCGAGAGCCTGGATGGCGGGTGGAGGGGCAGGCCTGGGTGGTTTTTCAGCCCGCTGCCCGCTGAGTTTATGGACCAGTTCCTCGGTCTGGCGGACGTTCAGGCCATTTTTCAGAATCGTGTGTAAAGCAGCGCTCTGTGCCTGTGAGGTGGGTAAGGCGAGCAGTGCCCGGGCATGTCCTTCGCTGATCTCCCCTTCCGCCAGGGCCTGCTGAATATCGTTGGGTAATTTGAGCAGGCGTAAAGTGTTCGTGACTGAGGTGCGGCTCTTGCCCACCTGCGCGGCGATGGCTTCGTGCGAGAGCTTGAATTCCTCCGCCAGCTGGCGATAGGCCTCGGCGGTCTCCAGCGGTCCCAGGTCAGAGCGCTGCAGATTTTCGACCAGAGACAGCTCGACCAGCTGCTGCTCCGATGCTTCGCGAATGACGGCAGGCACTTCTGATAAACCGGCCTGGCGGGCTGCCAGCAGGCGGCGCTCACCGGCGATCAAGGTATAACGACCGGTCAGTGGACTGCGCGTGACGATCAGCGGCTGGATCACACCGTGCTCCCGGATAGAAGCAGCCAGTTCGGCCAGCTCCTCGGCGTCGAAGCGGCCGCGTGGCTGGCGCGGGTTAGGGGAGATGCTATCCACACCTAGCAAGGTCGCTCCAGCCGCAATTGGCTGACCTTCTCCGGTGGGGAACAACGCATCTAAACCTCTGCCGAGTCCGGATCGTTTGCTCATAGGTGGTGTTATTCCAGGGGAAAGTTAACCGGGTTCAAGTTGAAGAGTGGGAATCTGTACGCCGTCGCCTGCCAGGATCTCGCGCGCCAGGGCAGCATAAGCGTCGGCCCCGCTGGAGTGCGGGGCGTAGATGGAAATTGGTTGCCCGTAAGAGGGCGCTTCTGCCAGGCGCACGCTGCGCGGGATGATGGCTGTGAAGACCACTTGCGGGAAATGGCGGCGCACTTCAGCGACCACATCCATTGACAGTTTGGTCCGGCCGTCATACATAGTCAGAACCACGCCGCGCACTCGCAGTTCCGGGTAGACGGCGGTGCGCACCCGCTCCAGGGTTTGGGTGAGCTGCCCCAGGCCTTCCAGGGGCAGGTATTCGCACTGGACGGGGATAATCACGCCATCTTTAGCCGCCACCAGACCGTTAAGAGTCAGCAGGCCGAGCGAGGGTGGGCAGTCTACCAGGATATAGTCATAGCGGTGGAGCAGGGGAGCCAGCATTTTTCGTAGATAGGTCTCCCGCGCCATCTCGCCCACGAGTTCCACCTCGGCGCCGGCGAGCGCGGGAGAAGCGGGCAGCAGGGAGATCTTCAGGCGCGGGTTGTGCAAGATCTGTGCGGATGCCGGTGAGGCATCCATCAACGCTTCGTAGGTTCCGTTGCGGACGGTTCTCTTATCCACACCCAGGCAAGACGTGGCGTTTGCCTGTGGGTCCAGGTCGATCAGGAGCACGCGCTGCTCGAAATTGGCCAGGTATGCTCCCAGGTTGATGGCTGTGGTGGTCTTGCCGACACCGCCTTTCTGGTTCGCCAGGGTGTAGACTCGCCCCATGATCAGAAGACCTCGACCATGGTTTCGTGGATCTCGTCCGAGTTGGGGATACCGTCCAGGCCGGGTCGGGTGACAGAAATGGCAGACAGGTGGGTGGCAAAGCGGGCTGCTTCCCACGGGTCTCGGGTGGAGAAGAGGCGGAAGAAGAGCGCGGCGGCGAAGATATCACCAGCGCCGATCGGGTCGACTTCATCCACTTCCACCGGGCGGAAGCGGCGGACATCTCCATGCCAGTACAGGCGAACCCCATCGGCGTTCTCGGTGACCGCCAGGACACGGCAGGAGGAGGCCAGCTCCTCGATCCGGGCTTCGTCGCCGCCCACATCCTCCCGGCTGATCACGGTAGCGCCGGCGTTTTCCATCACGAAGGCTGATTCAGGCCACTCCGCAGGAAAAACCCGGCCATCTTGATCCCAGGTGCGCAGCCACCCTTGCGGAGTCAGGCCAACAAAGGAGTTCGAAAAATGCCGCACCAGTCCAGGATCCACCTCCTGAGCCACCGGGCCCAAATGGACGATAGGAGTTGCCATCCAGTCTTCCGGGATGATATTCAAACCCAGGGGATGGGCGACGTGGTTGATGACCTGTATTCGTTTTCCCGAAATCACGCGGTTCTCGAAAGTTGTGCTTTTTTCGGAGGGCAGGTTGACAACCGTCGCTCCATCCAGGGGACCTAGGGGGATTTCACCACCCCAAGAGGTGACGATGCCGACGCGCAAACCAAGGGCGTGCGCCATCAGGGCAGAATAGGTTGCGGTTCCCCCCAAGCGCAGCCCCTGCGGCGTTAAATCGACCGTGATATGCCCAATAACAAGGTAATCGATCGGTGTCACAGAGGTCAACTGGTACATGACTCAAATTATACCTGAAGATGAAAATTACTCTTCACCGGGAGCGAAGAGAACCCGGAGGCAGCCGGGCACCGGTTTATCTTAGCCCTTCCTCTCAATAAATAGTGGGTTTTTTCAGCGACTACACCGCCGAAAAAACCCACCTTCCCAGTTTTTAATATGGACTTCGAATTATTTTGGGATGATGGTAATTTTCCGCCGGGGATCTTCGCCAATGCTCTCCGTGGTCACCTCTGGATTGTTACGCAGCTCGATGTGAATGACACGCCGTTCGTTGGCGGGCATGGGTTCGAGCACCTGGCGTCGACCGGTCTTCACGGCCTGATCCGCCATCCGGCGGGCCAGCTGGCGGAGCTGGTTTTCACGGCGTGCGCGGTAGCCTTCTACATCCACGACCACCGGGATCGAGTGGCCGATCTCCTTGCTGATGATCAGGCCGGCTATGTATTGCAGCGCATTGAGAGTCTCAGCCTGCCGGCCGATCAAGACGCTCAGGTCATCGCCGTGCACGTTGACCTGGACCGGGATCCGGTTGCGATTATCTACCGATTCGTTGTAGACAGCGGTGACCGTCGCCCGCACCTTCATCTTCTCAAGTAGTTCCATGGTTACATCTCTAGCAACGGTCAGGACAAAATCCTCATCGATTATATCCGTAGCCACGGGAGCCTGGGTTGACCTGGACGGTTCGGGATGGTCTGGCTCGGGCTCCGCGAGCCTGGAGGGAGCTTGATCTTGCGCCGGGATTTGTTTTATCGTCAGACGGATGCGGGCTTGCCGTGAGCCAAGCCCGAACAATCCCCGGCTGCCTTCGTCCAGGACTTCCACATCCACGGCTTCGCGTGGAACGCCCAATTCCTGAAGTCCCTGGTCGATGGCCTCCTCAATGGATGGAGCAATCACTTCAATATTTGCACGTCTATCTTCCATAATCATCCCCTTTCTGCTCCTTTCCTGTTTCACTTGGGAGCATTCCTGGCAGGGATCAAATTCCGCCAGTTGAGCTTGCCCATGGCCGCATATTGAAGTACCCCGACGAGATTGCTGGTGACGAAATACAAGGCCAGTCCGGACGGGAAGCTATATGCCAGGTATCCCATGAACAACGGCATGTACAGGTTCATTGCCCGGGTCATACCGGCGCCCTGGTCGCCCGTTGTGGAGGGTGGGGTCATTAACTTTGACTGAAAGAAGGTAGATACGACCACCAGGATCGCCAGGATAGGAATGGTAAACCCGGCGATGGCGATGCCGAAATCTTTTTCAGGTACGCTCAGGTCCATCCACAAGAAATAGCTGTTGAGGGGGATCAAAGAGGCGGCGTTCGTGAAGGGATAGACATGGTTTGTGAAGTTCAACAGCTGGGTGGGCGCGGGTGGTAATGCCTGATTAATGGCCTGGTACAGGCCGATGATGATCGGGAACTGGATCAGCGTTGGCAGGCAGGAACCGAAAGGATTGACCCCCATCTCCTTATACAGTTTCATCTGCTCCTGGGAGAGCTTCTCTTTATTATCCTTGTACTTTTTCTGGATGTCCAGCCATTGCTTGGACTTCTGCATGTCCTGCATCTTCTGGGTGCTCTTCATCTGTTGGGAAGTCAGTGGATAGGTGACCAGGCGCACCAGGATGGTAAAAACGATAATCGCCAGACCAAAGTTGTTTGCCAGGACGTTGTAGATCCAAAGCAAAGAATTGATCATCGGGTTGAGGATCAGTAGACTCCAGATTTGCGAAATATCCATGCTGCGTTTTTTCCTTACTATGAATTGCGGTTTACTTCTTATTTTCTTCCGGAATATAAGCCCAGACCGACTGGCCGTCTTGCCATTGGCTGACGTCTTTCGGCAGGGCCACCAGAAGCTCGCTGGTTTCAGCCTGGACCGGAGCGACCAGGATCAGGTCTCCGGCTGCGACAGGGGAAGTATACAGCTTCCCACCGACCTCAACCGAGGCCAGATTCTGTCCCTGTTTATCCAGGCTATACAGAATCCCCGCCTCGGTGGTGAAGTAGATCCGGTCCTCCAGCACCAGGGGAGAACCGACGATCTGGCCATCCAGACTATCGGCGGTGATCTGCCATACTTCCTGGCCGGTGTTGGCGTCGAAGGCGTAAAAGTTGCCGTCGAGATCTCCGACATACAAGCGATCGTCTGAAAGCGTAGGACCGGCCCACACCCAGCCCTCGGTTGGAGCGCTCCAGATCTTTTTGCCATCTTGTGTA
>DATDRQ010000272.1:0-4516 GCA_035291645.1 Anaerolineales bacterium
CGATTTTCTGACCAAGCCTTTCACGACCGACGACCTGCTCATGACAGTGAACCAGGGCCTGGAACGCCGGCGTTTATCCCTGGAGACCAGGCGCCTCCAGACCATTGAAGAGGAGGCCCAACGCTTGGCCGAGGAGAAAGCCCGCCTGGAGGAACTGGACCGGTCGAAGATTGCCTTCATCCGGCTGGTGACTCACGAGCTCAAGGCGCCTGTTTCCGCCATCCTGACCTATCTCGACCTGATCCTGAAGGGCTACATCCCTCCAGAAGAACAGCGTAAGTACCTGGAGCGCGCCCAGGAACGTGCGCATGAGCAGCTGGAGCTGATCTCCGACCTGTTGCAGTACGGGCGGCTGAAAGAGATCACCTCCCCTGGCAAAACCGGTTGGGTCCAGGTCGATGCGATCCTCAACGAGGTTGTCGAACAGTTCCGGCTTCAGGCCCTGGAAAAGGACATCCACCTATCGGTCGAAATTTCTCCAGGCATCCCACCGGCCTGCATGGACCCGGAACAGGTCAAAAGCGTCTGGACCAACCTGATCTCCAACGCGGTGAAATACACACCATCGGGAGGTTCGGTCAAGGTCCAGTTACATCAAACCGATGCGCAAATCGAAGGCCGGGTGGTAGATACCGGGATTGGCATCCCGGAAGAGGCCCGGGATAAACTATTTTCAGAGTTTTTCCGTGCTAAGAATGCCAAATCCCTGCATATCCCCGGCACCGGCCTGGGCCTGGCGATTGTGAAACAGATCGTTGAAAAGGCTGGGGGAAAGATCTGGTTCGAATCGGAAGCCGGGAAAGGTTCGACGTTTTCCTTTTCCCTTCCGCTTGGTAGATATTCAGGAGCGAACCAGGACGAACTCTAACAGGGTTTCCTCGGCCTCCTGGCGGGTGGGCTTAAGCAGGTGCCAGCCCGGCGCCAGGTCCGCCACCAGTTGCTCGCTCAGCGCGACCAGGCCTTTACGACCCCAGGTCATCTCCCGGCTGAGCCCGGTTTTCCTGCCTGCATCGCACAGCGGGCAGAAAGCGAGCAGGTAATGCTGGTAATCCTCGGTCCGCCTGACCTCGAACGGGACGCTCATCGAGCGCAGCAGGCATTCGAACGCCCACGCCATCTGATCTTCGGCGGACTTCTCGAGCAGATCTCGCGCCAGCCGGGCAGCCAGCGAACCACCCAGCCGCACTCCAAACCGGACCACCAGGTCTTCCGCCTCGCTCTCCTCTTTGCAGCCTTCGCAGCTCATGGCATACTCGAGGAAGACCTGGCTGAGATCGGCGAAACAGCCATCGCCGCACCCGGGTATCTCGCCGCGCACGACCGGTCCTACCTGTGGTTTATCCCGCAGGTAGATCTCCCGTTCGGCAACCTCGATGTAGCGCATATCCCCACTCGCCATCGTATACCGGACCAGCGGCGCATCGCCAGTTTTCTCTACCGTCTCGGCCATAGGTCGCACCTCAAGGATCGCTGTTTACCAGGTACACCGCCGGTTTTCGCCTTACCATGCAGTTCTTCAATAAATTATAATCCTGATCGGATTTTCTTACTTTAGTGATACCAGGACGAATAGATTGCTGGTTAATAGATCGAGTATGGATTGGTATAATCTACCCGTTCGGAGATTATTACCCCAGAAGAGCAGCAAAGAATACAGCTTTCTAATGAAGCGAACCAGTTCAGAAGAAATGCTCACTGACCAGGTTGAAGTCCTGCGCAGCACCCTCAAAGATAAAGATCCCTTCGCGCTGGCCGGGCGCACGGGAGCTGATTTCCATTCCCTGGCTCAAGCCGAGGGTGAACTGCGCCTATTCCTTTGGGGGCGACCTGTATCCATTTCCACTCCGCAGCTGCATGCCCGGTATGGCGACACCTCTGAAGAGCTGCCGCCTCACCTGCAGGCGCTCCTGCTATATTATTGCCTCACCTGCGACGGCACCCGGCCCTCCGGTCAGTGGATGGCCTTCTCACAGCTGCCGGACGGGCGCTTCTACGACCAGGCCTTCCAGGGTTACACCGGAAACGTCCTGGCCCAGACTTTCCGGGAAGATGTGGAGGCGTTCTGCGCCGCCGCGCAGCGTCTTGGTGGCAGCCGGGAGTTTCAGCTCGGCAGCGCCGCCTTCGCTTTCCGGGCTCTGCCTTTCGTCCCGCTGCTCGCCGTTTACTGGCAAGGAGATGAGGATTTCCCCTCGACCTGCCAGATCCTGTTCGACAGCGCCGTCAGCCACCACCTGCCAACCGACGCTTGCGCCATTCTCGGCAGCCACCTTACCAGACAGTTGATAAAGCATAGGGAGTAATCGTATGAAAATCGCTATCAGCGGCAAAGGCGGCGTCGGCAAAACCACCCTGGCCGCCCTGCTCGCCCAGGCTTATGCCAATGCCGGGCGCAACGTGCTGGCGGTCGACGCCGACCCCTCCCCCTGCCTGGCGGGCGCGCTCGGCTTCCCCCCCAAACTGCGCGCTCAACTCCACCCGATCGCCGAGATGGACGATCTGATCCTGGAACGCACCGGGGCGCGCCCCGGCACCACCGGCGGCTTCTTTACCCTCAACCCGCGGGTCGACGATATCCCGGAGCGCTTCAGCGTCCTGCACCGCGGCGTGCGGCTGCTGGAGATGGGCTCGGTCGACCTGGGCGGATCCGGCTGCATCTGCCCGGAGAGCGCCCTGCTCAAGACTCTCTTCACCCACCTGCTCTTCCGCAAGGACGACATGCTCGTCCTCGATATGTACGCCGGGGTCGAGCACCTGGGCCGGGCGACCGTGGATTTCGTCGACGCGATGATCGTGGTCGTCGAGCCCACCCGCCGCAGCCTGGGCACTGCCGCCCAGATCAAACACCTGGCCAACGACATCGGCCTGACCCGTCTGTGGCTGGTCGGCAACAAGGTCCGGGATGAGGAGGAGGCGGCTTTCCTGGAGCGCGAGACCCCCGGCCTGCCCGTGCTCGGGTTCCTGCCCGCCGACCTGGCCGTCCAGGAAGCCGACCGGCTGGGCATCGCCGTCTATGACCATGTACCCGCCCTGCGCCATTCCGCCGAACACATGGCCGAAATACTTGAACATCAAATCTTTAAAGAAGAATAAAGCAGAATGAAGAGATTATCCACGAATTTCGCCAATTATCGCGAATTTTTTTACTCCTGGATATCTTTATTGTGATCAAATTTATGTATACTCTGATAACTTTAAGAATTAGTGAAATTCGTGTAATTCGTGGATAAAAATAGGGGTACGAATAAAATGACGACAACCATCGCACTAGCCGGTAAGGGCGGGGTGGGCAAGACCACCATCGCCGCCATGATTATTAAATACCTGGTGCAGTCACAAGACGGCGCCATCCTGGCGATCGACGCCGACCCCAGCAGCAACCTCAACATGGTGCTCGGTTTGGATCTGGACTGGACCGTCGGCGACATCCGTGAGGACATGCTCTCCCAGGTCAAGAACTCCCTGACCGCCGGCGGGGCCGCCATGGGCGCACTGCCCGGCGGCGTCAGCAAGCGGGAATACCTGGACTACCAGGTGCGCAACTCGCTGGCGGAGGGCGCCCGCTTCGACCTGATCGCCATGGGCCGCTCTGAAGGCCCCGGCTGCTACTGCGCCGTCAACCACAACCTGCGCGAGGTGGTCGACGCCATGAGCCGCAATTACCGCTACGTGGTGATCGACAACGAGGCCGGCATGGAGCACCTCAGCCGGCGCACCACCCGTGACGTCCAGCACTTGCTGGTGGTCAGCGACCCGACCCAGCGCGGCCTGGTGGCCGCCCAGCGCATCGCCGGCTTCCGGAACGAGCTGGATATCGACATCGAGAACACCTACCTGATCCTGAACCGGCTGAACGGCCCGCTCCCCCCTGAGCTGGAAGAATTCATCGATAAGATGGACATCCCCCTGCTGGGCGTAGTGCCCGCCGACGCCGAGCTGGCCTCCTTCGAGTTCAGCGGACGCGCCCTGGTGGATTTAGGCGATGACTCGCCGGTTTTTCGGGTAGTCGCTGAGATGGCGCGCCAGATTCTCACCTGAAGTGGATATCCCTCTACCCGTTTTCACCGGTTTTTTCACTCACCTGCAACTACGCCGCCCGCCGGTACCCCGTCAACCGGTGGTGCCTGTTTGACGACCTGGAGGCGGCTTTTCAAGCTCTCCTGGAGATTAGCCGGGAAGGAATTACGAACCGGGGCCTTATTACCTGTTTGAGGTTTTTCGGAAGTCCGTCTGAACGCTGTCCGTGATAAAATTTGAACGATCCTCTCAGACACCGTATCACTGGTTAGAGAGAGAAGTCATCAAGACTACACTGATGCCAACCGTCTTTCGCAGCGGCCCGTATAGGTTTTTCTACTATTCCGGCGACCAGGATGAGCCGCCCCATATCCACGTCGAACGAGAGGACAATATAGCCAAATTCTGGCTCGAACCAGTCCGTCTGCAAAAGAGCGGTGGATTCAACAGGGAAGAAATTACTAAAATCCAACGAATAATCATCGAGAACAGAGAAATTCTA
>DATDRQ010000273.1:0-16123 GCA_035291645.1 Anaerolineales bacterium
AAGAAGTGGCGGCGCCTGGTGTCCTGCTCCTGGGTCAGGGCAGTTGCCGTGCGGGCTAAGCCCCAGGCAAGCAGCAGCCCCCAGGCGAGACAGACCCCCAGGAGCCAGACCAGCCCGGCGAGGTCTCCGGCCGGATCCCAACCTCCCCAGACAGCCAGAGCGGTGGTCAGGAGCGCGAGGACGAATCCGGCGAGCGCCCCTGGAACGACCCACGAGGTTCGCCACCGGTTGAATATAACGGCGAACAATGCCCCCAATCCAGCCAGCAAAACCAGGAACAGCCCATAAGCCATCAAGACCTCAGCGGTTTTAGCGACCTGAGAGGTCTGGCCCAGGTTAAATCCGGCCAGCAGGCTGACCATCGCCTCGATCCCGAAGGTGACGAGGCCGCCGGGCAGCAGGCGAGTGGACCACTCGAACAGCTCGAACGGAGCGTAGGGCAGTGAGGTCAGCTGGCCGGCCAGAGCCATGAGAGCCAGCCAGGGGAGGCCGAGCAGGAGTCCCAGAGCCGCGCCGATCAAGGCCAGGATCCTCAGGGGGAGGGTCATGCTAGCTTATCATTTCAAGCAGATCGATTTGGTTGGATGAATCTTGCATGCGGCCGTCTATCCACCATCTCCGGCCAGCCAGGAGGCCATGTAGTCGGGCTTTTCCAGCTCCAGGGCGGCCAGGGCGACCTCCAGCGGGTGGAAGGTATCGACCATGACGGCCAGCTCGTCGGTGCGTTGTTTGCCGATAGAGGCTTCGGTCGCCCCGGGTTGGGGACCGTGAGGCAGGCCGGAGGGGTGCAGGGAGATATCGTACCGGTCGATGCCGCGACGGGACATGAAATCCCCTTCGGCGTAATAGATGACCTCGTCGGAGTTGACGTTGGAGTGGTTGTAGGGAGCAGGAATGGCTTCGGGATGGTAATCGAACAGGCGCGGCACGAAGGAGCAGACCACGAAGTTGTGACCCTGGAAAGTCTGGTGAACGGGAGGGGGCTGGTGGAGGCTGCCGGTGATCGGCTCGTAATCGTGGATGTTGAAGATCCAGGGATAAAGATAGCCATCCCAACCGACCACATCGAAGGGATGGTGATCGAGGACGTGGCGGGTGATCCGGTCCCGTACTTTAACGCGCACCTCAAACTGGCCGCGCTCGGCGATAGTCTGCAGCTCTTCCGGCGGGCGGATGTCGCGCTCGCAGTAAGGGGCGTGCTCGAGCAGCTGCCCGTAGCGGTTGCGGTAGCGGTTAGGCGGCTCGATCTGCGAGGGGCTTTCGATCACGAAGAAGCGGGCTTCTGGCTCGCCCAGCTCCATCTGCCAGGTGGTACCGTAGGGGATGACCAGGTAATCCCCCGGGGAGAAAGGCAGCCTGCCGAATTGGGTGTGCAGGGAACCGGAGCCCTCATGGGTGAACCAGACCTCGTAGGCCTGGGCATTGCGGTAGAAGTAGTCCATGCCCCGGGTAGGACGACTAAGGCCCAAGGTGACATCCGAGTTGCCGAGCAGCACACGGCGGGCAGAGACCGGATCCCCGCCGGCGGGGAGGTCGGCAGAGCGAAAGGCGCGGTGCTGCAGCGGCCCAAAGCCGGCGTACTCCACGGCAGCCGAACCCAGGTCTTCGACCTGCTCGACGCGGGGCGGCAGGAAATGATGGTAGAGGATCGATTGGATGCCGGAGAAGCCTTCCAGCCCCATGACTTCTTCCCGGTAGAGGCCTCCGTCCGGCTTACGGAACTGGGTGTGGCGCTTGTGCGGCACCCGGCCTAATTTATGATAATAAGGCATACGATCATCCTTTCCTTGTATGCGAGACGCGGCCGATGCCCTTCGGACCTATCCAGGCGAGCCAGGTCTTTCACCAACCTGATTGGCGAGCAGACCGATCCGCTCGACTTCCAGCTCAACCAGATCGCCGGGATCCAGCCAGGGACCTTTCCCCCGGGTCAACTCGAGCAAACAACCGGTGCCGACCGTGCCGGAGCCGATCACGTCGCCTGGGAAGAGGAAGACGCCGGCAGAAGCGCGGGCGATCATCTCCCCGAAGGAATAGTAGAGGTTCTTCCAGCTGCCCCTGGAACGCTCCTCGCCATTCACCCGGGCGGTCATCTCCAAGTCATAGACACCTGGGCGGTCCGTCGAGCGCTCTTCCAGCTCGTCCGGGGTGACGATCCAGGGGCCGAGGGAGGCGGCGAAATCCTTGCCTTTGGCGGGTCCCAGCCCGGCGCGCATCTCGGCCTGCTGCACGTCGCGAGCGGACCAGTCATTCAGGATGGTGTATCCAAAGATGTGATCCGGCGCTTCACCGGCAGGGATATCTTTCCCGGCGCGCCCGATCACGCAGGCGATCTCCAGCTCATAATCCAGGGCCTGCGAATAGGACGGGTAGGGAAGGAGCTGAGCCGGGCCAAAAACCTGATTCGGATTGGAATAGTAGAAGACCGGAAACTGGTACCTCTCGGGGGGGACTTCCCGGCCGCGATTAGCGAAGGTGGAGCGGACGTGCGCCTCGAAGGCGTAGAAGTCGCGCAGGCTGGCCGGGCGGGGCAGCGGCGGGTGGAGGGAGACCTGATCCAATGGGTAGCCGACGTGATGGCGCCCGGCCATGGGCAGCTCGAGTGGAGTTTCCCCGGCGAGCAGGTGGAGCAGCCGGCGGGCCTCCTGCCAGGCATCCGGGCCCAGGTTCAGGAGTTCCATCAGGTTATCCGGAAGGTGAGTCGAAGACCAGCCGCGGTTCTCCTGAGCCCACTCCCCGGCGGATGAGAGATCGATCACCGTATCGCCGAGCAATGCGCCCAGGCGGATGAGCGGGGCCGTATCGAAGGTGCTGAAAGAAAGCAGTTTCACCGGTCTACTGACCTGGATTCAACCGACACCGGGACTAGAGGTTGCCGCGGCGGGCCTGGTCGAGCTCGATGGCTTCGAACAGGGCCTTGAAGTTGCCCTTGCCGAAGCCGCGGCTGCCGTGACGTTGGATGACCTCCAGGAAAGTGGTCGGGCGGTCCTGGATGGGGCGGGAGAAGATCTGCAGCAGGTAGCCCTCGTCGTCGCGGTCGACCAGGATACCCAGCTCGCGAATGGCCTCCAGGGATTCTTGAATGCTGCCCACCCGCTCGGGGAGGGCTTCGTAATAGGCATCCGGTACGCGCAGGAACTCGATGCCGCGCGCTTTGAGCTGCCGGACCGTCTGGAGGATGTCGCCGGTGGACATCGCCAGGTGCTGGACGCCGGGGGTCAGGTAGTAATCCAGATATTCTTCGATCTGGCTCTTCTTCTTGCCTTCGGCCGGCTCGTTGATGGGGAACTTAATGCGCCCGTTGCCGTTCTGCATGACCTTGGACATGAGGGCGGAGTACTCGGTCGAGATATCCTTGTCGTCGAAGTGGAGCAGCTGGCGGAAGCCCATCACCCGGTGATAGAAGTCGACCCAGTGATTCATCTTACCCAGCTGGACGTTGCCGACGATGTGGTCGACGGCAGCCAGACCGGTGGAATCGGCAGGCAGGTCGAGCGGCTGGTAGGAGGGGGCAAACGGGCCGCGGTAATCCGCGCGGTCGACGAAGACGTGCAGCACCTCGCCGTAAGCCCGGATGGCGGCGCTGCGCAGAACGCCGAAATCATCCTGCTCCAGGCGAGGCGCCCAGGCGGGGATCGCGCCGCGCGCCGTGGTGGCCTGGTAAGCCTGTTCCACGTCGTCCACTTCCAGGGCGATGACTTTCACCCCGTCCCCGTGCAGCATGTGGTGGGCGGCCATCTCGTCGCTGGGCGCGTAAGGCGCCGACACGACCAGGCGGATCTGGCCCGATTCCAGGACGTATGAGGCGAAGCGGCGGTTGCCGGTCTCGAGACCGGAATAGGCGCTGGGTTTGAAGCCCAGGCCTTTCCACCAGAAGTACATGGCGTGTTTTGCGTTACCGACGTAGAAGTGGACGTGGTCGATGCTCCTGATCTGGAGGAAATCGGCTTCCTCGGTCATCGGCCGGATTTCTGATTTTTGTGCGGGAATATCCATACAACTCTCCTTAGGCGAGGAAAAATCAAACCAGTTGAGCTTACCCTTCGACAAGATAATTATGAACGGTTATCGCGCCAGTCGCTGGCTTCGTCGAGGATCTCCTTTTCCTCGGCGGTCAAGCGCAGGTCTTCGGCGCCAAGGTTATCCTGTAATTGCTCGAGAGAACGCGGGCCGATGATAGGACTGGCGATCAGCGGGTCGGCCAGCATCCAGGCCAGTGCAACCTGCGAGATTGAAAAGCCGCCTTTTTCCTGGCCCATAACCTCCATCCTATCGAGCAAAGTCCAGTTCCTCTCGTTGAAATAACGCTGCGCCCCACGGGCGCGCTCACTCTGGACCGGGGCGCTACCCCGGCGATACTTGCCGGTGAGGAAGCCGCCGGCGAGCGGGCTGTAGGGGATGACCCCCAGGCCGTAGGCCCGGCAGACGTCGGCCAGCTCGCGCTCGAACTCGGCGCGGTGAACCAGGCTGTAGTGGGGCTGGAGGCTGTCATAACGGGCGCAGCCCTGCTGGTCGGAGATCCATAAGGACTGCATCAGGCGCCAGGCCGGGTAGTTCGAACAACCGACATAGCGCACCTTGCCCTGGCGAACGAGATCGTCGAAGGCAGACATGGTCTCTTCGATGGGAGCGTTCTCATCGTAGTAGTGAGACTGGTACAAGTCGATATAATCGGTCTGCAAGCGGGTCAGAGAGGCTTCGATCGCTTTCATGATATGGGCGCGCGACAGCCCCTCGTCGTTCGGCCCGTCGCCCATCCGCCCGCGCACCTTGGTGGCGAGGATAACCTGGTCACGCGGGATGTGGTTACGCTGCATCCACGTCCCGAGGATGGTCTCGGCCACACCACCCGGATTGCCGGGCGCCCAGCGGGAATAGATATCGGCAGTATCGATGAAGTTGATGCCCGCCTGGTAAGCGGCCGAAAGCACCGCGTGAGAGGCGGGCTCATCGGCGGTCCAGCCGAACTGCATGGAGCCCAGGCACAGTTCGGAGACCTTCATCCCGGTACGACCCAGAAAGCGGTATTGCATTCAGACCTGCTCCATTTCATCCCCGAACATGAGCGTCACCAGACCTCCTGCAAAGGTGTTCAGGTTTTCTCCGGCGGCTGCCATTTCCGGGCTGCGCAGGCCGGTCTTGAGGGCATCGGCATCCGTGAAGAACATCTCCGCCATCATGTAGAAGCCGTCGCCCATCAGGGTGCGGTTCACCCGGGTCATCACGGTGCGCTCCAGGCCGGGGACTCTGGCGATCAAGGGCAGGTGGGTATCGAAGTAGGCCTGGTCGAAAGCGGCGGGGTTGGGAGGCTGCTTGTAGAGGGCGATTAATTTTGACATGGACAAATCCTTTTTTACGTAATACGTAATACGTAATCACGTAATTGGTCTCTTAGACCGGTTTGAACTGCTCGAAGGGCTGCCGGCAGTGGTTGCAGACGTAGATCGCCCGGCACAGGGTAGAGCCAAAGCTGTTCTTCAGCTCGGTATCCGGCGAGTCGCAATACGGGCAGGTCGCCACATCGGGCAAGCCCTCACCCGGAGTATCGCCGAGCAAGGGGGGTGGAGCGAGACCGAAGTCCTTGAGCTTCTGACGGGCGGTGGAACTGATCCAGTCGGTGCTCCAGGGCGGGGAGAAGGTGAGGCGCACGGCGACTTGCATGGCCCCGGCTGCCCGTAAGCGCCCGGCGATCTCGGACTGCATGACCTGCAACGCCGGGCAGCCGGCGAAGGTGGGCGTCATGGTGATGAGCAGGATATCGCCATCCCAACCGATAGACCGGATCAGGCCCATCTCCACGACGGAGACGACCGGGATCTCCGGGTCCTTCACCTGCTCTAAGACCTGCCAGACATCTTCCAAAGACAGCTCAGGCATTGATCCCCTCGACGGATTCGATGGAAAAGTTGTTGCCTTCCGGGTCGGCGGCGTCACACACCCACACCCCTGGGGCGGGTGAACGGGCTTCTCCGACTGGTACGCCTCGATCCAGCATAGCCTGGCGGGCGGTTTGGAGATCGGAGACCCTGAAGACGATCTTGGGGGCATCCTGGCCGAAGCGGCGCTGGCCTCCGGCGTGCAAGGCCAGGACGCAGGCGCCGGTCTCCAGCTCGGTCCAGTATACCTGGCTGAAGTCCTGGACGCCCTGGGGCTGGCGGACAGCCAGGCCGAGCACACCCCGGTAGAAAGCCACCTGAGCGCTCATATCCTGGACGTACAAGATGACCTCCATGAGTTCGCCGACTTTAAACACGACATGCCCTCCTGGCATGGGTTGGCTTACCAGACCGCCTCTTCTTCCTGGCGGACGACGGACTGCAGGTCGGCGACCATGATTTTTAAGGTGGCAGTGTGCTGGTCGCGCGCGGGGCTGGCTGGCAGGTGTGCCGGTTCTGGCAGCCGCAGCCCGCTCTCCTGTAGATGGCGGGTCACCTGGTCGCTCCAGCCGGAGAACAAAGCAACCGGGCTGGTTGAATAGCCAGCCGCTGCAAGGATCTCAGGCCGACCGGAATGCAGGAAGAGCTGCCCGGTATAAGGCCAGAGCTGATCGAGGGCATCCTGCAGGCGCCGGTTGCTCTCTTCGGTGCCGAGGCCCAGCCGGCGCAGCCAGGCGCTGGTGTGGCGGAGATGGTAGCGTTCTTCTTTGGCCACCTTGGCGGCAACGTCCGCCATCGGCTGGTAGCGGCTGCCGGAAATGGCTTGCAGGTGGCGGCTCTCGAAGGAATCGAACAGGTACTGGCGCAGCATGCTGAAGGCCCAATCGCCGTTGGGCAGCTCGACCAGTTGTGCGCTGCGAAAGTCGCTCGCATCCCGCCGGTAGACCATGCGATCGGGGTAAGTCTGGCCGTCCTCGCCGAGCAGCTCCGCCAGCAGGGCGTACCACAGGGAGGCATGCCCGATCTCATCAAGAGCCAGGTTGGCGAAGGCGATGTCCTCCTCGAGCAGGGGCGCTCGACCGCACCACTCCGAGTCGCGATGACCCAGGATGAGTTCGTCGTCCGCCATGGCGAGCAGTTTGTCAGCCAGGGCTGACTTAACTTCCCGGTCCATCTCGGTAATCCTGGTAAGGCGCGTTCACTGGCTGCTGTCCTTAATCTGCCGCATCCGGGTCAGGGTGTTGAAATCCGTGGACAGGCGGAAAGGCTTGTCCAGAGCGGGGTCGAACAGGCTGTCGGCTTCGGCGGGATCGCTGCTCGAGACCAGGCGAGCCGGGAAGACCCACCAGGTGAAGGGGGCCGGCGTGGAGGAGAATTGTTCAAGAGCCTGTTTCAAGGCCTCGACCGGCGAGGCCGCCTGCACTTCGCCGATCAGGGTCTGCGTGCCGGCTGGTTTTGGTTTACAGGTCACGTAGTAGGTTTCCTTTTCCGCGCGGGATGAAGGCGGGCCGGCTCCCATGGATTCGTCGGGTTGAAATTCTGGGCTGGCTTCCAGCTCCTGCCGGGTGCGGGAGAAGATGGCCTCCGCCGGGACGACCCACAGACCGGCGCACTCCGGGCGGCGTACGAACACGTCGCGGGCGTTAAGCAGGGCCATCTCCGGGTCCGGGGCGTGCACCGAGCCGACGTCCTGGTGGGGCAGGCCGGGCTTCTCCTGCAGGAAGACCTGGTAGCGGGGCAGCTGGGTGTCGCTCATCTCAGAAAGGCCATATTCTGGCGTTATTTCCCATTCGCCTGTAGACGGGCATAGGCCGCCAGGGCTTCCCGCACCCAGGCGCCGTCCGCATGGGCTGTTCGGCGGGCTTCCATGCGCTCCCTGTTGCACGGGCCGTTGCCCTTGACCACCCGCCAGAATTCTTCCCAATTAATCTCGCCGGTGAGCCAGTGACCGGTAGCCTCAGCGTAAACCAGGGCCGGGTCGGGGAGAGAGAGACCCAAGGTGTGCAGTTCGGGGACGATCTGGTCGATAAAGGTCTGGCGCAGCTCGTCGTTGGTCCTGGTCTTGATGCCCCAGCGCACCAGGATGGGGGTGTTGGGCGAGTCGCTATCGTGCGGGCCGAACATCATCAGGGTGGGCCACCACCAGCGGTTGATAGCGTCCTGGACCATGGCTTTCTGGCGGGGCGTGCCGGTCGCCAGGCGGATGACGATGTCCTGGCCCTGCTTCTTGTGGAAGTTCTCCTCGGCGCAGATGCGCACCATGGCGCGCGCGTAGGGACCGTAAGAGCAGCGCGCCAGCATGGTCTGGTTGAGGATGGCGGCGAAGTCGACCAGGTAGCCGATCACGCCCACGTCGGCCCAGGTCAGGGTGGGGTAGTTGAAGATGCTGGAGTACTTGGCGCGGCCATCGAGCAAGGCTTCCAGCATTTCCTCCCGGCTGGCGCCGAGGGTCTCGGCGGCGTGGTAGAGGTATTGGCCGTGCCCGGCCTCGTCCTGGACCTTGGCGAGCAGGATCAGCTTACGGCGCAGGCTGGGGGCGCGCGTGATCCAGGCGCCCTCGGGCAGCATACCGACGATCTCACTGTGGGCGTGCTGGGAGATCATGCGCAGCAGCTGGCGGCGGTACTCGCCCGGCATCCAGTCGCCGGGCTCGATCTTCTCGCCGCGGGCGATGCGATCTTCAAAATCGCGTAATTGTTCACTTTCCTCAGCAGGGTCTACTTTTTCGATCGTCGTTCTATACATATCTAATTCCGTAAGGAGTAATCCGTAAGGGATTATTGGCCAAAAAAGTCTTCTTCGAGGTGATTCGAACTTTCATCTGTTTGATATAGTTCGTTTTCCAGGCTGACTTCTCTGATCGAGTGTTGACGCTGATCCGGGAAGTCCGTGTATCTTTAGCCAGTTTGGAGACATCGGACCAACCCAGATCAGATAGGAATAATACCTTCCGGTAACCTATCATGTTCCAGAGAGCGTCCTTCCGGATAATTTCGGGCACCGTTCGCTGCCAGTCCTCAAAATTCACACCTCTATCCTCCAGCTTACGGATTACTCCTTACTTGTTATTCTTAAAGTCCGACCCAAACCGTCTTGACCTGGGTGTACAGGTCGAGGGCTTCCTTGCCCATCTCGCGGCCGAAGCCGCTCTCTTTATAGCCGCCGAAGGGCGCGGCCGGGTCGAAGGCGCCGTAGCCGTTGATCCAGACCGTGCCTGCTTTGACGGCGCGGGCGAAGGTGTGCGCCTGGCTGAGATTCTGCGTCCAGACGCCGGCAGCCAGGCCGTAGCGAGTGCGGTCGGCGCGCGCGACCAGCTCCTCCCAGGTATCGAAGGGGGTGACGGCAGCCACCGGGCCGAAGATCTCCTCCTGAGCGATGGAGAGAGTATCGTCCTGGTAGGCAAAGACGGTCGGGGCCAGGAAGTAGCCGGAAGATAAGTCGCCGCCCAGTCGCTCGCCGCCCGCCACTACCCGGGCGCCCTGGGCACGTCCGCTAGCGATGTAGCCCTGCACGCGCTCCAGCTGCCGGTCGGAAACCAGCGGGCCGATGTGCACCTTGGGGGTGAAGCCGGAGCCGACGCGGATGCCGCGGGCTTCGTTCGAGAGGCCTTCGAGGACCTGCTCGAAGACCGGGCGCTCGACGAACAGGCGCGAGCCGGCGACGCATTCCTGCCCGGCGGTGCTGAAGATCGCCCACAGCGAGCCTTTGATGGCCTTCGCCAGATCGGCGTCGGCGAAGACCACGTTAGGGGACTTGCCGCCCAGCTCCAGGCTGACCTGCTTGAGATTGCTTTGGGCGGAAGCCGCCAGAACCTTGCGCCCGACTTCGGTGGAGCCGGTGAAGGCGACTTTGTCGACGCCCGGGTGGGCCGTGATAGCCGCGCCGGTCGGCTCGCCGGGGCCGGTCAGGATGTTGACCACCCCCTCGGGGAAACCGGCCTCCTGGATCAGCTCACCCAGGCGTAAGGCGGTTAGCGGAGTCTCCTCGGCGGGCTTGAGCAGGGCGGTGTTGCCGCAGGCCAGGGCGGGAGCCAGCTTCCAGGCGCACATCAGCAGTGGGAAGTTCCAGGGGATGATCAGGCCGACTACCCCGACCGGCTCGCGCAGGGTGTAGACGAACTGGTTTGGGATGGAGACGGGGATGGTGGCGCCTTCGAGCTTGGTCGCCCAGCCGGCATAATAGCGGAAATGGCGCGAGACCGCCGGCAGGTCGCCGCGGCGGGCGACCCGGATGGGCTTGCCGTTGTCGAGGGTCTCCAGCTCGGCCAGCTGGTCGGCGTGCTGGTCGACCAGGTCGGCCAGCTTCCAGAGCAGGTTGCCGCGCTCTTCGGCGCTCATTTTGCCCCACGGGCCTTTTTCAAAGGCAGCCCGGGCAGCCTGAACGGCGAGGTCGACGTCTTCTTGCCCTGCCAGGGCGACCTGAGCCAGCTCTTCGCCGTTGGCGGGGTTTATCGATGAGAAGGACTCGCCGGAACCGGCTGAAACCCATTCGCCGTTGATCAGCAGTTTTTTTGGCCCGGACTCTAGGAAGGCCAGGGTGCTCTCCTGTAAAGTAACATCCGCAGGCATGGTTAGGGCCATAGGTAATCGCCTCGAATCAGATCTATCCATTTGGACAGGAATAATTTTGGGCGCGGTTTCCGGGCCACGCGTAAGGATTCGAAGACCTTTGTATCATAAAAGAGGATCAAATGGAAAAATCCTCCGTCTCTGGAATAGTTCCGCCGAGCCACTCTGGGGCCCGGTCCTCGGCCCAGCGGCGGCGCAGGGCGGCGTAATCGGGGGGGCGCTTCTCGGCGAAGGACTGCACGCCTTCCCAGGTCTCCGGGCTGGTGTTGTGAATCGACAGCCAGTCGCGCCCGTGGCCGATGGTCAGGTGCCAGCTGAAATCACGCCAGAAATTGAGCTGCTGGCGGGTATAGCGAGTCTTCTCAGGGAACTTGGCGAGCAGCTGATCGGCTATCTCCGCCACTTTTGCATCCAATCCGGCGCGCGGCACCACCCAGTTGACCAGGCCCCACTCCAGGGCTGTCTGGGCAGGGATCTCCTCGTTGAGCAATAAGATCTGCCGCGCCCGGCGGTCCCCGACGACCAGGGGCAGGAACTGGGTGGCGCCTGCCAGTGCGACGCTGCCGTGGCTGGTGCCAACCTGGCGAATGTAGATATCCTCGGCGGCGACCGCCAGGTCGCAACTGAGGTTGAATTCGTTGCCGCCGCCGACCACGATACCGTTCAAGCGGGCGATGGAGGGCTTGCCCAGGTTGCGGATGCGATCATGGCACTCGATGAAATCGCCCATCCACTTCCAGTAGTCGCGTGGGCGGCGCAGGAAGGCTTGCTGTTCTTCTAAATCCGCGCCGGTGCAGAAGGCGCGCTCCCCGGCGCCGGTCAGCACAAGCACTCCGACCGAGTCGTCCCAACTAACGTCTTTGAGGGCCAGGTTCAACTCGGAAAGAACATTGTGATTGACTGCGTTCAGCACCTCGGGCCGGTTGATAGTCAGGGTGGCTACCGCGTTGGATTTCTGGTAGGTGATACTCTGGAAGTTGAACCCGGCAGGATCTTTCCCGGTGAAGGTCCTTTGATCGGTCTGGTTTGGTGTCTCGCCCCGCATGCTGCTCCTCGGCCCACTCTTTCCCAGTCGATGAAAATTAGGACTTACGTAGTTGGTGGGGAATGGGGGGTTTTTGGGCGGGCTCCGCCCGCCCAAAAACCCCCATATCACCCTCAAATGCGTAACTTCTGAAAATAAAATCAACTTGGGTGAACATACTCTCAATTATACCCGCGGATTCTCCTCGGAAAATGAAGCGGGTATTCCATGACCGGCTGGAATACCCGCGTGAGAAAGCCAGGGGGGTGTGCTGGTGGATCAGACGGCCTCGGGCTGGCGGGCGGCATCGATGGCGGCCTGTATCTGGGCGGCGTGTTCTTGGAAGTGGTATGGGGAGTCCAGGTAGTTATAGGCAATCCGCCAGTAGCTGCATTTGTGGGCGACGAACTCCTCCGGCAACCGGGCGAGGAAAGCGATGCTCTCGGCATGGGAGCGCTTCAGTTCACGAATCAGGTCCGGTAAGTTTGGCAGGGTGGTGACGATGGCCTCAATGGCAGCTTGTATATTATCGCCATAATCATCATAGAAACGCTCCTGCCCGGCAACGATACTTCTCATATATTCCTGAGCGAACCGCTCGTCCTGGATCAGGTGGGCGAGGACTTCCTTGGGACTCCACTCACCCGGAGCCGGTTTAAAAGATGCCTCCTGTTCGCTGACGGTTACAAATAACTTGTCGAGCTCAATTTCCATCTCAACGTAACCCTGGCGTACAACCTGGGCGAGGTCGGCAGCTTTACCCGGGATTTCCGGGATGGGGCGCCGGGAAAGAACCATCGTGGTGGTCATCTTTTGCGGACCGCGATAGTAAACCAGCTCGACTTTGTCGCCGGCTTGATGCTTCTGAAGGGCAATTGGGACGTCTGAATATCCCAGGATCGGGGTGTCCCCCATGCGGATGAGGACGTCATCCCTGAGCAGGCCAGCCGCGGCTGCGCCCATGCCCTCCACGGCGCCGTCCAGGCGCACGCCTTCGCTGACGGGTACGCCCAGCTGCCTGGCTCGATCGGCGTTGTATTCACCGATCATGACGCCGAGCATGGGCCGGCGGACGAAACGCAGGTCTTCGCCGGTCTCCAGGACGGAGGCCAGGTTCTCCAGACCGGTTTTCCAACCCTGCTCGATCTCCTTAATCGTAGATGACCATTCATCACCGGTGCCGACGCCGGAATGCTCGAGGGCGACCAACGCGCCGCCATCCTTCGGGGTAACTGTCACATCGACCCGGGTGGGACCCGGTTCGCCACGCCCGTGCCAGGTGAAGGCGACTTTCTCGTCTGGTTGGATTTCAATGAATTCACCGGCGGTGTAGTACCCGGAGTTCCACCACAGATACAGGCGGCCTTCCTTGCGGGGCATGACGGTGGAAACATCACATAGCCACTCGCGCAGGGCCATGGCATTGGTGAAGGCCCGGAACGCCTCGGCGGGGGGGGCCTGGACGAATTGCGTAAATGAGACGGTCTGGTTATTCATTATGTATTCTCCTGTCGGCTGGATATACGATGATCTGATCTATTCACTCCGCAACCGGGGAAATGGTTCAAACCAGAGCCACCTTGATTTCCAGGAACATGATTTCGATTATTGTACTCCGTTCTTGGAATCCATTTCTTTAATTTAGGGATCGGAATTCCCCAATCGCGCCCACCTGCGCAGGAGGGGGGCCGGGCGATAGCGCTCCTCACCGAATTCGGATTGGAGGTGGGCCAGGACGGAGAGCACCTGCGGGTAGCCCAGCTCTTTACCCCAGCCCAGCGGCCCTTTGGGGTAGTTGGTGCCCAGCTGCATGGCAAGGTCGATTGTCTCTGCATCGGCGACGCCCTCGCCGGCGGCGAAGGCGGCTTCGTTCACCAAGGCGCACACGATGCGCGGCAGGACCAGGGCAGGCGAATCCTCGATCCAGACCACCTCCCGATGGAGGGATCGAAATAGCTGCTCGACAACCGGGCGGAATGACGCATCCAGTCCTGGGCCGGCGGCGAGTGTGGCAACTGCGCCGGAAGCCAGGAACAGACCGTCGAAGCCGACCAGGCGATTGGGATGTTCGACCCAACCGGCGATCTCGGCCAGGGTGACATCGACGCACTGGCACAGCAGGGGGATGTCTGTGGGGAGCCAGCTGTCGAGTTCGGCGATGGAGGCCTGCAGGTTTTCAGCGCGGCCGGCGGCGATGAAAGCAGCCCTTGGATGAGCTTTCCCGCCGGCTTCCCTGACGGCCTGAGGATCGCATCCGGCTTCCCGCAAGAGAAGATCCAGCCCAGGGGCCCAGTTACCGGGCTGCAACAGCACCGGTCCAGCGGATAGGGAGGGATTGGACGCAGCTAATGAACCCTGCCTGGTTCCGGGCTGCTCTTCCCCGTAATTGTAGAAACCGCGCCCGCTCTTGCGCCCGAAGGCCTGCTGGGCGACCAATTGAGCCTGGATCAGGTGAGGGCGGTAGCGCGGTTCGTGGAAGGTCTGTTCGTAGATGGATTGGGTGGCGGTGAAGTTGACGTCGACGCCGATCAGGTCCATGAGTTCGAACGGGCCCATGCGGAAACCGCCGCCTTCGCGCACGATCTGGTCGATCTGTTCGTGGGTGGCGGCGCCCTCGCCGAGCAGGCGCAGGGCTTCCCCATAAAATGGGCGCGCCACGCGGTTGACGATGAAGCCGGGTGTGTCGCGGGCGATGACGGGGGTCTTGCCCAGGTGTTCCGCCAGCCGCACCAGAGCCTGGATGGTTCGTTCTGAGGAACGCGCCCCGCGCACGATCTCGACCAGGGGCAGGACCGGGGCAGGGTTGAAGAAATGCATGCCGGCGACGCGCTCGGGCATACCGACGGCCGCGGCGATGGCCGTCACCGGCAGGGTGCTGGTGTTGGTCGCCAGGATGGCGGGGGGCGGGCAAATGCCGTCCAGGCGGGTGAACAGTTCCCGCTTGAGAGCCAGGTCCTCGGGGATGGCTTCGATGACCACCGGGCAGCCCGCCAGGTCCTCCAGGTGAGAAGTCGGCGTAAGGTATTTGAAGTTAATCGCCTTGCGCTTGCGGTTAAGGTGAGTCTCGATGTATTCCCGGGCGCGCTCCAGCACTGGCGGGGCGACTTCATAAAGCACTACGGGGAGATCGGTCAGCAGGGCGGCCAGGGCGATGCCGCTGCCCATGGCGCCGGCGCCGGCGACGCCCAGGCGGGTCACATGGAGGGATGTGGAGGGGGTGCTCACCTTTTTTTCTCCATTCACTCCCCTGTGAAATGAGGCGGGCGTTTCTCGAGGAAAGCCGCCATGCCTTCAGCCTGGTCGTGAGTGCCGAAGAGCAGGGTGAAGTTGCGCCGCTCGACCTCCAACCCCTCATGCAGGGTGTGCTCTACCCCGTGGCGCAGGGCCTGGCGCGCCAGGCGCACGGCTATAGGGGGTTGAGCGGCGACCTGCATCGCAAGCTGGCGGGCTTCATCCAGCAGGCGCTCCGGCGGGACCAGCCGGTTGACCAACCCCAGGTCGTACGCCTCCCGTGCAGTTAGCGGCTCACCGGTCAGGATCAGCTCCATGGCACGGTAAGGCCCAATGGCCTTCGCCAGGCGTTGAGTGCCGCCGGCGCCGGGCATGATGCCCAGCTTGATCTCCGGCTGGGCGAAGCTGGCCGTCTCGGCGGCGACGATCAGGTCGCACTGCAAGGCCAGCTCGCAGCCGCCGCCGAAGGCGTAACCGGCAACGGCGGCAATCAGGGGTTTATCGATGCTCCGCAGCCGCTTCCAGTAGGCCAACGTATCCGCCCGCAGCACGTCAGCGGGCGTCTGGTCGACCATAGCCCGGATATCGGCGCCGGCGGCGAAGGCGCGTGCGCTGCCAGTGATCAGGATGGCGCGTATCTCTGCATCCGCGTTCAATTCCTCCAGCGCGTCGCACAGGGCGGAGAGCAGCGCCGGGCTGAGGGCATTGAGCGCCTCCGGGCGGTTGAGGGTGACGACCGCAAGCGGGCCATCGCGCTCGACCAGGACGATCTGAGAGTCATCCATACGGCTCCTTGGGGGTAGTCTGCAGTCCCGCGGTGTGTTCGCTGGACGGACCGGAAAAGTCACTTTATGAACTGATCGATGAAATCGAAGTAGCCCCTGCGCCCGCCACGTTTGTTCCAATTCTCCACGGAGCGCCGGACTCGCTTCAAGCAGGCAATGATTTCATCCACAGTCTTCGGCTCCAATTCCAATTGATGGGGTCGGCTCTTTCTATCCTGCAGCGGATTGCGGCGCCCCAGGCGCCACTCGCACATGGTCTGGACTTCTTCAAAGGCTTCCAGCGCCAGCCCTTGCAGCCGGAGCTCGGGCGCCGGACGGCTGGCTGCTTCATCTTTGTATGCGCGGATGAGGGCATCGAGGGCTTTCAAAGCGTCATAGTCGGTCATCTCGGCGTGGGCGCGGTAGACGTTGGCAAGGGCAAACTCGATGTTTTGCAGGACGTCGAGGTATTCGTCTTCGAATTTTGTGGACATGGTTGCATAGAGAGGTTAATCAGATCTAGCAGTCTGTCGGAGAAATAAGCACTTTTACAACTTGGATAGCCGTATAGGGCTAAATTGGCCGCTGATTCACGCAAATCAGGCATAAACGAATGCGATTCATGGGTGCTAATCCTTCCGGTGGCCGATTGCAGGCGCG
>DATDRQ010000274.1:0-11853 GCA_035291645.1 Anaerolineales bacterium
TGTCATTCCGAACGGAGTGAGGAATCCCTGGTGCGCGTCATTTACACCCAGCATGCTGGCTCATGATAAGTCTCTTAACAGGGATTCCTCGTCGCAAAGAACGCTCCTCGGAATGACAACCAGATGTGAGGCTCTAACAACGCTCAAGAGGGCGACTACCCATTTCCTCGCCTTAGTAAAACCTATCCTGGATGCGAAAATGGAGATGCATATTCTTTGACGATAACAGGTGCTTCGGTGTTCTTTCCGGCTCCTTCGTAGTAAAAATCACAAGTCTCTTTTGATACGACGGTCTTCGAATCCGTGTTTGCACGCAAGCGTGGTCCGGAACCCGCTCCCAACTTATCCATAAAAAAAACTCCCGAACAACGGGAGTTTTTTTTATTAATAGCCACCTGACAAATGGTTAGCGGCAGGTCTTTTTTCAATTCAAATCCCGTACACCTGTCTGGGCGCAAGATATTCTGGGAACCGCTCGATAAGATAGCGCCTGGTCAGGTAGCATACGTGGCAGCCGTCGATTAATTCCCCATCGGTCATAAAGGAGTAAGATTTCCTGAGCAGATCCGGTCCTCCGGATTTTAATGGGCCGCAGATTGGATGATTAGCAGGTTTGTAATGATCCAGGATCTCAGACAGGGGATTTTTCCAGGCATTGCCGATCGCCAAACCAGGACAGATTTGAACATGGCCAGATGCATCGATGAACAATCTATGCGGATTGGTGAGACCTTCGTTCGGGCAACTGTTTAAGGTAAATGGATCCGCTTTCGGCATCTGGGAAGCGAGCTTCTCGGCTGCTCGACCCGCCATCATCAGGCGAGTAGAATTACTAGACCGGTCGGATACATCCTGGTCTGGAGATGTTTCCTGATCACCCGGTATCATTATATTTTCCCAGGACACCGGAAGTCCGAGGCTGATCGCAGCTCGCCCTGCACGTTGGGCCGGTGTGTCATCCTGCTTCTTGTAATGAAACCTGTCAATGCTGATCTGAAGTTTATCTAATCGCAGGTTAACGAGCGGGTGGAGATATCGTACGGCTGCTTCTTCTGTTCTGGCAAAGAATCCGTTTGTATAAACCCCGACCTTAAAGCCGAGCTTACGCGCCTTTTGGACGCTTTTTAATAGAAGAGGCTAAAACAGGAAAGGTTCCCCTCCTTCAAAAATAACCCATTCGACAGTTCTTATTTTTAATGCTTGGTCGAGTAGCCGGTTGACCAGCGTATAGTTAAGATTTCCCTCTCCCTTAGGGCTTCCGTACACATAACAATGCTCACACCGCAGTGTACATTTATACGTCAGGAGTAAATGGATGGTTGAAAGCATTTGGATTTATTAAACCGTTGAAGGTGAATTGCGATTACTTGAGTTCCACCCGGTACGCTGGTTTGGATTGAACCTTCGAATTGACCTGGCAGACTATAACTTTAAAACCGGAGGATAGCAATATCATATGCGAGGTATATTCCTGGCTGAAGCTCATCCTATCGAAGTTGACAATTACCATCGAAGAAGGTATAAGTTTGAAGGGATCCCAGGATTATATTGAAGGATTCGGAGATTATTGTATCGCAAAGCCAAGAAGACTTTCTCTAGTGATAATCAGCAGGATCATGGATTGGGATGAAAATCCTATCATTGAGTGATATTGCCGACGATCTAATTTACAGCCCGCAGGTCTCCCGGCGGTTTGCAGAGGTTGACCTGATCCTGAGCTGTGGTGACTTGCCGTATTATTACCTCGAATACGTGATCAGCTCGATAAACAAACCGATGTTTTTCGTGCGTGGAAACCACTCCAGCAGGCTGGAATACTCCACCGGTGGGGAACGCTCGAAGCCCCTCGGGGCGGAGGACTTACACCGTAAGGTAGTGGTCTTCGAAAATATTCTCCTCGCCGGTGTAGAAGGCTGCCTGCGTTACCGAACTGGTCCATTCCAGTATTCCCAGACAGAGATGTGGGGCCATGTTTTTGCGCTCCTGCCGGGGCTGCTCAAGAATCGAGCGGTATATGGCCGTTACCTGGATGTCTTCGTAACGCATGCACCTCCCTGGGGCATCCACGACCAACCTGATCTCCCCCATCACGGAATTAATTCATTTCGCTGGTTATTACGGGTATTCAAACCGGCCTTCCATTTTCATGGACATATCCATGTTTACAGGCAGGATACGATCACGAAAACCCGGTTCTACCAGACCCAGGTAATTAATTCTTACGGTTATGTAGAGGCAGATATCAATCCGGGTGAGAGAGGATTTGCACCCCTGGGTGTGTTCCTTGAAAGGAGCGCTTCAATTACTAAAAAACCCAATTTATTCGACAGCGAAGATGCGTTTAAAGAACCGGATCGGTGGAAATGACGATCGATAGAATGACGAACGAGGACTTTGAGCGAGCGTACAATAAAGCGTTTTGGCGCAAGGTCTTGAGAAGGCTCACCGGTGAAAATAATGCGCTGCTGCCTTTTGATTCGGTCCGAGAACAAATGCCGCTCAAAGGACAGCACTTCGTCGGGTTGCAGCAGGTCCCGATCGACCAAATCGTTGGCAGTATGGGCAGATATCGGGATTTCGATCGTGCCTTCTTGCCTCTCCAGAAGAGGACGAAAAGCCGTTGGATCAGTATCGATCGAGCGCATTATGAGGAAGTGGAATTGCCACCGGTGGAGTTGTACAAGATGGGTGAGGTGTACTTCGTGAAAGATGGAAATCATCGCGTATCCGTGGCGCGCGAACGCGGTCAGCTATATCTGGATGCTTTTGTGACGGAAATCGAGGTTCCAGTCCTGCTCACCGCGGATCTCGAGTTATCCGATCTGGGATTAAAGATCGAGTATGCCCTCTTTCTCGACCAGACCAACCTCACCAAGATCCGTCCCCAGGCCTCGCTCGAGCTCACCTTGCCCGGCGAGTATGACCGCATCCTGGAGCACATCAGCGTTCACCGCTGGTATCTGGGTGAACAGAAGAAGTCTGAGGTCCCTTATTCCGAGGCCGTTGCCTCCTGGTATGATAACGTCTACTCGCCGCTGATTGAATTAATCGAGCAAGATGGCCTCCCCGAAAAATTCCCAAATCGCACCGCAGCCGACCTATATTTGTGGATCATCGAATACCTCTGGTACTTGCGGGAAGCCTATCGGGAGGAGTTCGATTTTGGAGAAGCCGCACACCAGTTTATTCAAAATTTCTCAGAATGGCCGGCGAGTAAACTGGTAAATTTGCTGAAGAGGGCCTCCTGGGTCGATCACCTGATCCTGAAGCAAGAGAAAGACAATTTCTATTCGAAGACCAGGATTCAAGAGGTTTGTGCCGGGGTCAGCATCGATTTGACGATGCCCGGTTTATATGAGAAACTAGGTCAGCACATCGATGTTCACCGCTGGTATCTAGGCTTACAACTCAAGAAAGAAGTGCCATTTAATGAAGCAGTGCAATCGTGGTGTACGAATGTCTACCTGCCGTTGGTCGAGCTGATCCGGGAACAGGCGATTCTGGATGAGTTTCCCGGACGCACCGAATCCGATCTGTATCTGTGGATCATCGAACACCAGGGCTTTCTGCGGGAAGAATATGGGGATGTTGTGACCTTAGAGGCGGCAGCCGAGCATTTTGCCGAAGACTATTCACCTGAGGGTCAGGAGAAAAGCGCTGATCAGCGGCAAGATGGCAAGAAAAAAGACCCCGGGTAATTAGGACTACTGAACCAAGCATTCTAGGGCAGGGAATCTGATGATCGATGCCTTTACTAAACCTGTTTCTCTCCGTTGGGGGATCCTCAGCACGGCGCGCATCAACCGCGCTCTCATCCCCCCATTGCAGAATTCTAAACGCAACGAGTTGCGGGGTGTAGCCAGCCGGGACCCGGTGCGCGCCAGGACTTATGCCTCAGAATGGCATATCCCGAATGCATATGCGGGGTACCAGGCATTGCTGGACGATCCGGATATCGATGTCGTTTACAACCCGCTACCGAATCATTTACATGCCGAATGGACAATCCAGGCCGTGCGTGCCGGGAAGCACGTCTTATGCGAAAAACCCCTGGCTCTATCTCTGGACGAGGTAGATGCGATAGCAAGGGCGGCGCACGAAAACCAGCGTGTGGTTTCAGAAGCCTTCATGTACCGGCATCATCCCCAGACTATTAAGGTAAAAGACCTGGTGGACAGCGGTGCGATCGGGAAGGTCCAGGTCGTGAATGGGTCCTTTACATTCAAGCTGACCGATCCTACGGACGTCCGCATGATACCTGAGATGGGTGGGGGGAGTGTGTGGGACGTGGGTTGTTACCCGATCAGCTATGCCCGCTGGGTGATCGGGGATGAAGTGGAAGAAGCCTTCGGTTGGCAGGTTTCCGGAATTACCGGAGTAGATGAGGTGTTCACCGGCCAGCTACGTTTTCCTGGGGACGTCTTGGTTCAGTTTGATTGTGGAATCCGTAGTCCTTACCGGACGCGGATGGAAATTGTGGGCAATGAGGGATCAGTGACGATACCGAACCCGTTTAAACCGGGTGACAACGAAAAGATCATTCTCAGCCGGGGAGAGAAGATCGAAAATATTGCCATCTCAGGTCAAGAGTTGTATATCGGTGAAGTGGAGGATATGGCCGATTGTATCCTGACTGGCAAATCACCCCGGGTCACCCTTGCGGATAGCCGTAATAACGTTGCGACCATCCTGGCGTTGCTAGAGTCAGCCCGAAGTGGAAAACCGGTACTTTTAAATGGCTAAACGCCAAATTGGAGGTTTCATGGCGCCAGGGATTCGATCGACAGCGGAGGGTTTCTTGTTCACCGACCAGTACCAGCTCACCATGGCTCAGCTCTATTTCCGGATCGGAGTCCACGAAAAAGTAGGCCTTTTCGATCACTTTTTTCGCACTTACCCCGATTACGGTTTACATAAAGCAGGGTTTTGTATCGCCGCTGGTCTGGAGTGGCTGTTAAACTGGATGTCCTCGACCCGCTGCGAGACGGAAGACATCGAGTATTTAAAGAGCCAGACCAGTCGTGAAGGTCGGCGGGTATTTGCGGATGATTTCCTGAAATGGTTGTTGGAGAATGGAAACTTCGATGGTTTGAATATCCAGGCTATCCCGGAAGGTCGTGTGGTCCATCCGAATGTCCCGATGACCGTGGTGCAGGGGCCGATGGCAATGGCTCAAATCCTGGAGACTTCGCTCCTCAACCACATCAACTACCAAACCCTGATCGCCACCAAGGCGGCGCGTATCCACGAGAGCGGGCGCGGCCAGCTGATGTTGGAGTTTGGCCTGCGGCGCGCCCAGGAGAGGGGCGGGAACGCGGGCACCCGGGCTGCGTTGATCGGTGGTGCGGATTTCTCCTCGAATGTGGGTACCTCGCTCATGCTGGGCTTCCCTCCGAAAGGGACTCACGCCCACAGCATGGTGCAGCTATTCATGGCGCTCGGCGGCAGCGAACTAGACGCCTTCCGGGCGTACGCCGATGTCTATCCGGATAACTGCCTGCTCCTGGTAGATACGGTAGATACGCTGGAGAGCGGCGTCCCGAACGCTATCAAGGTTTTCGAAGAACTGCGCCGCAAGGGCTATGAACCGGTGGGTATCCGGCTGGATTCTGGGGACCTGGCTTACCTCAGTATCCAGGCTGCCAAGCAGCTCGACCAGGCTGGTTTTCCGGACACGACGATTGTCCTGTCGAATAACTTGGACGAGCTGATCATCTGGCAGATCCTGACCCAGATCCAGGAAGAAGCGCCTCGTTATGGAATGGAACCGGACCGTTTGATCCGCAGGCTCGTCTACGGCGTCGGAACGCGCTTGATTGTATCCGAAGGCGACCCGGCCCTGGACGGTGTGTATAAACTGGTCGCGGTATGCGATCAGGACAAGTGGCTACCAGCGATTAAGATCTCAGAATCCCCAGCCAAGACGCCCAATCCCGGCCATAAACGCTCCTGGCGGATCTATGACCAGCGCGGCAAGGCTTCCGCCGATCTGATGACTCTCGATGACGAACGACCTCAAGATGAAGCCCGGCTCTATCTTCGCCACCCATCCGAGCCGACCAAATTCCGGGTCCTCAACCGGGAAGGGATTGCAGAGTTCGAGCCTTTGCTCGTGGATGTCTGGAAGGAGGGCAAATTTCAAGGCGACTTACCGACGATTGAGGAAATTCGCGAACGGCGAAAAACGGATGTGAGCCGGCTCGACCCCGGAGTCCGGCGCTTGATGAATCCCCACATCTACCACGTTTCCCTTTCACAGCGTTTATGGAATCTCAAGCAGGAGTTGATCGCCACAGCTCTGGCGAACAACAGCCAACCAGAGACGCCACTAGCCGGTCCAGGGAGAGTATCCTGATCGTCATCCGGACGTTGGCCCGGCGCTACCAACTGCGTGAGTCCTACGGCTATAAGTTCAACCAGCGACTGGCAGAGCGGGGCAGGAGGTCTAGCGGTCCGATTTCGGTCGTACAGGTCGGGAGCGATTCCAGGAACGCCTGCCCGTAGCGCTTGCTCAAGATGCGCCGATCCAGGATAGCGACCACCCCCCGATCGGATTGAGAGCGGATTAGACGCCCAAATCCCTGGCGGAAGCGCAGGACCGCTTCCGGCAGCTGGTACTGGTTGAACGGGTCCTCGAACGTCTCGGCGCGGGCGGCGACGATCGGGTCCGAAGGGACGTCGAAGGGCAGCTTGGCGATCACCAACACGGATAAAGCATCTCCCGGGACGTCGACCCCCTCCCAAAAAGCACGCGTGCCCAGCAGGACGGCTTTATTGGCTGTGCGGAAGGTCTCCAGCAGGGCGTGGGGTGAGGCCCCTTCTCCTTGTTCGTAAACCATGATCTCGTCTTCCCCCAGGATCGGGCCGACCGCCTGGGATGTTGTCCTCAAGTGCGCGTAGGATGTAAACAGGACCAGCGCTTTGCCTCCAGTTGTCCGGCACAACTGGATCAGACTGCGTTCGAGCGCGCGCTGGTAGCCGTGCCGGTCTGACGGCTCTGGGATATCGTTGGGGATATAGATCAGCGCTGCGTTCTCATAGTCGAAAGGAGAACCCAGCGCTAACTCGTCGGCGTCCTCCGCATATAGCCGGTTGCGCAGGTAATCGAATTCACCTGCCGCGGTTAACGTCGCGGAAGTGAGGATCACAGACGATTTTTCGTGCCATAAGAAGCGCTGCATCAGATCGCCAATATGGAGGGGGGCAGCGTGGAGGGACAGGCTGCGCCCGTTCGGTTGGATCTCTGCCCAGTAGATCTTATCAGGCTGGGGTTTAAACACAATCGCTTTCAGCTGGTCACCGATCTCGCTAAAACGGCGGTACAGGTTGCTGAAGCGGTTGAGCAGTTCCAGCCCGTCTTCCGGGAGGGATTCAAGCAGGTTGGTTAACCCCTGGCCAAGCGCAACCAGTACGTCGAGCAAGGGTTGGATGGTGAACTGGATCTGCTCCCATTCCATCTCTACCTCACCCCAGGCAGGTTGCCTGCGGGTAGCGGTAAGGATGCGCTCCTGGTGACTGTAGGAACCGATATCGCGGCCCTCCCGCATATCGTAAAGAAAGCGGTTAATGGTCTCGAAAAACCGGCGCATCAGTTCCTCGAACTGGAAAGCCAGGTCCGTTGCCCGGTGGACCATTTGAGAGAATTGATCCAGATCCGGAGGGGGCAGGACCTCTCCCAACAACGTGAGCAGCCATCCCAAGGCGCCCGAACGGGGGCTGCCCAGTTCGTGGATCAGGCGTTCGATGTCGTATTGGGTCACGCTGAAGCTCAACGCATTCGTGGTAGCAGCTTCCAGGTGATGCGCTTCGTCGATGATCAGGAAGTCGTATTCCGGCAGGACCCGGTTACCGGTGGCAACATCTGCCAGCAAGAGGGCATGGTTCACGATCAGGACGTGCGCCGATTGGGCTGCCTGGCGGACCCGCAAGAACGGGCAATTTCCGCCGGTCCTCTGGATGCAGTTCTCCGTGGTGCAGCCTTCGTCTTCCGCCGAAATACGCAGCCAGACTTCTCTTTCGACCGGCCCATTCAGGTTGATCTCGGACCGGTCCCCGCTCTCTGAGCCTAAGCGCCAGACCATAATCTTTGCCAGGATGCGCATCTCTTCGGAGTTCTCTGGGCCCTTGCGGCGGAATGACTCCAACCGGCGAGGACAAAGGTAATTCGATCGTCCCTTGAGCACAGCCGCATTCAGCGGCATCTCCAGAGCGGAGCATAGATCGGGGATATCCTTATGGATCAGCTGTTCTTGCAGATTGATGGTGTTGGTTGAGATCACTACCCGGATGTTATTCTGCATCGCCCATAATGCGGCAGGGACCAGATAGGCGATCGATTTCCCGACGCCGGTGCCCGCTTCGACCATCAGGTGCCTGCCTTGCGACAAAGCCTGGGTCACTGCCCGCAGCATTCCCACCTGCTCTGGACGGTACTCAAAATTTGGGAAGTGCTGGGAAAAAGCACCGCCGTGTTCGAGAACGGCGGCCACTTCATCTGGATCGAGGGCGCACAAAGTCTGGTTGGGTTCGAGCGGGACAGGGGTGCGGGCAGGTTTTTCTCCAAACCACTGCCCGTTAAACTGCTGGGGAGCCTGCCGGCTGCCGACGGTCTCACGGGCGCGCTCTTGGAGCGCCAGGCGGAAGCCCCAGTATCCGCCCCACTCGAGCGGTTCGCTCAGACGGACGATCTCTGCCAGCAGATCGATCGGCAGGTCCAGAGCCAGATCGTGTAGGCGCAGATATACCCCATGGGTCATCAGCGCGTCGTTCAAGCCGCGGTGACCACGCCCTGGCGGGATCACGCGCAGAGCCTGCGCCAGCGCACCCAGATTGTAACGCTCGATGGTGGGAAGCAGCACGGCTGCCATATCGTAGGTATCGATGTTCTCGTTATACAGCAGGACGTTCTGCCGGCGGACGAATGAGAGGTCAAAGCTGACCCGGTGGGAGATCACCGGTGCATCACCCACAAATCCGACCAGATCTCCCAGGACCTCGCGAATCTTGGGCGCGTTAACGACCATGTTATTCGAAATTCCGGTCAACTGGGTGATGAAGGGCGGGATCGGGCGTCCGGGATTGATCAGCGTCTCCCATTTCGCCTCGATTCGCCTGCCATTGAAGCGCACCGCACCGATCTCGATGATGGCGTCTCTTTGGGGATCGAGACCGGTTGTTTCTATGTCGAGCGCCACGATGGTCGGCATGCGGTGATTATACCATCCGGGATTCTACGAAGGTTTGGCATACGGCGTTTCGATCACTCAAATGGAAAAGGATGAACTTTAAGGTTTTTCCCTTGGTATACTGAGGGGAGAATAGAATTTTCCTCCGTGAGGTATTCATGATCTCCGATGTTGCTCGCCAGCTGCGTGAAAACATCCAGAAAGTGATCGTAGGAAAAGACCAGGTCATCGACCTGACCCTGGTCGCGGTGTTATGTGAAGGACACCTCCTGTTGGAAGACGTTCCCGGGATAGGTAAGACCACCCTGGCGCGGGCTTTAGCTGCCTCCCTGGGCTGCATCTTCCGCCGCATCCAGTTCACCCCCGATTTGCTCCCCTCCGATGTGACCGGTCTTAACTGGTTCAACCAAAAAGAACAGGTCTTCGAGTTCCGCCAGGGGCCGGTCATGAGCCAGGTGGTGCTGGCTGACGAGATCAACCGGGCGACGCCGCGCACGCAATCCGCCCTGCTGGAGGCGATGCAGGAACGGCAGATCACCATCGATGGGGTCACCCGCGCTCTCCCCAGACCATTCCTGGTGATGGCGACGCAGAACCCGATCGAGCTGGAAGGGACCTTCCCGCTGCCGGAAGCGCAAATTGACCGGTTTCTCTTACGGATCGTCATTGGTTACCCTACACAAGCCGAGGAGAGCGCCATCCTGGAACGCTACAGGGCTGAAGATCCTATGTCCGATTTGCGCCCGGTGACTAATCCAGATGAGATCTGTTCCCTCCAGGAGGAACGCAAGCAGGTGCGCGTCGAGGCTTCCGTGCGGGATTACGTGGTGGAGGTGGCGCGCGCCACCCGCCAGCACCCGGAGATCGACCTGGGCGCCAGCCCGCGCGCTTCGCTCGCGCTGTATTGGGCTTCCCAGGCCTGGGCGGCTATTCAAGGGCGCGATTTCGTTTTGCCGGACGACGTCAAGTTCATGGCCCCTCATGTACTCACCCATCGTTTGATGATCTCGCCGCAGGCTCAGCTGCGAGGCCGCCAACCGCAGGAGCTGGTGGCAGATATCGTCGCAGCCGTCCCGGTGCCGGTGGAGAGCTGAATTGGAGCGATCTCGCTGGCTGGCGCTGTTAATTGCCGTCCTGGTCCTGGGAGTGTTCCTGCGCACCTCTCTCCTGATCGCCCTCGACCTGATGCTGATCCTTATTCTTGGTATAGCCTCCTGGTGGCAACGGCATGCCCTGGATGGGGTGACCTATCGCCGCCGGCCTTACTACCGCAGAGCATTCCCCGGTGAGCGGGTGCCGATCCGCCTGGAAGTCGAAAACCGCAAATGGTTGCCGCTCTCCTGGCTGCGGATCCAGGACCCCTGGCCGAAAGCCGTTGCCCCGGAAGACGAGGGAGTGATGGCGCCCTCCCATCTACCTGAACAGGGCATTTTGACGAACGTCTTCGGATTGCGTTGGTACGAGACTGCCCGTCGCCAGTACACGCTCCTGTTTCGCAAACGCGGCGTATACCCGCTTGGCCCGGCCCGCCTGGAGTCCGGGGACCTGTTCGGCGTGTTCGAGCAGAGCAAGGAGCAAGGCCCGGTAGAACGACTTACCGTTTTTCCCGACCTGATTTCGTTCTCGGACCTGCGGCTCGCCGCGGAGGACCCATTCGGCGACCGGCGCTCACGGCGGCGGTTGTACGAGGATCAGAACCAGCCCATCGGTGTGCGGGAATATCTTCCAGAGGACGGCTATCGCCGCGTGCACTGGGGAGCAACGGCGCACACCGGTGAGCTTCAGGTCAAGGTCTACCAACCGGCTTCGGCGAACGTGTTGGTGATCTGTTTGAATATCTCGACCTTTGCCCGGCATTGGGAGGGGACCAATCCCGCGCTGCTCGAGCACTTGATCAAGGTCGCCGCAACCCTGTCCACCCAAGGCTTTCAGTCCGGGTACCGGGTGGGATTGATCTCCAACGGTTGTCTGGCGAATGCTGATCAGCCGTTTCGCATCCCACCTGGGCGGTCCCCTAAACAGCTGGCTACCCTCCTGGAGGCGCTCGCCGGGGTTACCCCACTGACGACCGCTCCATTCGAACGCTTCCTGATCAAGGAGATACCGCGCGTCCCGTATGGCGCTACCCTGGTCATTATCACGGGAGTGACCTCGCCCGAGCTGGCCGAAGCGCTGGTCCAGCTCAGGCATCACGGCAGGCGCCTCACCCTGATCTCCTTTTCCGAGCAGCTTCCCCCGATCGTGGCAGGGATAAAGATCGTTCACTTACCTTTCAGCGATTCTGCTCTTGATACGGAGGATTCGGGCGGCTCCAATGGGAAATAAACTACCATCGGACATTGAGATTTGGATGACCGGGGATAGCGGGTGAGTTCTGCACAATCGAATCCTGGCCAGGGAGCCCTGTTACCCGTCCTCCGGCTACGCCCGTGGAGGGAGATGGCGATCCTGGGATTGCTGCTCATGGACCTGTGCTGGCTGGCACCCTGGTATCGGACGCTGACACCGGCGACTAATGCAGCCTCCGCCCAGCTGGTTTTCCTTGTTTTCGGAGGTGTGCTGTTCTCAGTACACTGGGTAGTCCGCTTGTTCAACCTGGTAAATTTACGGTTTGACCTGCGGCGAGTGTTCTTGATCGGACTGATCATCCTCGACATCTGGCTGGCGA
>DATDRQ010000275.1:0-5692 GCA_035291645.1 Anaerolineales bacterium
ATGTTTAATTATTTGGACCTAATTCCACTAAAATTATCTCGCTTGATATAATCCAAAAAGGGGTATTCGGATAACGCGGATTCATCTTGTTATCCTTGCCTGCTCCTCCACCTCCCTCCCCATCACCTCCAGCATCTCCGCGTTCGCCTTGAACTTGAACTCCTCTAGCCCCAGGCGCTCGGCCTCGGCCCGCTCGGCGGCCTCCAGCCGCTGCCAGGCTTCCTTGTCCACCACGGGCGCCTCCAGCCGGGCCAGCCGCCCGTGCAGCTGCTCCAGCACGGCCTGCGGGTCGCGCAGCGCCGGCTGGGTCTTTAGATAAGCCAGCACCGCCTGCGCCCCGCTCTCCCCGTCCTTGCGCGCCACCCCCACCAGCCCGCTGCTGGCCTCCCGCGACCAGCCCGCCACGAACACCCGCTCCACCGGGCGGTTGGTGTCCGGGTCGAAGGCCTCGTAGGAGAGGCCGTCCACCGGGAAGCGCGGCTCGGGGTTCTTGACGAACTCGTTCCAGCGCACCGCCAGCCCGAAGTTCTCGTCCACCCGGTCGCCGATGCAGAAGATGACCGTGTCCACCGGCAGCACCCGCTTGGTGCCCAGCCGTTTGGCCTTGGTGTCGCCGTCCGCCGGCACCAGGGTGGTGTCCTCCACCTCCAGCCCGCGCACCACCCCCTGCTCGCCGCCGGTGATCCGGCTGGGCGAGGCCAGGAAGTCGAAGCGGAAGCGCGTCTCCGAGACCGGCTCCAGCGCCTTGGGCAGCGCCGAGTAGAAATACGCCCGCGCCTGCTCGATGTCCTGCCCGACCACCTGCATCACCGGCGCGCAGCGCCCGAACTCCTCCTCCAGGTCTTGCAGGTCCAGGTTGCGCGCCACCGTCTCCAGCTCCTTCTTGGTGAACTTGACCTCCGCCGGCCCGCGCCTTGCCACCGCGATCACCTCGTCCACCTTCAGGTCGCGCACCAGCCAGTGGGCGATGTCGAGCATCACGTTGCCCACCCCGATGGCAGCCACCCGCTTCCCGATCGTGAACTTCTCGGTGCTGAAGGGCGGCAGCTGGTTGTAGTGGTAGACCAGGTCCTTGGCGTGGTAGACCCCGGACAGGTCCTCGCCCGGCAGCCCCAGCCACTTGGTGCCCTGCGCCCCGACCGTCACCAGCAGCGCCTGGAAGCCCATGGCGCGCAGCTCGCTCAGGCTCAGGTCGCCCTTGCGCCCGACCGCCACGTTGCCGTAGTATTCGATATTGGGGTCGTCCAGGATCTGGCGGAACTGCCTGCGCAGCCCCTCCTTCATCTTGTGTTTGTCGTGGTAGATGCCGTACTCGGCCAGCCCCCCGGGCTTGATGTCCCGGTTCAGCAGCACCACGTGCGCGCCCCCTGCGGCCAGCTGCCTGGCGGCGAACAGCCCGGCCGGCCCGGCCCCGATCACCGCCGCCAGGTACTTTCCCTTTGAATCCGTGCTCAACAACGCCTCCTTAGCGATCCTGCGCAAAAAGACGGCCTGACGCCGTCCACATTTCCTCTGGATCGATTATAGCCCGGCGAGAAAATTTTCACAAGGTGCCGGGCTGTCATTGCGAGTATCTCCACAGTGCTGAGCACGTGCATTTATGGAAGAAACTGTCTTTGCGAGGAAGCGGGTCTGGTGTTCGGGCGGTCTTCGCCCGCCTTTGCCAGACCCGCCGACGAAGCAATCTCCGCTCAGGCGAAAAAGTGGAGATTGCGTGCGAACGTAGTTCGCCTGGCAAATTACGCCTCGCAAAGACAGTCGTATGTGTCTTTGCGAGGGCGGAACCTGTAAATCGCGCGAATTGAGTCGCTGTCCAGCCCGAAGCAATCTCCCACCAAGAGACTAAAGGAGATTGCTTCGGCAAATTACGCCTCGCAAAGACAGTCGTATGTGTCTTTGCGCGGGCGGCATCTGAAAGGAGCATTTGCTTAACCACAAACCAGCCCGAAGCAATCTCCCACCAAGAGACTAAAGGAGATTGCTTCGGCAAATTACGCCTCGCAAAGACAGTCGTATGTGTCTTTGCGAGGGCGGAACCTGTAAATCGCGCGAATTGAGTCGCTGTCCAGCCCGAAGCAATCTCCCGGCCAGAGGTTATAAGGAGATTGCTTCGCAAAAAGCGCTCGCAAAGACATGGAAGTTCATTCAATCCGCATTGCCCAAAACCAGCCCTTATGCTATATTTGCACTACATTTCCCTGATTTCCGATTGCGTGCCAACCGGTAAATTGATAATCATCATAAGACACCGTATATCTACCGGTTGGCCGAATACTGAGCACTGACTACTGAATACTGGACACTGAACACTTCCCCCATGGACATCACCCGAGTTCAACTTCCCAACGGCCTGCAAGTCTTACTCAAAGAGATCCACACCGCCCCGCTGACCAGCCTGTGGGTCTGGTACCGGGTCGGCTCGCGTAACGAGCGCCCCGGGGCGACCGGCATCTCGCACTGGACCGAGCACATGCAGTTCAAGGGCACCCCCCGCTTCCCGCCGGAAATCCTCGATAAAGCCGTCGCCCGCCAGGGCGGCTACCGCAACGCCTTCACCTTCCTGGACTGGACCACCTACTTCGAGACCATGCCCGCCGATAAGATCGACCTGGCCCTCGACCTGGAAGCCGACCGCATGGCTAACAGCCTGTTCGAGCCGGGGGAAGTCGAGTCCGAGCGCACGGTGATCATCTCCGAGCGCCAGGGCAACGAGAACGAGCCGCTCTTCCTGCTCGGCGAAGAGGTCCAGGCGGCCGCCTTCCGCGTGCATTCCTACCACCACGAGATCATCGGCGACCTGGCCGACCTGCAGACCATCAGCCGCGACGACCTGTACCGCCACTACCGGGCCCATTACGTGCCGGGCAACGCCGTGCTGGCCGCCGCCGGCGACTTCGAGACCGAAAGCATGCTGGGGTACATCCGCCAGCACTTCGAATCCCTGGCGGATGGCAGCGTCTCTACCACGGCTGCCCGCCCCGAACCGGCCCAGCCGGGCGAACGCACCGTTACGGTCGAGGGCCCCGGCGATACCACCTATCTCCAGGTCGCCTACCACTCGCCGGCGGCCCGCGACCCGGATTTCTTCCCCTACCTGGTGACCGACAGCCTGCTGACCGGGCCGAGCAACCTGAACATGTTCGGCGGCGGCATCTCCAACAAGACCTCCCGCCTGTACCGGGCCCTGGTCGAGAAGGAGCTGGCGGTCGGCGTCTCCGGCGGCGTCTCGGCCACGATCGACCCCTTCATGCACAGCATCACCGCCACCCTCCACCCAAACGCCAACGCCGACCAGGTGGTCCAGGCGCTGGACGAGGAAGTCAAGCGCCTCCAGGACAGCCCCCCGGACGAAGGCGAGGTGGCGCGGGCGGTCAAGCAGGCCCGCGCCCTGTTTGCCTACGGCAGCGAGAGCATCACCAACCAGGCCTTCTGGATGGGCTATTCCGAGATGTTCGCCAGCTATGACTGGTTCGTCAACTACCTGGAGCGCCTGGCGGCCGTCACCCCGGGGGACGTCCAGCGCATCGCCCAGACCTACCTGCGCCCGCAGAACCGCGTGCTCGGCGTCTACCTGCCGGGCGGGGACCAGGAGGTGGGTTCATGACCACCCAGCCCGCCCCCAACACCAAGAGCCGGGCCCTTTCTGGCGACCGCCAGGCCCTTTCTGGCGACCGCCACACCCTGCCCGGCGACCGCCACACCCTGCCCGGCGCCCGCCATGCTCTTCCCGGCGGCGACCGCCGCTCTTTTTCCGGCGACCACCACCACCACACCCTGCCCGGCGCCCGCCATGCTCTTCCTGGCGGCGATGACATCACCCGCGCCGTCCTGCCCAATGGCATCGTCGTGCTGGCCCGCCCCAATTTCAACAGCCCCTCCGTGGTAGTGAACGGCTTCCTGGACGCGGGCAGCCTGTCCGAGCCGGACGAGCTGCTCGGGCTGGCCGGCTTCACCGCCGAGGCGCTTATGCGCGGCACTGAACGGCGCACCTTCCAAGAGATCTACGATATCTTGGAGACGGCCGGCGCCAGCCTGGGCTTCAGCGGCGGCACGCACACCTCCGGCTTCGGCGGCAAGGCCCTGGCGGAGGACCTGGACCTGCTGCTCGACCTGCTGGCCGATTCGCTGAGCCAGCCGGCCTTCCCCGCCGAGCAGGTCGAGAAGCTGCGCGCCCGCCTGCTGACCGGCCTGGCGATCCGCGCCCAGGACACCGGCGAGATGGCCTCCCTCACCGCCGACCAGATCGTCTACCCCGGGCACCCTTACGCCCGCCCGGACGACGGCTACCCGGAGACCGTCCAGGCCATTCGCCGCCAGCACCTGGTCGACTTCCACCGCCAGAACTTCGGACCGCGCGGCATGGCGCTCGCCGTGGTGGGGGCGGTCGATCCACTCCAGGCGGTCGAGCGGGTCGCCGCGGTGCTGGGCGACTGGCGCAACCCGGACCAGCCAGAGTCCGTCCAGCTGCCGCCGCTGCCGGCCCCAGGCGAGCCCCTGCGCCGCAAGGTGGACATCCCCGGCAAATACCAGGCCGACATCGTGGTAGGAGTCGCCGGGCCGCAGCGGCGCGACCCGGATTACCTGGCGGCCTCGCTCGGCAACAACATCCTCGGCCAGTTCGGCATGATGGGCCGGGTGGGCGAGACGGTGCGTGAGAAGGCCGGCCTGGCTTACTACGCTTACAGCAGCCTGTCAGGCGGCCTGGGCCCCGGCCCGTGGAGCGTCGTGGCGGGTGTCGACCCGGCCAACGTCGACCGGGCGGTCGATCTGATCCAGGGTGAGATTCAACGCTTTGTCTCCGATCCGGTCGAGGCGGACGAGCTGGCCGACAGCCAGTCTAACTTCGTCGGGCGCCTGCCGCTTTCGCTCGAATCGAACGGCGGGGTGGCCGCCGCGCTGGTCAACCTGGAGCGCTACGACCTGGGCCTGGATTACTACCGCCAGTACCCGGACCTGGTGCGCGCCGTCACCGTCGAACAGGTCCTGGAGACCGCCCGCCGCTACCTGGGCCCCGCCCGGCTGGGCGTCGCCGTCGCCGGACCATAAGGGTTAGAAAGTTGACAGGTTAGAACGTTCGAACGTTTACGGAATTAAGGATTACGTAATTCGTAACACCTGAAACCTGAATGATGGGCCGTCTTTGCACCGGTGTGGATTTAATCGAGATCGAGCGCTTCGCCGCGGCGGTGGAGCGCTATGGGGCGCGCTTCCTGGGGCGGGTCTTTACCCCCCAGGAGCTGCGCGATGCGGATGGCAGCCTGGCTTCGCTGGCGGCGCGCTTCGCTGCCAAGGAGGCCGCCGCCAAGGCCCTGGGCACCGGCATCGGGGCGGTCTGCTGGTGCGAGATCGAGGTGCTGCGCGGCCCCGAGCGCCAGCCCTCCCTGCGCTTACACGGCTCCGCCGCACAGCTGGCGGACCGGCTGCGCATCCATACCTGGTCGGTCAGCCTGAGCCACACCCACGAGCACGCCATCGCGTTGGTCGTCGCCCTCGGCGACAATATTTCTGAATGCTGATCGCTGAACGCTAACCGCTCATCGCTGGAGGACCCAATGTCCCGCACCATCCGCAACATCCTCCTCTTCCTCGTTTCGATCCTGCTGATCGCCTGCACCGTCGTCGCTGCGGTCCTTATCTTCACTGTCCTGCAATCTTTCCCGGGCGTCTCCGGCGAGGTTCAGCTGTCCGGCCT
>DATDRQ010000276.1:0-2881 GCA_035291645.1 Anaerolineales bacterium
GGATAAACTCGAAGTACGGGCGCAGGTTGGCCTTTTCCACCAGAGTCTGGACGTCCTCGTCGTCGGCTGCGTTCGAGATCATCCCCAGGCGGTAGCCCACCCGGCGTAACGTTTCAAGAGTCGGGATGGCATCCTCTTCCGCCTGCCAGTGCGCCTGCGAAACGGCGTACATGGCACGCAGCGCGATACGCAGGCTATCTTCCGGCAGGTTCGGGTAGCCTCGCTCGGCGAGCAGCGTACGCAGCACATATGCGGTGGTATATTCGATGAACTCCGCATCGCGCTCTGCGTAATACTGCCCCAGCCGTGTGCTGAACTCCTGCTGGAATCCGTCGTCCAGCGCCAAACCGAGGGATTCTAACGAACCGATCAGCGCCCCGTTGGCCTGGTTGAAGACCTGCGGCCAATCCGTATCGAAATAGATCAGTGTACTTCCCAGATCGAAAAGCAAAACGTCGAATGCACGCATATCACCAATAACCGGGTTCGGCAGAACCTTCTTTCATGGTTTGGCTAATAGCCGGCCTCTAACTCCACCGTGTTCAGCAGAGGCTCCCCCTTCAAATAGCGTTCCAGGTTTTCGGCAAACAGGTCGGCCGCCCGCGCCTCGTAGCGGGGCGAGTTCCCGCCGATGTGAGGGCTGATGATCACGTTAGGCAGTTTCCACAGCGGGCTGTCAACCGGTAGAGGCTCTTGAGGGAAGACGTCCAGGGCTGCCCCGCCCAGTTTTCGATCGCGCAGGGCAGCCGTCAGGGCGGTCTGGTTGACGATCCCGCCCCGCGAAACGTCGACCAGAAAGGCGCCCGGCTTCATCGCCGCGATGACTTCCGCCCCGATCAGCCCCTGAGTCTCGGCCGTGAGCGGCAGCGTCACTACCACGAAGTCGCACTCCTTCACCATCGAACGCAGGGCCTGCGGCGGATACAGGCGGCGCGCCAGATCCCCGGCCGGGTCTCCTAATCCTGCTGGCAGGTACCCATCCGCCTGCGGGTGCATCAAATCGCGCTTGGTCGCCAGGATGGTGGCGCCGAAAGCGTACAGCAAGCGGGCGATCTCCCGGCCGATGCTGCCATACCCGACGATGCCCACCGTGCTATCGCGCAGCTCACGCGGGCTGAAGCGCTTGCCGCGCTCGTGCGGCCATTCAGCCTTTCGCTGGGCTTCCAGCATGTCCGGCAGCCGGTGTCCCAGGGCGAGCAGCATCATCAGCACGTACTCGGCGATCTGCGGAGCAGCCGCCCCGCTCAGCGAGGTGACCACCAGGCCCGGTTTAGCCAGCAGCGGCTCCTGCAACCAGCGATCCAGACCGGCGCGGTGGAACTGCACCCAGCGCAGGTTCGGCGCTTGTTCGGCAGAGGGCAGCACGCCATCCGTGTAAAGCACCTCCGCCCGACCCCAGGTATCCGCCCCCACTTCCTCAGCCTTGTTTACCCGCTCCAGGATCACCCGCAGGCGCGGGGAAACCTCCCGCAGGCGGGCCAGGATTTCATCTGAGAAAGGGACGGTGATCAGGACTTCAACCTGGTTGCTCAGCATGAGTTTGGGCTCGGTCTCCGGACTACGCAGGCTTGCGTGCAAGCACGCTTGCGTGCAAGCACGCTTGTCTGCAAGCACGGATTCGTAGATAGTCGTATCATACAAGCCTGTTGGATAATGTGAGATCCATTCGGGATCAATGTGGGAAATAAATAACATACCTGCCGGTAAATGTCAAATCCCCCAAAGAACCCGCCGCTAACTGGTCTCATCCAGTTCAGAGGATCCCAGATAACCCATCTCCGCCAGGGCCGCCAATACCTTCTCTTTAGCGCCCGGCTTGACAACCACCGCCGCCGATCCTAACACATCACCAAGGTAGCGGGCGGCGCGCGAAGCCCGCAGTTCCTGCAGGATCTCGGGGGACTTCAGGCGCAGCACCAGCAGGCGCTCCAACTGGGCCTGGCTGCCCTGTTCCTCCCAACGCTCGACGGCCTTGACCAGGGTTGGCGGCAGGGCCGGGCTATGCTTCCGTAGCAGCGCCAACAGGTGGCTGGAACGCAGTCCCTGGCGGCGGGCCTTCTCCAGGGAGGCGGGCGTCAAACGGTAGCGGTAAGCCTCCCCGTCGAATCCCTCCCAGGCGCAGAAGCGGGCTACCTGGTAACGCACGGCGCGCGGCGTGCGCCACGGCAGGCGCAGGCGGGCATCCGAGCGGGCCTGGATCGCCTGGTCCTCCACAGGCAAGCCTTGCGGCGCCGCCCCCTTCAGCAATGCCCCCGCCCAGACTGAGGCGCGAAAGGCCTGAACGGCTTCGCCGTCCCCCGGCGCGGCCAGATCAATCATGCCCAGCCAGTAGAGCGGACCGGAGATCAAGAAGCGCACCAGGGCGCCATCGACCTCGTTCCAGTGCTCGAAACCACGAAGGTATTCGCCCGAGCGGCGAGCGCGGATGAACCACGAATCATAATCGCCGGCCGGGCGCTGAAAATCGGGGGATTGCGCACGCACAGCGTCGATGAACGCGTTCAGGCTCCACCAGCTCCCGGCGGGGATCTCTTTGAATAATTCGATGATCGCCTGCCGGGCGCGCAACGGGTCGTTGATCCACTCCCCCTCCAGGCTCAGTTCCGGCAGCAAAGCCAGCTCGTTGAAGGATGGACTGCCCAGCCAGGCGCTCGCCAGCTGGGCCAGGGCGTCTCCGCGCGGCGCTTCCAGAAAGGCGCGCGTCGGCTCAGGGAGCGGTTTGCCCTGCCGGTCGAGCAGACCGGCCGAAGCCAGCAGTTGCTGGAGCGCGGCTGGAGTCAGCGGCTGAGAGGCGCTGGCATGAATTAGCGGGGCCTCTTCGAATGGAAGGGCCAGGCGCAACGCGGCCAGCAGTGTACAGGCGTCATCCAGGAGACGATCG
>DATDRQ010000277.1:0-19666 GCA_035291645.1 Anaerolineales bacterium
GACCCGCGCATCGTAGACTGGATGGTGCGTACGGCAGAAAAGGCCGGTCTCCCTTACCAGCTGGAGGTGCTGGAGGCCGGTACGACGGACGCGCGGGCCATCCAGTTGAGCCGCGCCGGGGTCCCGGCTGGCTGCGTCTCCATTCCCTGCCGCTATATCCACGCCCCCTCTGAGATGGTGGACCGGGACGACGTCGAGAACGCCGTCAGGCTGCTCCTGGCCCTGGTCCAACAGGCGGACCCCTTTCACGAGACCGAATAAGAGACTTTAACAAATTCCTGAGATGTGGGATTGGCGAGTGCGGAGAATGGCTAATTTGAAACTGCCCATTTTAATCCTGCTGGCAACCGGCCTGGGGCTGGCTGGCTGCGCGAGGCTGAACATTGCTGCCCCGACGGACACCGCCTTGCCCACCTCCACCGCGACCGTCCCGGTCGTTTCGATTACGGAAATTCCCCCTACCCCGGCTGCGCCGGCTACCTTACGGCTATGGCTGCCGGCTCAATTCGATCCTGCCAACGGCTCCCCCGCCGGGAATCTGCTGCAGGCGCGCTTAGACGAGTTCGCCCGCCGCATGGAGATCGATATCGAGGTGCGGGTCAAGTCGGAGAGCGGGGCCGGGGGTCTACTCGATGCGCTGAGCGCGGCGAATGCCGCCGCCCCACTGGCTTTGCCGGACCTGGTGCTCCTGCCGCGCCCGCAGCTCGAGACCGCCGCCCTTAAAGGACTGATCTACCCGCTCGACGGGTTGGTCGAGCCGGTCGGGGAGGGAGACTGGTACCCCTTCGCGGAACAGCTGGCCCGCCTGCAGGACAGCACCTTCGGGTTACCCTTCGCCGGCGATGGGCAGGTCCTGGTGTATCGCCCTGAGAGTATCGAACAGCCGCCGGCCGACTGGCCTACCACGCTGGCCCTCGGCAAGGCGCTGATCTTCTCGGCCGCCGACGAGCAGGCCATCTTCACCCTGTCGGAGTTCCTGGCCGCGGGCGGACACGTCCAGGACGAAGAGGGCCGGCCTGCTCTTCAAACCCGGACGCTGACCGGGGTACTCTCCTTTTACCAACAGGGCAATCAGGCGGAGGTCTTTCCGGTCTGGATCACCCAACTCGAGAGTGATGGTCAGTCCTGGCAGGCTTTCAACGAAGGCCGCGCCGACCAGGCGGTCATCCTGGCTTCCCAATACCTGGCAGCCCCATCCACAGAGGCTGTGCTGACCACCATTCCCACTCCGGACGGTGAGCCCTTTACCCTGGCGACGGGTTGGGTGTGGGCGCTCTCCAGCCCGCAAACCGGACGCCGGGCCTTAAGCGTGGACCTGGCCGAATACCTGACCGAAGGAGAATTCCTTTCCAGGTGGACGGCAGCCGCCGGGTACCTCCCGCCGCGCGCTTCCGCTCTATCGGGTTGGCCGGATGCCTCCATCAGCAGCCTGGTGAGCGCTATCGTGCAGTCGGCTCAGGTGATCCCGCCCAACGATGTCCTGGCAGTCCTGGGCCCTGCCCTGCAACTGGCGACGGTGGAGGTGCTGAAAGCCGAGGCCGAACCCGCCCAGGCATCCCGCGAGGCCATCAGGAATTTGCAAGCTCCAGAATGATAGAAAAATATATCGGCTAATCCTGCTCCAGGCCCTTGCGTGGCTTGAGCAGCCCCTGGATCGCATTTTTTGCCCGGTTGACGGATCGGAGCGGCGGTGTTATTATCCAAACCGGAGACACCTTGTATGCAAGATGATCCACTCCCCGAGTCTACCCCAGATTCGTCCGGGGAAGGCTCACGGGAAAATAGCATAGACGATTTTAATACGGCCTCGACCGCGAAAAATGCCAGAGAGAGCCGTGTTTTGTTGCTTTGGCAGGAACTTGGGCGGCGCGAGATGGCCGATCCGTTCATGCGGATCGGTACTCACATGCTCTCCATCGCCCTGGTGCTGCTGGTCGTGTGGGTGATGCGCGAATTCTACCTGCGAACGCAGGTCGCCGACGTCCCCCGCCAGCCGGTACAGGCTGCTGCGCTGCCCTCCCCGACGCCGACCACCGAGCTGCCCGGCCTGCCCCCATTCAACTGGCCTGAAACCGCTTTCCTGGGCGGCATCCCTCGCCTGGCCTTGGTCCACACCACCATCCCCACCCGCCCGCGCACCGAGATCATCACTTATGAGGTGCAGCCGGGCGATACCGTCTTCGGCATCGCCGAGAAGTTCGGCCTGCAGCCGCAGACGATCCTGTGGGGCAATTATTACACCCTGGCCGACAACCCGCACGCTCTCAGCCCGGGGCAAATCCTTAACATCATGCCAAGCGATGGCACCTACCACAAGTGGTCAGCCGGGGAAGGGTTGAACGGCGTCGCCGAAGGGTACAGCATCAAACCGGAAGACATCATTAACTGGCCCGGCAACCACCTGGATCCGGAAACGCTTGGCGATCTGTCCGACCCCAACATCGAACCGGGCAGCTTCCTGTTCGTCCCCGGGGGGAGCCGGCAGTTCGTCACGTGGAGCGCGCCACGCATCACCCGCGACAATCCCGGCGTGGCTAAGTTTATCGGCCCCGGCGCCTGCGGTGTGATCGTCGACGGCGCGGTCGGTACGGGCGCCTTCATCTGGCCCAGCGCCGCTCACTTCATTTCTGGCTACGATTTTTCTCCCGCCACCAACCACTACGGCATCGACATCGACGGCGACCTGGGCGAGGCGATGTGGTCCTCTGACAGCGGCGTGATCGTGTATGCCGGCTGGAACAATTTCGGCTACGGCAACATAGTGGTCGTCGATCACGGCAACGGCTGGCAAACCCTGTACGCGCACATGGACGTGATCACGGTCGGCTGCGGGGCGAGCGTCTTCCAGGGCTCTCCGATCGGCACGATCGGCAGCACAGGCCAATCCAGCGGAGCGCACATCCACTTCGAGATGCTGCACGACAGCTACGGCAAAGTCAATCCCTGGGACTTCTTGCCGTAAACTACAGGGGCCATCCAGAGAACCAACCCGGCTTCTTTCTAGAAGCCGGTTTTTATTCCTTCTACTCACGCTCCGAAGATGGGTGTTTACAACCGGGCCGCCAGGAACGGCACCAGCATCTCGTCAGGGGAGAGGCCGCCATGGCGACCGAACAGGTGGTCCTGCTTGTTGGACCACCACAGGTAGGCCGACCCGCGCGCCGCCAGCACCAGGTCGCCCAGCCGGTCGAGCAGGCGCGGGTGCGGCCTGCCCGGCCCGAACAGCCCGGCTTCGACCGCGAAAGGCGCGTCCAGAAAGGTAAACTGGTTCGGCCAGGTGCGATCGACGTACTCGCGCACCGCCTCGGTCTGTCCGGGCCGGACGTACAGGTAGGCCAGGCGGTTCTCGCCGGTCGGCAGGAGGTGCAGGCGGCGCACCAGGGAGAGGTGGTGTTTCAGATCGTAGTGCGGGTCGGGCCGGGTGGCGATCTGCCCGTGGTCCGCCATCAAGATGAAGAGCGTGTCCTGGCTCGCCGCCGGGCTCAGCCGTTCCAGGAACAGGCGCTGGCAGGCCCCCGAAAAGGATACAAACTCCTCTACCGTGCGCTCATCGTCCGGGCCGTACAGGTGGGAAAAGTGATCCACCTCGCCCCAGTACACCCAGGTGAAGGTGGCGGCGCGCGCCGTCTCTTCGAGCATACGGCGTACTCCTACCCACAGGTCAGTTGCCGTAGTGAATGTGTGAACCTCCGTATCGCGGAACAGCATCTGGGAAAGACCGGAGCGAGCGATGCCGTGATGTTGGAAGGCAAACACCTGCACCCCGTTCGCGACCAGGTGAGAGCCCAGAGTCGGCAATCCCAGGAAAGCCTCCGGATCGAACCCGGCGCGCCTGAGGCTGCCGGCGTCCCCCTGATAGGTGATCGGGGCGTGCAGGATGGTGTTCGCCACCACCCCGTATTCCTTAAGCCACAGCTCGTAGCCAGCCATGCCGTGCACTGCGGCGCTGGCGCCCGTCCACAGGCTGGTGAGCACCGCTGAAGTCGTGGACGGGACGATGGAGGTCAAAGGCGCCAGCAAGCCCTGCCGGACCAGGTCGCTCCAGACAGGAGTGAGTCCCTCTCCCATCCAGCGCCTCAAGCGGTGCAGAGACAACGCATCCATCAAGACCAGCACGACGTGCCGGAAGTCTTCCCCGAGCGGGGAGATGAGCGCCGTATCGAAGGGACCTGCTCCGAATACCGGAACGCCCAACCAGGCGCAGATGCTCGCCGGCAGGTTCAACACCGACCGGCCGGCATAAAACGGGTAAGTGAATTCGTCCCCCAGGTTTAGATCGGGCAGACGGTGCTTTTGCAGCTGCGGAAGCAACTCTGGGGTCAGGTCGGGCATGCGATCTCCTGCAAGGTGGGTGCAGATCAGGGTTTGATATAATGGCGGAGCGCTCCCCTGGCGGACCGGCCAGCGGAACCGCAAGAGGCATACCAGGCGATGAAATTATTTTTCGGGCGGTGCGACCGCCGCTGCGATCATAACCCAGTTCAGGCATTCGCTCCAGCTTGCCGGGCGGTTTTGGCGATGCTGCTCGCTCTGCTATTGGCGGGCTGCGGCACCCAGCCAACTGCCACCCGGCCTGCGGAAAGGACTGCCCCAGCCCCCTCACCCACCGTAAGGGTCACGCGGACGACGCCAGCTGCGACCGCTGCGACCCAACCTGTTCGCAACATCCTGATCGAGCCGGGTGAGCTGGACGGGGTGCAGGTGGTGTTCTGGCACCCGTGGTCCGGGGCCATGGGAGAGGCGCTCGAGCAGGCAGTCTTGGCCTTCAACCGGGAGAACGAATACGGCATCAAAGCCGAAAGCGTTTTCCAGGGCAACTACAACGAACTCTTCGCGCAGGTCCGGGCGGCCCTAGCGGAGGGAGATCCACCCGGACTGACGGTGGCTCCCATCTACGAGATCGCCGCCTGGCAGATGGAAGGCAGCGCGGTCGTCGATCTGCAGCCGTACGTTGAAGACGCCCGCTGGGGATTCAGCCCGGCAGACCAGGCAGATTTCTTCCCCGTTTTCTGGGATCAGGACCTGGTCGAAGAGCAGCGCCTGGGGCTGCCCGCCCAGCGTTCCGGTCAGGTGTTACTATACAATTCCTCTTGGGCCGAAGAGCTGGGCTTCAGCGCGCCGCCGGAAACGCCAGAGGAGTTCAAAGAGCAGGCCTGCGCGGCCGCCCAGGCCAATCGCTTGGACGGCGATACATCGAACGACGCCACCGGCGGCTGGGCGATCAACACCGCCCCCTCGGCCTTCCTGCCCTGGCTGTCCAGTTTCGGCGCTACTGTGGTGAACCCTTCAGGCGATGGCTATCGCTTCAACACGCCCCAAACCGAAGCCGCCCTGGCTTTCTTGAAGGAGTTGTACGACGCCGGCTGCGCCTGGGAAACCCCGACCGAATATGCCGGAGTCGAGTTTGCCGGGCGCAAGGCCATCTTCGTCACCGGCGCAGTGGCCGACCTGCCACACATCAACGCCGAACTCGAACGGGCTGATAACCCGGACGAGTGGACGGTGCTCCCGTTCCCTTCGCCGCGCCGACAGCCTGCCATCGGCGTCTACGGACCTTCGTTCGTTTTGCTCGAAGGCACGCCGGAAGAACAGCTGGCGGCCTGGCTGTTGGCAACGTGGCTGGCTTCTCCAGAGCAGCAAGCCGGCTTCGTCGAGGCCGGGAGCACGTTTCCGACGCGGGAGAGCGCCCTGGCTCGCCTGGACGAGTTCGCCGCCGGGCACCCGCAATGGGCCGCAGCCCAATCACTGCTGGAATACGCCCAGGCCGAGCCGGCTTACCCGTCCTGGGATACGGTGCGCTGGGTAATCGGCGATGTGGGAACGCAGGTCTTCCGGTATTACTTTACCGCCGACCGCATCCCGGCCACGCTGAAGCTGATGGACGAGACCGCTGCCGAGCTGCACGCCCGGTCCGGAGAATAGCGCGCGAGTTGCCTTGTGGATGAAACCCCTCACGTGACTATCTACACCGATGGCGCCTGCGAGCCCAACCCCGGGCCGGGCGGCTGGGCCGCCCTGCTGCGTTTCTCCGGTCACGAGACGGTGCTGACCGGCTCCGCGGCAGACACAACCAATAACCGTATGGAGCTGACCGCAGCCGTGCAGGCTCTGCAGGTGCTTACCCGCCCGTGCCAAATCGATTTCTTCACCGATTCGGAATACTTGCGGCGGGGGATCACCGAGTGGCTGCCAAACTGGCGGGCGCGCAACTGGCGCCGTAAAGCAGGCGCCCTGGCAAACGCCGACCTGTGGAAGCTCCTGGAGGCCGCCATCCAGCCGCATACCATGCGCTGGCACTGGGTGCGCGGGCATGGTGGAGACGCGGATAACGAGCGGGTGGACCGCCTGGCAAATCAAGCCATCCCCCGAAATTCATCCCGCCCGGCTCCTGGTACTAACAAACTATTGTAAGAACGCCACCGGAGTAGCATAATAGCACCCAATCCACCCAAACATCGCCGTAACGGGGGGAACAACCAATGCCGAAAACAACCTTGCCCGCCGTCTTAATCCTGCTGTTCTTGCTGGCCCCTGTCCACAACAAATCAGGTCAGGCGCATCAAATCCTCCTTCCCCCGATCAGCAATCCCGCCCCTGATGGGCAGGGTCTATCGCCGGCCTATACCGGGTGCGGCGGGACGATTGCACCGCTTGCCCGGGACGCCTACGAGCAGCGCGTCGTCGAGCTGGTCAACGTTGCCCGGGCGGATGAAGGCCTGCCGCCACTTAAACGCAGCCAACCGTACAGCGAGGCCGCCCGCTACCACGCCGCCGATCTGGGACAGGACAACTACTTCGATCACAGCACGTACGACCGTAAGGACGCTAAGTTGGTTTACGTCTGCTCGGCCTGGGACCGGATCGGCGCCTATACCGCCGGCGCCCGCGCCGAGAACGCCGCCGCCGGCTACTCGACCCCGGAGCAGGTCATGGCAGGTTGGATGGGGAGCGCGGGACACCGTGGTAACATCCTGAACCCAGGCAGCCGCGAGATCGGAGTTGGATATTACAGCGGCAGCGGGGACTATCACGCCTATTGGGTGCAGGACTTCGGCGCCCGCAGTGGAGAGTATCCGTTGATCATCAACCGCGAAGCGGGGACTACCGACCAGCGCGAAGTTTCTCTCTACATTCACGGCGACTGGGAGACGATGCGCCTGCATAACGACGATGGCGCATGGACCGGCTGGCAGCCTTTCCTGCCCGAGCTGGATTGGGAGCTGCCGCCCACAGCCGGCGAGCACAGCGTAGACGCCGAGCTGCGCGCCGGCAATCTTACCGTCACCAGCCGCGACAGCATCACTTTGCTGGATTCCGGGAAACAATTCGCGCCGGTTCTCGGCAACCTGCCGGATAGTCTCTCTTTTACCTACAGCCTACCCGATCAGGAGCTGATCCCTGCCTCCCAGGAAGTGACCCCGCTGAACGTCGGGAACACCGATCCCCTTTCCTGGGAAGCCGATCTGAATGGGGACCTCTTCTCAGCCTCTCCAAGCACCGGCATCACCCCCGATCCAATCCAAATCCTGCCCGGCGACTTCAGCGCCTTAAGCCCGGGGAATTACACCGGCAGCCTGACGATTACCGTCACCGATCCTACCGATGTGGATGGCTCGCCGCACACCATCGATCTCAAGCTCCAGGTTATCGACACTCCGATCCAGCGGCTATTCGTTCCAGGGGTTATCCACTTCCCATAAGTCGCCGCGCGAAAGCCGCGCCCCGCACCAACCGCCACAACAAAATAATGCGAGAGACCTCCATCCGAGAGGCCCGGCCCAGGTATAATGCGTTCGCGCCGACGTGCATGGTCCGTAGTCTCTGCACAGGCGCGCCAAGACTCGATCGGCAGGGAGAAAACAATGAACGCAACGCAGTTGGAACCATCCCGAGATGAAGAAATCAAGGCCGGGATCGGCAAACGGTTTACCCAGGTCGCCGGGATCACGATATTTCAAGCCGCCATCCTGTTCCTGGCCTCAGGGGACCTGAAATGGGTCTGGGCCTGGGTCTTCCTGGGCTTAAACGCAGCTGGCATCGCCATGAATGCCTTCCTGCTGCTCAAGAACAGCCCGGAGACCGTCGCCGAGCGCGCCCGGTCTGAAGGGATGAAGGATTGGGATAAAGTGATCGGTGGGCTGTGGTCGGTGATGTACTTCATCCTGACCCTGCTGGTCGCCGGGCTGGATTGGCGCTTCGGCTGGACCGGGTTGCTCTCCCTGGGTGTTCACGTGGCAGGTATCCTGATCTTCAGCCTGGGATTTGCAGTTTTCAGCTGGGCAATGGTCACGAACGCCTATTTCGCTGCGGTGGTGCGCATCCAGGAGGAGCGCGGGCAGACCGTGTGTACGAGCGGTCCCTACCGCTTCGCGCGCCACCCAGGCTACGTGGGTGCGATACTCCAATCGCTGGGAACTCCCCTGCTGCTCGGTTCGTATTGGGCATTCTTCCCTGGACTGCTGGCGGTAGGCTTGATGATCGCCCGCACCTACCTGGAAGATCGCACCCTGCAGTCCGAGCTGCCTGGATATCGCGAATACACCCTGAAGGTGAAATACCGCCTGCTGCCGGGGATCTGGTAAGATGGGGATTGCTTTTAAAACCAAGGTGAGCATGGAGAAATTCGATGATGCGGCCCAAAGTGGTCCTGCACAACGCGGTGAGCCTGGACGGGCGAAATAACGGTTTCCCCGCTGATATCGGCCTGTACTACGAACTGATCGCGCGCTGGCAGGAGGACGCCATCCTGGTCGGCAGCGGCACCATGCTCGCTGCTCCGGACGAGATCCCTCCCGATAGCGAATCCGACCGCCAGCCGCCTGAACCAATCCCTGGCGACTCTCGCCCCCTGCTGGTCGTTCCAGACAGCCGCGGCCAGATAAGCTCCTGGCACTACTGGCGCCACCAGCCATACTGGCGCGATATACTCGTATTGTGCTCACAAACCACCCCGCAGGTCTACCTGGATTATCTGACTGTTGGTGCACCCTTGCCTGGTTGGCGGGGTGCCCACCAACTCTTTCTTCCTCGACCCGGTCGCGCAACCGCCAAATGAGGTAATCCGCATAGACTTAATTCTTCCTCAGGAGGAATACTTTGAAAATTCTGGCCCTCGAGATCGAGAGACCCGGCGCGACCGGTGACCAGTTCCAACCATATCTCAAAGCGGAGGCCGCCCGGGTCTGGGAATTTTACCTGGGGAACCTCATCCGCGAGGTTTACTTCCACGCTGACCGGCATACGGCGGTGCTGGTGCTGGAATGCGAGAGCGCCGAACTAGCCCGCCAGATTCTGGCAAGGCTGCCGCTGGTCGAGCAGGGGCTGATCGATTTCGAGGTGATCCCATTGGCCCCCTACCCGGGCTTTTCCCGGTTGTTTGCAGAATAAGGTTGGGCGCGGCTTCCGAGCCACGCAGGCTTGTGCGCAAGCACGCTTGCGCACAAGCACGTATTCGGTGATCTTCGTATCAAAAAAGAACAGACATGGAACCGATCAACGGCGTCATCTTCGACATCGACGGGGTGCTCAAGTTCCAGGGAAGGGTTTACCCGGGTGCGATCGAGCTGGTCGATACCCTGCGGGCCAAAGGCGTCGTCCTGCGCTTCCTGACCAACAGCACGCTCAACAGCCGGGAATCCTGTACGCAAAATTTACAAAAATACGGCTTCCGGGTGGAACTGGACGAGGTGATCACCGCCTCCTACGCGACGGCGGTATACCTGAAAGGCCTGAATCCCCGCTCGTGCTGGGTCCTGGTCGACCGGGAGGGCCAGGATGAGTTCAAGGACTTTCCCCAGGATGAGCAAAATCCAGAATACGTGGTCATCGGAGACGGGCGCAGCCGGTTCGACTTCGACCACCTCAACCACGCCCTGCGCCTGCTGGCGAACGGCGCCCGGCTGATCGGGATGCAGGCCGAGATCCTGGACCACAGCATGGGGGAGCTGGAGCTCAACGTCGGCGCCTGGGTGGGCATGCTGGAGCAGGCCTCGGGGGCCCCGGCGATCTACATCGGCAAGCCCAATCCCTTCGCCTACGAGCTGGCCCTGCGCTCGATGGGCCTGTCCGGGCAGGGAGTGCTCGTGGTGGGCGACCGGGTTTCGACGGATATCCTCGGCGCCAGACAGGCCGGCCTGCTGTCAGCCCTGATCCGGACCGGCGAGTTCGACCCGCGCGACCTGGAGGACGCAGTCCAGCCGGATTACGTTTTCGATTTCATCGGGGAATTAATGACGCTTTGGCAAGGGCAGTAGCCGGGTTCTACCCAGGACGGCTTCCCTAAAGATCGCCGTTTGAAACCAATCACGATGGACATGCAAAACTTCAACCCACCCATAGTCCAGGGGATGGTGGCTCCGGGCTTCGAAGGAGTCCGCCAGCAGTTCGAGATAAACTTTCGCCAGGGCCGCGAGCTGGGCGCGGCCTGTACGGTCTACCGGCGCGGCGAGCGGGTGGTGGACCTGTGGGGCGGCTACCGGGACTCCAGGATGCGCGACCCCTGGCTGGAGGACACCCTGGTGCTGGTCTTCTCCACCACCAAGGGGCTGGCGGCGATGACGCTCGCCCTGGCGCATTCGCGCGGCTGGCTGGATTACGACGAGCGGGTAGCGACCTACTGGCCCGAGTTCGCCCAGCGCGGTAAAGAGAAGGTCACCGTCCGCCAGCTGCTCTCCCACCAGGCCGGTCTATGTGTGGTGGCCGAGCCGCTGGACATCGCCACCCTGTCTGATCAGGAGAGGCTTTCAGAGATCCTCGCCCGGCAGAAGCCGCGCTGGGAACCCGGGGTCCGGCAGGGCTACCATGCCATCAGCCTGGGGCTGTACGAGGGCGAGCTGATCCGCCGGGTGGATCCCCGGCATCGCAGCCTGGGCCGGTTTTTCCAGGACGAGATCGCCGGGCCGTTGGGTATCGAATTCTACATCGGCCTGCCCGCCAGCATCCCGGACGAGCGCATCGCCGCCATCGAGATGCCGGGGCTGTTCGAGCTGTTGTTCAAGCGGCGCAACTACGCTTTTGCGGCGGCATTCCTGAACCCCCGCTCGCTAAGCCGGCGGGCGTTTTACAACCCGCCGCCCGGCACCGGGATCGACTTCCGGGATCACGAAAACCGGGGGATCGAAATGCCCGCCGCCGGGGGTTACGGGCAGGTGCGTGCTATCGCCCGGGCTTATTCTGCCTTCGCAGAGGGCGGCGCCGAGCTGGGATTAGAGCAGGCGACTTTCGAAGCCCTGACCGCCCCGCCCATCCCCCCGGAACAGGGGTGGCGCGACCTGGTGTTGCGCTCGGAGGTGTCGTTCTCACTGGGCTTTCACCGCCCTCACGGCAAGCACCAATTCGGCAGTACCCCGCGCGCTTTCGGCACACCCGGCCTGGGCGGCTCGATCGGATTTGCCGACCCGGACGCCTGCCTCGGGTTTGCCTATGCGCCCAACAAGATGGGCTTCAACCAGGGCAACGACTCGCGCCTCAAAGATCTCGAACAGGCGCTGTACCGCTGCCTGGAGCGGCTGGGCGCTTAGAAATGAGCTTGATTAGTGAATATATAAGACGTGCCAGATAAAGTAAAAGCCGAAACGGACCAGGATGGAGGCCAGGAAGCCGTATTTCCGGAAGAAGACCGCCTGGGTGAAGTTCAGGGAAAATACGAGTGCAGGAAAGTGTTTACACGCTTCCCTCGCTAAGGCATTCAAGCAAAGGATAACTGCACCCAAATTTTATCAAGAACCCAGCCTATCAGGCCTGGCCGCGACGGGCCTGGTTCTCCTTGGAGTTGCGAGAGCGGCCCAACCCTCCACCCAGGCGGTGCCGGTGCTCAACGGCTGAAATGAGTTGTAATAAAAAAAACCGCCCGGGGTTTGCCCGAGGCGGCTTTTATTGAGAGGCGACGACGGGATTTGAACCCGTGATCAGGGTTTTGCAGACCCTTGCCTTGCCACTTGGCCACGTCGCCGGACAGATTTTGGATTTTAGAATTAAGATTTCTGATTGAATGTAGCAGATAAAAGATTGCTGACTGAAGCCACCAATCAGCAATCCTAAATCACCAATCTTCAATCCATAGAGCGGGCGATGGGACTCGAACCCACGACCTTCTCCTTGGCAAGGAGACGTTCTACCGACTGAACTACACCCGCGTATCCGGCCCGGCCACCCGGCCGAGAGGTGCCGAGAGCCAGGATCGAACTGGCGACACCGCAATTTTCAGTCGCGTGCTCTACCAACTGAGCTATCTCGGCTTAATGGTAAGGTGTTTCTGCGACCAATGCTTCGGTATTTTATCCTTATGAACGGGGATTGTCAAGCGGGCTTACGAAAAGGCGTTCACCCAAGATCACCCGGCCTCCAAACGCACGTCTTCCAACTCAATCCAGGCCTCCGCTTCGTTTGGCAGCGATCCAAAAGACAGCCGCCCGCCGGGTGGCAGCGCGGCGTACTGGTTATCGACCCACAGGACCAGGCCTAGCGGACCGGCGGGAACGAGGCCAGTCTCCAGGATTGTGCTACCATCCACGGAAAAAACAACGCTCTCCGGATGCCAAGCCAGGCGATAGTGGTGCCAGTGAGTGGGGTCCAGGCCCATATCCACCCCCGCCTGGCGCACGAAGCGCCGGGCCCGGCGGCGCAGCAGGCGGGCAGCGGGTGGCCAAAAGAGCAGCGGCAGGACCGGGGCGGACAGGGCGAGCATGGCCGGCGGCCAGCGCGGCGAGCAGAAGGTAGCCGCCAGCCCCCCCCTGCCGGGCAGATCGTCGCGCAGAGACAGGTAATTCGGCGGTGAAGCGAAGAAGAACCAGGCGGCATTCGGCAGGGCCGGCAGGCGCAGGATCTCAACCCCGGTCAAAACAGCCATGCTGAAGGGGTTATTCCACAGGCCAAATCCCCACGTCCCCGGGATCTCAGGGCTGGAGGCGCGTGCCCGCAGGGAGAGGCTTACAGGCGCCGTGTGCGGGAATTCCCCCCGCCGCAGCTTCCCGTAGTCGTCCAGCTGGGCCACCCGGTACTGCCCGGCGGGGCCCGGAGGGATAACCAGGCGCCAGCTGTTCGCCCCGGCCGGCCGGACTTTCGCCCCGGGGGACAGGAGGGGGGTCAAGGACAATTCGAGTGCGTGCATTACCACTTAAACTGCTTCGCTGGAACTCTACGCTTTATCTGCACTTTATCGACACTTTAAGGATAAAATCCATTAGCTCATCCCCCGGAGCCGATCGCTCGCCCCTGCTCTGCGGTCCTCGACTGCAAGTTCACGTCCGGGGGTGAGAACCGTTATCCACTCGATTCTACTATCGAAGCAGAGGATTAATTCCTATGAAAAACCCGAAAGGCCTGGTCGATTCTTTAGTTGGGTGGGCGGTAGTGGGCAGTCTGTTCACCGGCGCGCTCAGCCTGATCGCCGCCCTGTTCCTGTTGATCACCGCTAGTTCGACTCCCGCAGCCGTTTGCCTGATCGCTGCGGCGCTCTCCTTCGGCCTGCTCGCCATCGCCGTGCTGGGTAAATAGCCGCTCAGTCCTCCGGCCGTCGTTGCAAGCCGGCCCGCCGTCCGCCCAGTCGCGGGATGAAGTATAATCATGGCACAATAACCACCTGGAGACGGAATGGAAATTAACTGGTATGGATTGTCCTGTTTCCGGCTGACCGAACGGGGCATGGCAAGCGTCGTCACCGATCCCTACGAGCACCGGGAGGTCGGTTTCGAACCTCTAAAATTGCGAGCCGAGATCGTGACGGTCAGCCATGCAAGCCCCGGTCACGGCAACACTTCCGCTGTCAAAGGAACCTCGCGCGTGATCACCGGTCCCGGCGAATACGAGATCGGCGGGGTTTTCATTACGGGTGTCCAAACCAACGGTAAAGGCAAGCGGGATGCGGATGAGGTCCGAAACACCCTGTACGTCTTCGACTTCGACGGCGTCACCATCGCCCACCTGGGCGACCTGAGCCGGGTACCCAGCCAGACTGAAATCGAAGCCCTGGGCGAGGTGCACGTCGCATTGGTACCGGTCGGTGGAGGCGGCGGGCTGAATGCGTCCAAGGCAGCCGAGATGGTCAGCCTGCTCGAGCCCGGCATCGTCATCCCCATGCACTACCAGGTGAGCGGCAGCAGCCTGAAGCTGGCGCCCCTCAATAAGTTCTTGAAAGAGATGGGCGTCGGCGAGATCGCGCCAGAGCCTTCCCTCAAAGTCACCCGCAGCACCGTTCCCGAGGAAACCAGGGTGGTGGTGTTGGAGTACAAACGCTAGACACACCAGGAGCGAGGCAGTGGCGGTCAAGATACTCATGTCGTGGGATATCGTGCCCGGACGGGAACAGGAATACTTCGAGTTCATGGTGCGCGAGTTCATCCCGGGTATCCAGCGCTTAGGGCTGGAACCTACCGATGCCTGGTTCACCATGTACGGGAACCAGCCCCAGATCATCGCCGGGGCGCAAATGCCCAACAAACAGGCTATCGATCACGTGCTCGAATCGACCGAATGGCTATCCCTATCCGAAAGGCTGTTGAATTTCGTCACCGGCTTCACCTACAAGATCGTATCTGCCCGTAAAGGTCTACAAATGTAGGGTTGCAATTGTAGCCGGGGATCTTTGGATTTTTAATTATTGATTTCAGATTGTCGATTTCTGTTTGAAACCCAAACCCACCGTAAAGAACCAACCAACGGCGCTGGCCGGACGGCTGCTCGCCTGGTACGAGCGTAACGCCCGGCAGCTGCCGTGGCGCGGCCATCCCGATCCATACGCCGTGTGGGTCTCGGAGATCATGCTCCAGCAGACCCGGGTGGAAACGGCCATCCCTTACTTCTTGAGGTGGATGGAGCGTTTCCCCACCATCCCGGACCTGGCAGCTGCGTCACAGCAAGAGGCGCTGGCAGCCTGGGAGGGGCTGGGCTACTATAGCCGGGTGCGCAACCTGCACCGCGCCGCCCAGATCCTGGTTGCCGGGCACGCTGGCGAGCTGCCCGGCGACCCGCAAACCCTGCGCCACTTGCCGGGGATCGGCCGCTATACTGCGGCAGCCATCGCCTCGATCGCCTTCGGCAGCGACGTTCCCGCCCTGGATGGCAACATCCGCCGGGTGCTGGCGCGGATTTTCGACGTGGACCTGCCCGCCCGTTCACCGCAGGGGGAACGGCGCCTGTGGGAGCTGGCGGCTGAACACCTGCCGCCCGGACGGGCCGGCGATTACAACCAGGCCTTGATGGACCTGGGCGCGACGGTTTGCACCCCGCGCCAGCCGGACTGCCCGCACTGCCCGGTGAACGATCTGTGCGCGGCCTACGCCCTGGGCGTCCAGGAGCAACGACCCGTCCTGAAGGCCAGACCCAGCCAGCCCCATTACACCGTCACCGCGGCGGTCATCCAACGGGACGGGCAGGTGCTGATCGCCAGGCGCCCTGCGGACGGATTGCTGGGCGGGTTGTGGGAGTTCCCGGGCGGCAAGCTGCAGCCCGGCGAGGACCTGGCCGCCTGCTTGCGGCGCGAGATCAAAGAAGAGCTGGACGCCGAGGTCGCCGTACACGGCCAGATCGGGGTCTACAATCACGCCTACACCCACTTCCGGGTTACGCTGCACGCTTTTCGCTGCAGCCTGGAACGGGGCGAGCCGCGCAACCTGGAACACGCCGCCCTGGCCTGGGCGCCGCCCGATGCGCTGGAGGCTTACCCGATGGGCAAGATCGACCGCGCCATCGCCACCCGGCTGGCCTCTACAGATGAACTGAAACCATCCAAATAACAGCCGTCCATCCATCGCTTTCAGATGATAAATTATCTAATCGACGCCCATCAAGACCTGGCCTGGAACATGCTCACCTTCGGGCGAGACTACACCCGCCCGGCGGCGGAGACCCGCAGGCTGGAGCACGGCAGCCTGGCGCGGCGCGAGAACGGCGATACCCTGCTGGGCTGGCCCGAATACCAGCAGGGACGGGTGGCGCTGGTCTTCGCCACTCTATTCGCCGCCCCGCTACGGCGCAAGGAAGGTGAATGGGATACCCAGGTCTACGGCAGCCTGGCTCAAGCCCGAAAACTTTATTCCGCCCAGCTGGACGCTTACCACCGGCTGGTCGACGAGCACCCAGACAAGTTCCAGCTGGTCCTGGACCGGACCGGTCTGGAAAACCTGCTTGCACACTGGGAAGAGCCAGGAACAGACGCAGCCGGAGGCGAGCCAGGCCATCCGGTTGGGCTGGTGATCCTGATGGAAGGGGCCGAGGCGGTGGGCGAACCTGAGGAACTCGAGCAGTGGTGGGCGCGCGGGGTGCGGCTGATCGGCCCGGCCTGGGCCGGCACGCGCTTCTGCGGCGGCACGCGCGAACCCGGCCCGCTCACCTCGGAAGGTTTTGCCCTGCTGGAGGGGATGGCCGAGTTAGGCTTCACCCTGGATATCAGCCACATGGATGAAAAAGCCGCCCTCCAGGCGCTGGACGCCTACCCGCTGCAGGTGATCGCTTCGCATTCCAACGCGGCTGCCTTATTGAAAGGCACGGACAGCAACCGCTTCCTTACCGACCCGGTGCTGCACAGCCTGCTCGAGCGTGGCGGCATCGCCGGTGTTGTGCCGTTCAACAAGTTCCTGGTGTGGGGCTGGCGTCCGGAAGACGGGCGCCAGGCGGTTACTTTGAAGCACGTCGCCGACCAGATCGACTACATCTGCCAGATGGCCGGGGATGCCCGCCATACCGGCATCGGCAGCGACTTCGACGGCGGCTTCGGCCTGCAGGCCGTCCCGGCAGAGATCGACACGATCGCCGATGTGCACAAATTGTCTCCTCTCCTGAGTGAAAGGGGGTATACTGAAGAAGACATTGCCGCCATCCTGGGAGGCAACTGGCTTTCGCTGCTCAAGCAGAGCCTGCCTGATTCGGCCTGATCCGGCATGAGAAAAATCCCCAATGGTTTTGCCAACGGCTACCGCACCCACCTGGGCTTGCTGCTCACCCTGGTGGGACTGGTGATTTTCCTGATCGGCGCGGTGCCTGGTTTATTCGGCCTGGACCGCAGCCCGGTGATCGGTTTCGTGCAGATCGCGGTGTTCCTGATCGGGCTGGGGATCATCTGCGTAGGGGGCTTTTTTACCATGAACAGCCTGTGGCGCGGGGAAGAGAAGACGATCGTGGCGGACATCGGCCTGAGGCTGGTCAGCACCGGCTACGTCATCGCCGTGGTCAGCGGCCTGGCGGATATCTTCGGCTTCGGCAGCATGCTCTTTACCGATATCCCCTACTTCGGTCCCTGGCAGGCCGGCGGCGTCCTGTTCGGCGAGATCGTCATCATCCTGGGATTCCTGTTACAGATCCCCTACCGAAAACACATGCCTGCCCCGGATCAAACCGAGCAGCCAACCTCCGCAGAAGAACACGATCCAATCGTGATTAGCATGGATTGAGGCACTGGCCGCCTCGCATTTACTCCTTTTCAGGAGCGCAAAATGAGCTTTACCATCATCTGGCACGGACATGCGGCCATTGGACTGGAGACGGGCGGCTACCGCCTGCTGGTCGATCCCTACATGAGCGAGAACCCATCCTGCGAAACCAACCCGGAGCAGGCCGAGGCGGACTACATCCTGTTGAGCCACGGGCACGGCGATCACCTGGGCGACACCCTGGCGATCGCCCGGCGCACCGGCGCCATGGTGATCACCAATTTCGAGATCGCCAACTGGCTGGAGGAGCAAGGGGTTAAAGTCCACGCCCAGCACATTGGCGGGGGGTTCCGGCATCCATTCGGCTATCTCAAGCTGACCAACGCTCTGCATGGGTCCGGGCTGCCCGGCGGGCATTACGGGGGCAATCCAGCCGGCTTCCTGCTCACCACCAATGACGGACAGAAAGTCTACCTGGCCTGCGACACCGGCCTGTTCGGGGATATGCGCCTGATCGGCGAAGAGGGCATCGATCTGGCGGTGCTGCCGATCGGCGATAACTACACCATGGGCCCGGACGACGCCCTGCGGGCGGTCAAACTGATCCAGCCGGTGCACGTCATCCCGGTCCACTACAACACCTGGGAGTTGATCGCCCAGGACCCTCAGGCCTGGTCCAGGCGCGTGCAAGCGGAAACCAAGGCCCAGGTTCACGTCCTCGATCCAGGCGACAGCTTCACGCTTTAAACAGCCAGCTCTGGTGGCCCGTGTTGCCAGGGTGCACAATTTGGGCAATATCGGTCTGATATAATTCACCCCATTTGGAGGTGATGATGTTCGATAGTATTTTCAAGCGCCGGGAAGATGAAGACCGGGTGCGCAGCGAAGGACGCCTGCCGCCTGGACAGTCGCTCACCCAGAAGTTCCCGGTCCTGCACTACGGGCCGGTGCCGCGCTTCAACCCGGCGACCTGGGACCTGCGCGCCTGGGGGGAGGTCGCCAGAGAGGTGCGCTGGAGATGGGACGAGTTCAACCAGCTGCCGCGCACCAGGATCGTTATGGATATCCACTGCGTGACGCGCTGGAGCAAATTCGACACCGAGTGGGAGGGCGTCTCGCTCAAGATTCTGATCGACCAGGGCTTGATCGAGCCACTGCCCAGCGCTAATTTCATCCTGCAGCACGCCGAGTACGGCTTCACCGTGAACGTGCCGCTGGAGGTGGCGTTGCAGGACAATTTCCTGCTGGCGACGCACCATAACGGCGAGCCGATCACGCCCGACCACGGCTACCCGCTGCGCGCCGTGGTCGGGTACATCCCCAGCCAGCCCGGGCTGATCACCCCCTACTTCTGGAAGGGCGCCAAGTGGCTGCGCGGCCTGCAGTTCCTGGCGCAAGACCGGCCTGGTTTCTGGGAACAGGCCGGCTACCACAACCGGGCGGACGTCTGGAAAGAGGAACGCTTCGGCTGACCCCGGCTCAGCGGCGGCTTTTTCCCTCCCTTTCCAAAGGAGCCGATCTTGAAAGATTTTATAGAGCGCGCCCTCGACCTGGCGGTGCGGCGGGGTGCCCAGTATGCCGACGTACGCACCGTGCACACCCAGACCGAGAGCCTGGCGGTCAAGGACGGCGCGGTTGACTACATCGACCACGACGAATCGCTCGGTTTCGGCGTGCGTCTCCTGGCAGACGGCGCCTGGGGGTTCGCTTCCAGCCGGGAACTGGCTCCCGCGGAGGCCGAGCGGGTGGCGGACCAGGCATTGGAGATCGCCCGCGCTTCGGGCATGGTGCGGGGAGAAACCGTCGACCTGGGCCCGCCGGTCTCCAGCCGGGGCAGCTACCAGACGCCCATCCAGATCGATCCCTTCGGCGTTTCAATAGAAGAGAAGCTGAACCTGCTCCTGGCAGCCGACGCCGGGATGGGGCAGGTGCCGGGCGTGCGCACCCGCCGCTCCAACCTGACTTTCATCAAAGAGCAGAAATGGTTTGCCAACAGCGAGGGCGCCTTTACCGAGCAGACGATCAGCGAGGCCGGCGGCGGCATCCAGGCCACCGCAGTGGGGGATGGCGAGGTGCAGACGCGCTCCTACCCAACCTCCTTCGGGCGCCAGCAGGTCACCGCCGGTTGGGAGGCGGTCCTGTCCTGGGACCTGCCCGGCAACGCGGCGCGTATCGCCGGCCAGGCGGTCGCCCTGCTGACCGCCGACCCCTGCCCCAGCGAGATCATCACGACCGTCATCCTGGGCGGCGACCAGGTCGCCCTGCAGGTGCACGAATCCTGCGGGCACCCGATCGAGCTCGAC
>DATDRQ010000278.1:0-3430 GCA_035291645.1 Anaerolineales bacterium
AGCGTCGCCCAGGGCTTCGCGCGCCAGGCCGCGCCAGTAGAAGCTCTCCTCCAGGACCGGCTCGCTGATCGTGTCGTTCAGCGTCGTGTTCGCCAGGTCGATCACGTCCTGGTAGCGCCCGGTGTAGAAGTAAGCCCAGTAGGGCCAGGTCTGGTACCAGATCATACGGTACGGGCGGGTTCCGTCATCCGGTAAATTGGCGTACACGCTGAAGGCCTGGTCGAAGGCGGCGGCTGCGTCCGGGTAGTGCTGCAGGCTGGCGTGGCTGGTGCCGCGGTTGAACCAGGCGAAGAACTGGTCGATCCCGCTCAGCTCCCCCGACTCTGCTTCGGCGACTTCGAGCGCATGGGAGTTCGCCCAGTCCGGGTCGGCGTAGGGTCCCAGCAGGGCCAGCACCTCTGCCTGGCGATCCTGCGGGAAAACCATCAGGAACAGGTAGTTAAAAGAACGCCAGCCCTCGATGAACTCGGCGTAGCTGACTTTGTGATTCTTGCCATCCTTAACGTAAGTATCTTGAACGGTCAGCCTGTCCTGGGTTTCATCGTAGCCTGTTACGAACTGGTAATGTCCCAGCCAGCCGAGTTTGCCGGTGTAGTCGTATTCATAATAACCCTTCTCGACCAGGACCGGGAAACCGGCAGCCAGCATGCGCTTGATCAGCTCGAGGTCGCCGCCCGAGCGGACCAGCGCTGCCATGCCTTCGGTCTGGGTCTCCACGAAATCCTGCATCTCGTAGGGCATGACGTTCTTGTCCTTATCCTCAGGCTTGACGTACCCGCCGACCACGTCGCGGTTCCCGTCCCAACCCCAGAAGGTCAGCGCCATGGAAAGGTTGGCCGGGCCGCAGTAGTTCCAACGCCCGTGCTGGTCTTCGTACTTGACGCCGGACAGGGAGACCTGCTCTGGCAGCGGGGTGGGGGTGATGGTCGGCGTGGCGGTCTGGGCAGGGGTGGCTGTGGGACCGGGTAGGCTGGGGGCCGGCGAGGGCGTCTCCGTTGGCAGGAACGTCACGGCGACCTGCGGATCGGGCAGCCCGGCCAGCGGGGCGCCTCCGGAGGGGATGAATACCGCCTCCTCAGGCGGGTTCAACGCGTACTTCAGGCGCGCCCGCAGCTCGTCGACCCGCCAGGCCAGCCGGTCGTGGACCGGTGGGAGGTTGTAGGCGGCGGCGATCAGCAGGCAAGAGAGGGGGATGGCTACGGCTAGAAGCAGGACCGTTTTGCGTGGCATAGCACCATTAAGTTGGGCGCGGTCTCCGGACCACGCGTAAGGATTCTAAGGCCATCGTATCAAAAAAGCGAATTGATCAGGGACTCTCGGCTTCCAATCGCTCGAGCTGTTCTCTGGCTTGCGTGTAGTTCGGATTCAATTCTACCGCTTTCCGCAGGTCAAAGAGGGCCGTATTCCGGTCGCCCAGGGCTTCGTTGGCCAGGCCGCGCCACAAGAAAGATTCCTCCAGGGTGTACTCGCCCAGGGCGAAGAAGGTGGTGTTGGCCAGGTTCACGACGTCCTGAAAACGGCCTGTGTTGTAGTAGGCGGCATACGGACCAATTTCGTACCACAGCACCCGCCAGGGGCGTTCGTCCTCGGGGATGGAGGGGTACAGGGCGAAGGCCTGGTCGTAAGCCTCGGCTGCGCCGGCGTAATCCTCCAGGGCGACCCGGTTGGTGCCCAGGTTGAACCAGGCGAAGTACTGGTCGCGGCCGGTCTGTTCACCGGTCTCTTGCACGGCGCGATCGGCTGCGTACTGGAAGTTGTAGGTTTCGTCGGCCTGCGGCCCGAGGATGGCGAGCACCCCGGCTTCCCGGTCGGGAGGGTAAATCACCAGGAAAACGTAGTCGAAATCCCGCCAGCGCTGCTCGACCAGGTCGTAGGGCAGGGGGAAATCGGGCATGATCAGCGAGTCCTGGGCGGTGAAAAGGCCCTGGGCATCGTCGAAGCCGTTCAAGGTCAGGTAGTGGCCCATCCAGTCGTCGTCGTGCGGGTCGTAGCCCTTCTCGATCACGACCGGGAAGCCGGCCGCGATCAGCCGTTTAAGCAATTCAAGATCGCCGCCGTAGCGCACCAGGGCTTTCAGATCGGTCTCCTGCTCGACGAAGGCTTCCATCTCCCCGGGCATGACGTTCTTGTCGTACTCGCCGGGGCGCAGGAAGGCGGCGGTATCGCGCTGGTCGCCCTGCCAACCCCAATAGGACAGCGCCATCGAAAGGTTGGCCGGGCCGCAGTTGTTGAACTTCTGGTACTCGTGGCGGATGCCCTTTAGCAGCGCCTGGGAGGGGATGGGGGTCGGAACCTGGTTCGGCGTGGCCGCAGGCGGGGGCGTTTCGGTCGGGCCGGGCAGGGTTGGGGAGGCGGTTGCGGCCGACGAAGGGGTCAGGGCGCGCAGCGTGGCCTCGACCACGGCCGCGATGCGGTCCTGCTGCTCCTGCGGGACGAACACGACCTGCTCGGGCGGGTTGAGCGCCCGGCGGACCTGGACGCGCAGGTCCGCCACCCGCCAGGCCAGCCGCGCGTTGACGGGCGGCAGGTAATAAACGAATACCGCGCACAGGCAGACCAGAGGGAGGCCTGCAATCAGGATTATGGCTAACCGCTTGACCATCGGGGGGATTATACCTCAGCCATTTCCAGCCAGAACCGCTTGACTGCCGTACAGAAATATGGTATCCTGTACGGCAGGAGCGTTGACATGAGCGAAACGAAATTAACCGTGCGAGTGCCCCGCGAGGTGATCCTCATGGCAAAGCGGTATGCCCGGGCAAACGATACCACGTTGACCCGCCTGGTCACCGAGTTTCTTCGCCATTTGGGGAATACGGCTGATCCAGTGCCAGAAGCCAGGGTTGTCCGCCGTCTCTCAGGAATTCTCCCGCGAGAAGTTCCACTCGAAGACTATCACAAGCACCTGCTGGCAAAGTATGGCGACCAGACTTAAGGTTCTGATCGATCTCAACATCATTCTCGACGTATTGCAAAACCGGGAATCTTTCTATGAAAAGTCGGCCCAACTCCTGGCAGGCGCAGAAATCGGATCGATCGATGGATATGTCGCCGCGCATAACCTGACCACCTTGTATTATCTGGTTGCCAGATACCTGGGACCCAAGGAAGCGCGCCTGACTATACAACAATTGCTCTCCTTCTTAAAAGTGGCGCCAGTTGACCAGACAGTGATCGAACAGGCGCTTGTCCTAAATTACGCCGATTTTGAAGATGCAGTGTTGATGATGGCTGCTGTGCAGGCCGGCGCAGATTACGTGGCGACCCGCAACATTCAGGATTTTAAGATAGGCCCGCTTCCGGCCTTAATGCCAGTCGAGTTGTTAGGACTCGTCCAGGGAGAATAGTCTGCTCAGGCCAGCCGTTCCCGCCACTCGCGAATCGCCTGGGCATGGATCGGATAATGGCTGTAGGTGTCCAGCCGCAACCG
>DATDRQ010000279.1:0-17210 GCA_035291645.1 Anaerolineales bacterium
GCCTGGATGCGCGCCCGTTCCTCAAGCTCGATCCGCAGTCCTGGGAGTTATCCGAGCGGCTGGGACTGTCAACGGCGCGGCCGCTGCTCCTGCTGCCAGTGCGCATCACGCCCCGCAAGAACATCGAACTGGCGTTGCGGGCGCTGGCAGTCCTGCGGGAGTCCTTCCCCGCGGCCGTCCTGCTGGTCACGGGGCCTTTGGGGCCGCATAATCTCCACAACCAGACCTACCTGGAGCAGTTGCTCGCCCTGCGCCAGGAGCTGGGTCTCGAGCGCGCGGCCTATTTCTTCGCCGAAGAATCGCACGAATACCTGCCGTATGCGGTGATCGCCGATTTTTACCGGCTGGCGGACGCCCTGCTCTTCCCCAGCTTCGAGGAGGGGTTCGGCATCCCGATCTTAGAAGCAGGATTATCCAGGCTGCCCGTCTTCTGTTCCGATATCCCTCCGCTGCGCGATCTGGGGGGCGACCAGGCGGTCTACTTTTCTCCACAGGCCGATCCCGAAACGGTCGCTGCGTTGATCTATGAAAATTTATCATCCGACAGGGCCTTCGCTTTGCACGCCAGGGTGCGGACGACGTTCACCTGGGATCGAATCTACGCAGAGCGGATCAGGCCCGTCTTAAGGGGGAGTTGGAGGCAAGACCATGAAGAAACGATATTCCTCCACCGTTTTCCAGAAGATCCTGGTCCCGGTGGTGTGGGGATGCCAGAATGATCCTGCTTTGGCGGCTGCCCGGCTGATCGCCGGGAAGGGAGCCGTCGTCCCGATCGGGATGGTTGGCATATCCCCAGACGAATCGCTCAGCACCGCCGCACAGCCGGCCCAGGAAGTTCGAAAAATACTGCGAGGAATGGCCAGAGACGCCCACATGCGGGCCGCCAACCGGGTGTATGTGTCCCACCACCCGTGGGAGGAGCTGGTTGAGGTGTGCCAGGAGCTGGACCCGGACCTGCTCGTGCTGGGCTGGCCCTGCTACTTCTCAGCATTGCGGGTATCCCCGGAGAAAGCTCTGGGCAACCTGCCTTGTGATCTGGTTCTGATCGGCGGGAAAATGCCTGGACGCATCCAGCAGATCCTCGTCCCGATCCGGGGCGGACCGTACGCAGAACTGGCCTTACGCCTCTCCCTGGAGGTAGCGGAGGGAAACCGGGCCCAGGTAACCACCCTGCACCTGGTTCCGCGGGAAGAGCAGGTTCCATCAAGAACAGATGCGCCTTTTCGCGGGATCGAAAAGATTCTGAACCAGCTCGAGGAAGTCCAGCCCGCGGTCGAAGAGACCTCGGATCCGGTCGAAACGATCCTGGCGGCTTCCCACCGCTATGACCTGGTGGTGATGGGAGCGACGGCTCAGCCGGAGTTCCACCAAACGAAGGCGATCGGTCCGGTGGCGGAGCGCATCATCCGGGAAAGCCCGGCAGGTGTCATGATCGTGAAGACGAAGCGCCCGGTGCCGGCTAATTTCACCAGTGAAGAGGCCGGGCACACCGCCATCTCCGTCCTGGTCGATAAGTGGTTCGCCGAAAACACCTACCACGCCAATGAGTTTTCTGACCTCGAATACCTGATTGAACTCAAGCGCAATCAGAATCTGACCGTGAGTCTGGCCCTCCCGGCGTTGAATGAGGCAGACACCGTCGGGAACGTCATCCGCACCGTCAAAGAAGCGCTGGTGGAATGTGCGCCCATCCTGGACGAGATCGTGTTGATCGATTCCGATTCCACCGACGAGACCAGGGAAATCGCCAGAGAGCTGGGCGTGCCGGTGTACGTCCACCAGGCGGTGCTGACCCGCTACGGCGCCAGGCCGGGTAAAGGGGAGGCCCTATGGAAGAGCCTTTACCTGACCTCCGGGGATATCCTGCTGTGGATCGACACGGATATCGTCAACATCCACCCCCGCTTCGTGTACGGCATCCTGGGGCCGATGCTGGCGCGCGAGGATATCCAGTTCGTCAAAGGCTTCTACCGGCGGCCGCTGCGGGTGGGCGACAAGATCCAGGCGGGTGGGGGAGGCCGGGTGACCGAGCTGACCGCCCGCCCTCTGCTCAACCTGTTCTACCCGGAGCTGTCCGGCATCATCCAGCCGCTCTCGGGGGAGTACGGGGGCCGGCGGGCGGTCCTGGAAAAGATGGCGTTCTTCTCCGGCTATGGGGTGGAGATCGGCCTGCTGATCGACGTACTGGATTGCTGCGGGCTGAACGCCATCGCCCAGGTCGACCTGCTCGAACGCGTCCACCACAACCAGGCGCTCGAATCGCTGAGCAAGATGTCCTTCGCCATCATCCAGGCAGTCATCCACAGGCTCGAGCGCCGCTCCGGCGGCAGTATCCTGGAGGATGTCAACCGCACGATGAAGTTGATCCGCTACGAGCCCAGCCGCTTCTTCCTGGACATCGAGGAGATCGCCGAGCGTGAGCGCCCGCCCATGATCGAAATCCCGGAATACCGGGAGCGGCGCCCGGCATGACGCGCCTGATCTTGATCCGCCACGGCGAGACCGACTGGAACACCACCGGCAGGTGGCAGGGCCAGACGGACGTGCCGCTGAACGAGCGTGGCCGGCAGCAGGCCCGCCAGCTGGTCGCAGACCTGGCCGGGATGCAGATCGACGCCATCTACTCCAGCGACCTGGGCCGCGCCCGCGACACCGCCGCTCCGCTCTCGCAGGCCGCCGGGTTGCCGGTGATCGTGGACTCGCGCCTGCGCGAGATCCACCAGGGGGAGTGGCAGGGACAGCTGTTCGACGAGATCGAGGCCCGCTATGCCGAGGCCTTGAGAAGCCGCCGGGAAGACCCGCTGAACCTGGCGCCCCCTGGCGGCGAGACGGTCGCCCAGGTGCGGGCGCGGGTGCTGCGGTGCCTGGAGCAGATCCTGAAGCGCCACCCGGACGAGAGCGTGGTGATCGTATCGCACGGCTTCGTGCTGGGGCTGCTGCGGGCTCACCTGCTGGGCGAGCCGGTGGGGATGGCCTGGGAGCGCATCCCGCAGAATGGCGGGTGGGAGGTGGTGGAGGTGGATGGCTTGGGAAATTCAAGTGAATTTTCACGGTTCGCGGATGAATAAATAGCGCATCTGCTGTATAATAAAATTAGATAAAGTGTTCTAACCTGTTCTGCAACGAGGAATATCATGCCCGGAAGAGGAACAGCGGTAAGAAGTGGAACCGAACTCCAGCAGAGAGTCATCGAACTAGCTGAATCACTTGGTCTTACGTATAGAAAACAAGTAGTTGCAGGACGCCGACTCTGGGGGGCAAAGCGCCATATTGATGTTGTTCTAACTAACATGGCAACTGGTAAGAATCTTGGTATTGAGTGTAAATATCAGGCGGGGCCAGGGACAGCGGAAGAAAAGATACCTGCTACTATCGAGGATATTAAGTATTGGCCAATCCCAGGAATTGTTGTGATTGCTGGTCAGGGATTCTCAACAAACATGCAAGGTTACTTAATGGCAACAGGAAAAGTTGTATGGTTTGATGACCTTGCGGATTGGTTACGTCTATACTTCGCGCTATGAATCATAACTATATGGCTGATACAACAATTCCTCGACCTTTTCTAAAATGGGCTGGCGGAAAAACCCAGCTGGTAGAAGAACTCAAGGCTCGCCTGCCGGATGAGTTCAACAACTATCATGAGCCCTTCCTAGGGGGAGGAGCTCTGTTTTTTAAGCTCTTTCGTGAGAATAGAATTCGTCAGGCATATCTATCCGATTTAAATTCGGAATTAATTGACACCTATTTGGCGATCCGAGATCATGTAGATGAAGTAATAGACGAACTATCCAGGTATCCGCATGAAACGGATTTTTACTACGATTTACGTTTGAAAGACCCAGATTCGATGGATTTACCATTGAAAGCGGCAAGAATGATTTATCTAAATAAAACCGGCTTCAATGGCCTTTATCGTGTAAACAGTAAAGGGAAGTTTAATGTGCCTTTTGGACGATATAAGAATCCAAAATATTACGATAAAAAAAATCTACTCGCAGTATCCGAGGCTTTGCAAGGAGTAAAGATAGGCTGCAAACCTTTCGAAACTGTTCTTGACAATGCAAAATCAGGGGATTTCGTCTACTTCGATCCACCTTACGCCCCTCTAACATCCACTGCCTACTTTACCTCATACCAGGCCAATGGATTTTCATCTAATGACCAAAAAAGGTTATCAGATGTTAGCAGGGAGCTTGGCATTCGCGGGGTATTTGTTTTGGTGTCAAATTCTAATGCAGAGATAATTTTCCAGCTATATTCTCCCAATAATTTTATAACCCATGAAGTCATGGCAACGCGCGCAATTAATAGTAACGGTGATAAAAGAGGGAAATTAATTGAGCTGATCATCACAAATTACCCATCGAATGTTAATAAATAGTATGTTCGAGTCTCATTTTTAAAGGGTTATCGGGTTGAAGATAACGTAAACTTTGCGCATTGTTACTTAAATTCCAAACCAGCCTTACAGAATAGAATCTTGGCTAGTTGTACCGAGTCATCCAAAGAATATGAGGTTGAGCGGCTAATATGAGGAGATGTGAGTATCAGGTCAATCAGAGCAGGAGCCAGAACTGGTGTATTTGGCGAGTGGCTAACTAATTATCTGCAGGGAATCACTAAGTATCAGGATTACCTAGTCTATTATGATCATGGAGACCCGACTGCTCACTCAAATGTAGTGGCTATAAAAGGTCTTTATGGCGAAGAAGTTTCCCTAATAAACCAGCTCGCCCAGGTCGATGTCTTGGTTGCAAAGCCAAATCAAGAAATTCTTACCATAGCAGAGGTTGAAGAGGCGCCCAGCTCGCCAAAGAAAATTCTCGGTGATACTTTTACCCTGCTCATGTGCAATCGATTTTCGGTACATTTATTGGGCAAACATCAATATTTTAGGATAACTCCTGAAACGAGGTTGATCATTGCAGGTACTATGGTTATTAGAGGGTCAAAGCCAGAGCAACTTGAAAAGATAATCTTACCCAGAATGAAAAGTTTTTCTGTACCCCACGACGCTGTTGATCCTAAGAATGTTAGCTTTATTTTCAGAGGAACAATTAAAGAAACCATTTCAGAACTTGAAAAAACATTTATAACCTGGTTTCATTGAGAAAAATAGCTCTTCTTTATATTGGCTTATCAGAAATCGGACTTATAAGATGTGATTGAAAGCCTAAAGTTGGAGGCACAATGAATTCCCAAGATTACTCTACAGAACTGAATAAGCAAATAGACGATGTTTTAAAATTCCATCCTTTGATCTACGATCATCGGGCAGACTATCCATGGCTAACAGGTTACTTAGGCAATCCATATGCTGGCATGTGGTTTATCGCTGAAATTCCCAGCTTGCTGAGAGTAGAGAGAGCTTCTCAGAGGAAAAATCAGGTTATTTCTGAAGACACTCAGTGGTCCGAAAGCCCTGGCGACAAATTGTTTCGAGAAATGCTTTTTAAGCACGGCTTTAAACTTGATAACCCTTTTCTTCCCGGAGGGTGGAACTGTTATATAACAAACGTAATTAAGCAAACCAGCTATGTCAAGGACTGGGAGGACAAGACACAGACTGCCCAAAGGCGGACGGCCGATATCTGGTCATCCGTATTATCCTGGGAATTAACAAATTCGAAGCCTCTTATGGTCGTTGTGATGGGAAGTAAGACGAAAAAATTGTTGGAATATTTGGCGGCGAATAAAAAAATACACTTGCCTATAACTGAATTTATCACCCACTATTCTTATATTGGGTCCCGCCCACAGGGCAAGTTAGGACCAATGCATCCAGATAGAATTCGAGACTATGACTTCGAATTCGCCCGAATAAGGAATAAATTCGACGCTTTGTACAATAAAAATGAGAGCTTGAAACTCCAGAGAGATATCCCTTCGCCTTCAGTAAGAAACCTTCAAGATAATATAAATCTCGACCCGGCAGAGGCGGATAGAATTGCCATAGAAGCCCAACAAGCGGTTCGTCATCAAGAGCCTGATTTTCAATAAGGTGCTTTTTTATACACAAGGTAACAAGTATTGCCCTTCCTCCTCGGCCTCGATCTCGGCACCTCCAGCCTGAAAGTGGTCCTATTCGATGAGAATGGTTCGGTCGTGGGGCGCGGCGCGGCCGCTTACCCGCTGCATACCCCCCGGCCCGGTCACGCCGAACAGGACCCCGAGGACTGGTGGCGCGCCGCGGGAGAAGCCGCCCGCCAGTCCTTATCCGGGGTGGAGGGGCCGGTCCAGGTAGCCGCTCTGGGCCTGTCCGGGCAGATGCACGGCACGGTCCTGTTGGACGAACACAACCGGCCCCTGGCCCCGGCGGTGATCTGGCCCGACCAGCGCAGCGCCTCGCAGGTAGCGGAGATCACCCGCCTGGTCGGCGCGGAGCGGTTGATCGAACTGGCTGGCAGCCCTGTTGCGACCGGCTTCATGGCGGCCACCGCCCGCTGGTTCCAGCAGGAACAGCCGGAAGTCTGGCGGCGGGTCCGCCGCCTGCTGCTGCCCAAGGACAGCCTGCGCTGGCGGTTGACCGGCGAATTCGCCGGCGACCCCAGCGACGGCTCCGGCGCTCTCCTGCTGGACGTCCGCGCCCGGGACTGGTCGGATGAGATCCTGGGGGCGCTGGGGATCGAGCGCGAACTGCTGCCAGCCATCCAGCCTTCGGCTGCCCTCGCCGGGGAGCTATGCTCGGATGCCGCGCAGCACCTGGGCTTGCCGGCCGGGCTGCCGGTGGTCACCGGCGCAGCCGATACCGCCGCCGGACTGCTGGGGGGCGGGGCGACCGGCCCGGGCGAGCTGCTGCTCACCCTGAGCACCGGCGGGCAGCTGGCGCTGCCGAGTTTCGAAGTGGAAGTGGACCGGCAGGGGCGTGTGCACACCTTCTGCAGCGCGCTGGAGCCGGAGCCTGACCGGGCGGGCTGGTACAGGCTGGGCGCCACGCTCTCGGCCGGGGGCTCGCTGCGCTGGCTGCGCGACAACGTCTTCGCTCTGGAAGGCGAGGGCGCCTACGAAAGCATGACCGCCTGGGCGGAGCAGGCGCCCCCGGGGGCGAATGGGCTGGTCTTCCTGCCCTACCTGGCCGGGGAGCGCACCCCGCTGATGGACCCCCAGGCGCGCGGCATTTTCCTGGGGTTGGCGCTGGGACACGGCCGCGCCGAGCTGGTGCGCGCCGTGCTGGAGGGGGTGGCGCTGTCCTGTTACGAGGCTTACCGGGTGCTGGTCGAGGGAGGCGGGCGGCCGGAGCGCCTGATCCTGGCGGGTGGCGGGTCGCGCAGCCGGCTATGGGGGCAGATCGTCGCCGACGTGTTCGCCCTGCCGGTAGTGCGCCTGGAAACGGCCGAACAATCGGCGGTTGGGGCCGCCTTGCTGGCGGGGGCCGGCGCCGGTCACTTCTCCGCCGGACAGGAGGCCCGCGCATGGGCCCGCTACGGCCCCCCGCTGGAGCCGGATCTAACCCGCCATTCCCTTTACCTGGAATTGGGGGAGGTGTTCCGGCGCGCCTACCTGGCCCACCGGGAGGATTTCCCCCGGCTGGCCAGCCTGCCGGTCTGATTTTGGTTCTAACGTGTATACAGGATAGGAATAATGTAACGCTGATGAACGCTGATTTTCCTGATTCTGGCGAACTCCGTTCGCACCTTCTGATCAGCGTTTTCAGCGTCAATCAGCGTCCTAATCTGAAGAGCTTTGCGGAAATCCGAACTGACGTTTCTAGGCTTCCCCCAGGGCGCGCCGCAAGGCTGCCACGTTCTCTCCAACGGAAGCCTGCCGGTTGAAGATGGCGGAGCCGACCACCAGCATGGTCGCCCCCGCCGCGGCCACTTCGGCGATATTGCCCACCTTGATGCCTCCGTCGACCTCCAGCTCGACCTGCCCCAGCCCGCGCTCGTCGAGCATCTGGCGCAGCCGGGCGATCCTGGCTGTCCCGCTCTGGATGTAGGATTGACTGCCGAAGCCAGGGTTGACCGTCATGACCAGCACCAGGTCGACCTCGGGCAGGACCTCTTCCAATGCGACCAGCGGGGTCGCCGGGTTGAGGGTCACGCCGGCCCTGACGCCCAGCTCCTTGATCTGCTGCACCACCCGGTGCAGGTGCGGGCAGGTCTCGACGTGCACGGTCAGGAAATCCGCGCCTGCATTGGCGAATTCCGGGATCAGCCGCTCGGGAGTCTCGATCATCAGGTGGACGTCCAGCGGGACCCCGGCGGGCCGGGCGATCGGGCGCAGGGCGGCGACGACCAGCGGGCCGAAGGTCAGGTTGGGGACGAATTGCCCGTCCATCACGTCGATGTGGATGGCGTCGACCCCGGCATCGATCGCCTGGCGGACCTGGTCTCCCAGGCGGGTCAGGTCGGCGGTCAACAGGGAGGGAACGATCTTGGTGGGCATGGCTAGCGCTCCTGGGTGCGGATGCCGTCCGCGCCGGCGATGATCACCACGTCAGCCATGTCCAGGAACAATCCGTGGTCGACGATGCCCGGGCGGTCCGCCAGGGCGCGCGCCAGGGCCGGGGGGTCCGGGATGCCGCCCTCGAACCAGCAGCGTACCAGGTAATTGCCGTTATCCGTCATGACGGGGACGCCGTCCGCCTCCAGCCATAGCTCGGCCCGGCAGCCCAGCGTGTTCAACCAGCGCACGTGCACCCCGGCCTCGAATGTCACGATCTCGACCGGCAACGGGCCGCGTCCCAACCTCGGCACCATCTTCGACTCGTCCACGATCACCACGAACTTGCGGGCATGCATCTCGACGATCTTCTCGCGTAGCAGCGCCCGGCCCAGGCCTTTGATCAGGTTCAATGCTGGATCGACTTCGTCGGCCCCGTCTACCGCCAGGTCCAGGGCTGGCAGGCCGGACGGATCGCAGCAATCAGCCAGCCGGGCGAGCGGGATGCCGAGGCCCTTTGCCCGCCGGGCGGTGTCTTCGGAGGTGGGCACCCCGACGATGTTCATGAGCTTCCCTTCCTTGAGCTGTTCGCCCAGCAGGTCGACGAAGATGGCCGTGGTGGAGCCGGATCCTAAGCCCAGCACCATCCCGTCCCGGACGTAGCGCAGGGCCTGGCTGGCAGCTTGTTGTTTAAGATTCATGGTTGTGCGCCTTTATTGTGGAAATGTTAAAATAATTTTACAACCCAATTTTACTTGCGATCTCTTAAGATTGCGGTATAATACTGCGCACCCAATTCAGACCTGAACTCCCAAATTTGGGGGGCCAAGCGGACAGAGGGAAGATAACATAACAGGCGTGGTCCGATGAAAGCCAAAATCTTGTGGGTAGAAGGAAAACGGGCGGATAGCCCGTCTTTTGTCCCTGACCTGCGCAGGAAGGGCTTCATAATCGAGGTGGTTCCGACCGGCAACGCTGCCCAGGCAGGTCTTTCTGAGGCGGGGGCGGACCTGGTCGTGATCAACGCGGCTTCTCTGCGCAGCAGTGGGAAGAGGATCTGCCAGGGGATCCGCTCCGAATGGCCCAAGCTGCCCATCCTGGTGATCGCCAATCCCGACCGGCCTATGCCCAAGGATGCCTGCGCCGATGTGGTGCTAAAGCTGCCCTTCACAAGCCGTAAACTGGTCAATCGCATCCTCCCGATGTTACCCGTGGTGAGCAATAACCTGCTCCAGACCGGCCCGATCATCCTGGACATGGAGCGCCGTCTGGTGCGCTGCGAAGAGAAAGAAGGCCATCTCACCCCGAGGCTGACCCTGCTTTTGAAGCTATTAATGCACCACCGGGGAGAAGTCCTCGAGCGCGAGCAGCTCTTCCGCCAGGTGTGGAACACGGAGTACACGGGGGATACGCGCACCCTGGACGTGCACATCAGCTGGCTGCGCCAGGCGATCGAACTGGACCCGCGCAAGCCGCGCTTCCTGCGCACGATCCGCGGCGTGGGCTACCGGCTGGACGTCTGAAGCCGGGACCGTCGCTGGTTCCTGATCTCACGGCTGGTTGAACGTCTGTAAAGTCTCCAGATAATACTGCGGCAAACCGATATCGAAGCGCCGGCCTTCCATCACCAGGCCGAGGAAGCCGTCTTCCTGCCTGAGCCGGTCCAGTGCGGAAGTCAGCTGGAATTCGCCGCGCTCGCGCACATTGTTAAGGATGTGTTCCTCCAGGTATTCGAAGATCATCGGCTTGATGATGTACTGCCCGAACACGGTCAGGTACTCGCCCTCCGGCAGGCCGGGAACCAGCAGGTTGGTGCGGGCGTAATCCACGGTGGGCTTCTCGGCGAACTCGGTCACGTTCAGCAGGCGCTCCTCCTCCAGCCAGACGCCAGCCACCGTGCCGAAGTTGGCGATCTGGCGTTCCGGCGTCCGCCGCAGGCCGAGCACGTTCAGCCCGTGTTGCTGGTAGGCATCCAGCAGCTGCCGGGCGCAGGACTGCTCCCCGGTCGACCGGTAGAGATGGTCGCCAAGCATCAAGAGGAAGGGTTCGTCGCCGATGGCTGCGCGGGTGCAGTAGATGGCATGGCCGAAGCCTTCCTGCGTGGACTGCACGACAAATTGGACCCTGCGGCCGATCTCCAGGATGCGCCGGGAATAATCCTGAAAGTGCGGGGGCAGCTTGTTATAGTTCTCAATGGTGATCTGCGTATTAAAGAAGGAACGGAAGTCGTCCAGGTCGTGCTCCTGGACGACGATGATCACCTCTTCCAGCCCGGCGTTAAGCGCTTCCTCGACGATCAGCAGGATGGCGGGCTTGGCGATCCCGTCCCGGTCGATGATCGGGAAGAGCTCCTTCTTGGTGGCCTTGGACGCCGGGAAGAGGCGCGTGCCGAAACCGGCGGCCGGGATAACTGCTTTACGCACCCGCACCCCGGGTTTCAGGGTCAGCTTCAGGCCTTCCACCCCCAGGTCGCGCTCGATGATCTCGATCACCGCCTGCTGGTCCGCTTCGCTGCGGGCGATGAACTGAGCCGTGCCGTCGCCCTGGGAACCGACCCCCTTGCCGCCCCAAATATGCGGCTTGAGCGGCGTGTAGTCCAGCACCTTGTGCAGCACGGGCGCGGTCAGCTCTTCCGGGCAGGCTGGGGTGGCGTAGCAGTCGAAGAATTCCTGGGCTTCGACCATCAAAGACCCCAGGCGCTGGGCGTCCCCGGCCTTCAGCGCTTCCATGGCCTGCGTGGTCACGCGCTTGTTGATCGGCCCCAGCAGCTCCTGGACGCCGCTTTCGATCTCGTTCTCGGCAAAGGGATAGCAGCGGTTCAGCCGGTTGAGGATCTCCATCGTATCCTTCTGGGAGAACAGATCCACCACCACGAAGTACAGGTCCTTGTCGACCTGCAGCTCGGCCGTGTCCAGCCGGTCCCCGTCGAAGGTCATCAACACCGCCCGGTTGCCGAAGGCGCAGCCCTGGTCCATACGGCCGCAGCGCGAGGGGGTGGTGATCTCGCCCTGGTAGGCCAGCTCCATCTCGCCCCGGATGGTCAGCTTCAGGTCGTATACGCGGTTGAAGGCCCGCGCCGCCAGCACGCAGATGGCTGCGCTGGAGGAGAGCCCCTTCTTGACGGGCAGGTCGGTCTTATAGTTGTCGATCACCAGGCCGCGCACGTGGTAGTTCACCAGCGCCTGGTAAGCCACCCCGGCGATGTAACTCCAGAAGCCGCCGCTCTGGGCTTCCTCCAGCAGGCTCTTCGCCTGCATGGGGATCTCGTACGGCCCGTAGACCTGACCTTCCGGGGTGGTCGAGGAGAGCACCAGCGAGGTGGGATGGGGCTGCACCTCGGCGTAAATCCCCTGGTCGGTGCCGCAGATCAGGGTGTAGCCTTTCTCGATGTCGGCGTTGATGCGCCGGTAGCCCCCGGCCCAATCCGAGTGCTCGCCAAACAGGCAGATGCGTCCAGGTACGAAGAGTTTCACGTGTGCACCCCTTGGATGGTGAGATGAGTCTGTTCTCCGTCGATCTTGACCAGGCGCACCACAACCGGGCGCTCTCCAGGCCGGACCGGCAGGGTCACCTGCACAGGGACCGGCCGCCTGGCTGCCGGGCGGACGGCCTGGGCCGCGCTGCGGAAGACCGGCCCTTCCCAGGCCGGGTCGGCCTCCCAATAATCCAGCTCGTCCAGATCGATCCCTTCCAGGAACAGGGTCTCCCCGGCCAGGCGGAGTGCGCCTGGCTGATTGTTTAAACGTTCAAACTTTGAGCCTGTTTCATGCTGCAGGCTGAAAGGCGCCTGACGAGATCGTCCGCCTGCCTCGACCAGCCGGGAACGGGTGGTATGCACAGCGCGCCAGGTCCAATCCGTGGCGATGAAACGGCGCCCCAGGCGGGCAGCGACCACCGCCGCCGTCCCAGAACCGCAGAAGAAGTCGGCCACGAGATCGTCCGGGTTCGAGCTCGCCAGGAGGATGCGCTCCAGCAGGGCTTCGGGCTTCTGGGTGGGATAGCCGGTGCGCTGGTTGTGCAGGCGCGCCACCACCGGGAAGTACCACCAGTCCTCCGGGACTTTGCCCCTGATCAAATCCGGCACTTTCCCGAACCCGGCTTTGGGTGAGGAAGCGAAAGTCTTGACCGTGTTCGGGTGATAGGGCTCGCGCACCGCGTCCGCATTAAAAGTATTTGTCTCACTTTTCGTATAAGCCAGGAGTGTATCGTGCTTGCGTTTGAAGGCCCGCCGGATCGGCGAGGGTCCATGGTAGACCCAGATGATCTCATTCAGCAAGCGCTGCGCCCCAAAGATCTCGTCCAGCAGCAGCCGGGCATAATGGTTCGCGTGCCAGTCCAGGTGCAGGTAAAGCGTTCCGGTAGGGGCTAACAGGCGGTGCATCAGGTACAGGCGCGGGTAGAGCATGTCCAGGTAGGACTCGATATCCGGCCAGTGGTCCGGGTAGCCTTCCGCCAGGCGCCACTCCTTGGGGCGGCGCGAATCCTCGCCGCGTCCCACGCGCGCCGGGTAGCGCCGGTTGGTGAAGAACGGCGGGTCGGCGTAGATCAGGTCGATGCGACCCTCGAACTCGGGCAGCAGCGCCGACATCACCGCCAGGTTATCCCCCAGGATCAGGCGGTTCTCAGGGACGGCAGACGGGTAGCCGTTCCCCGCGGGGTAGATCAGGCTGTCCGTCTCGAGGGCCGCCTCGACCGGCTCTGGTTGCTTCTTGGTGGCCCAGGTCAGGGTGGGCATGGGTGCAGGGGTGCAAGGGGGTAGGGGAGCAGGGGAGATAGATGCGGAGAGTTTGAAAAATATCCCTTATCCCCTCTCCCTTTTCCCTTGTTTATTTCCCGAATTGCAACTTGAGGATATCCTCCAGGGTCGGCTGGCCGATCTCCTGAAGTTCGTAGCGCACGCGCTGGCTGGGTTTGTCGATGCGCAGCAGGCTGGCCAGGTCGATCGGCGTGCCGATCAGCACCAGGTCGACCTGGGCGTTGTTGATGGTCTGCTCCAGCTCGTGCACCATCTGGTCGCCGTAGCCCATGGCGGGCAGGACGGCCCCGGTATTGGGGTATTTCCGGTAGGTCTCACGGATCGAACCGACCGCGTAGGGGCGCGGGTCGACGATCTCGGCCGCGCCGAAGCGCCGCGCCGCCACCCAGCCGGCGCCGTAGGCCATCTCGCCGTGAGTCAGGGTGGGGCCGTCCTCGATCACCAGCACGCGCTTGCCGCGGATGGCGATCGGGTCGTCGACAAACAGCGGCGAGGCGGCTTCGATGATCGTCGCAGCCGGGTTCACCAGTAGCAGGTTCTCGCGCACCGTGATCACGTTTTCCGGCTGGGCGGTGTCTACCTTGTTGATCACGAAGACATTGGCTGCCCGCACGTTGGCTTCCCCGGGGTGGTAGCTCAGTTCGTGCCCGGGGCGGTGCGGGTCGGCGACGACGATGTGTAGATCCGGCACGTAGAAAGGCAGGTCGTTGTTGCCGCCGTCCCACAGGATGACGTCCACCTCCTGCTCGGCCTGGCGCAGGATGCGCTCGTAATCCACCCCGGCGAAGACCACCACCCCGTTCGCCAGGTGCGGCTCGTACTCCTCGCGCTCCTCGATCGTGCAGTCCTGCGCCTCCAGGTCTTCATAGGAGGCGAAACGCTGCACGGCCTGCTTCGAAAGGTCTCCATAGGGCATCGGGTGGCGGATGGCAGCCACCCGGAATCCCAGGTCGCGCAGGATGCGCGCCACCCGGCGCGTGGTCTGGCTCTTGCCGGAGCCGGTGCGCACCGCGCACACCGCCACCACCGGCTTTTTCGATTTCAACATCGTCGAGCGGGTGCCCATCAGGCGGAAATCTGCCCCCGCTGCCAGCACCATCGAGGCCTTATGCATGACGTACGGATGAGGCACGTCGCTGTAGGCGAAGATCACCTGCTCGATGGCCTGGTCGGCGATCAGCAGGGTCAGGTCCTCTTCCGGGTAGATCGGGATGCCTTCAGGATAAGCAGACCCGGCCAGGTCGGGCGGGTAGCGGCGCCTCTCGATGTTGGGGATCTGGGTGGCGGTAAAGGCGACGACTTGATAGGCCGGATTGTCGCGGAAATAGACATTGAAGTTGTGGAAGTCGCGCCCGGCGGCGCCCATGATCAGGGTTCGAATGGGTGGCATTGGGGTCAGGTTCTCCTTGTCAAGGATTTAGATTTGCACTGCAGAGCTGTCTTCTTACGGATTACTTTTTACGTATTACGTCTCACATCACATCCGGCGCCTGGATGTCCAACAGGCGCAGGGCGTTTGCCAGGGTCTGCCGGGCAGCCGCCACCAGACGCAAGCGAGCCCCCCGAACGGCCTCGGATTCGCTCTGGATCACCGGGACGGCGTGGTAGAAGCTGTGGAAGGCGTTCGCCAGGTCGTAGGCGTAGGTGGCTATGATCAGCGGGCGGTATTCCAGCGCTGCCTGCTGCACGGTCTGCGGGAAGCGGGCGATCAACTCGATCAGCTGCACTTCATGATGGCTAAGATCGTAGTCGAAGTCGCCGACTGGCGGCACGCCGGCTTCCCCCGGCGCCCGGTCCCCGGCCTTCTTCAAGATGCTGTTAGCGCGCACGTGGGCGTTCTGCAGGTAGGGGGCGGTGCGCCCGTCGAAGCTCAGGGCGGCGTCCAGCTCGAAGACGGTATCCTTGTTGTTATCCACCGAGAGCATCGAGTAGACCAGCGCGCCCAGTCCTACCTGGGTTGCGACCACCTGGCGCTGCTCCTCCGGCAGGTCGGGGTTCTTCTCGGCGATCACCGCCAGCACCCGGCGCACCGCTTCTTCGACGACGTCCATGAACAGCACCAGGCGGCCGCGCCGGGCGGACATGGCGCCTTCCGGCAGACTGACGAAGCCGTAGCCCAGGTGGTAGCACTGCCCGGCCTGCTTGAAGCCCCACATCTCGAGGATCTTGAACACCTGCTGCATGTTCAGGCTCTGGCGCACGTCGATGACGTAGATCGAGCGATCGACCTGGTACTGGTCGAACTTGATCTTCGCCAGGGCCAGGTCGCGCGCCGGGTAGAGGGCCGTCCCGTCGTTGCGCAGCAGCACCACCGTGCGGTACTTCTCCTTCTCCAGCCCAAGTTTCTCGTCGATCTTGACCAGCACCGGTCCGCCGGTCGGGCGCTCGTCCACGGCGATGCCGCGCTCGATCAGTTCCGTCACGATGTCCTTGGTGAGCCTGTTGACCTCGCTCTCGAAGAACCACACGTCCATGTGGATGTCGAGCATGCCCATGATGTCGCGCAACTCGTCCAGGCTCCATTCGCGGGTGATGCGCCACAACTCGAGCACGCTCGGGTCGCCGGCGTCCCAGCGGCGCAACATCTCACGCCGTTCGGCGTCGTAGGCCTCGCGGCGGTCTTTCTCTTCCGGGGTCTCGTCCTCCCTGGGTTCCAGCAGGCGGGTGGCCTCAACGTAGAGCTTCAGCAGCCATTGGCCGCGTTCGTGCACCCCCTGCGGTTCCTGGCCGCGGTAGAACCGGTCATACGCCCACATCACGGTCACCACGCCCAGCCCGATATCGCCAGGGTAGGTGGCGCGGATGGTCTCGAAGCCGGCGAATTCCACCAGGCGGGCGAGGGCCTCGCCCAGTATGGCGTTGCGGGAGTGACCGATATGAAAGGAGTGGTGGGTGTTCGGCTGGCAGTACTCGACCATCACCCGCTCGCCCTTGGGCGCGCCGCGGCCGAAATCCTCGCCCTGGGCCAGCACCTGGTCGATCACCCGCCGGGCGTATACGGATGTCGAGTAATATAAATTCAGGTAGCCGCGCACCGCTTCGACCCGGCTGATGCCCTGCGGTGTGCCGATCGCGGCTTTGACCGCTTCGGCGATCTCCTGGGCGCGCTGGGGGACGGGGACGTTCTTTCCAGCGCGCGCTTCCTGCGCCGCAGCCTGGAAGAAGGAAGTCGAAATGCCCCACTCACCGCTGAAGGGGATCGGCGTCCACTTCAGCTCGCCGAGCGGGATATGGTTCCCCTCACAAAAGGCGCGGATGCGGGCCTCGACGGCTTGCTGCTCGTTCTCGAACATATGCTCTGGTGGATTTCCGTGCACTTATCGTGCCTTAATGATCTGGCGAAGGGATTATATCACGCAGGCTTCGCCCGCCTGTTTTCGAGATGCAGCATAACGCAAAAAGCGGGAGCATTTGAGCTCCCGCTTGTATGGCGAGGAATGCTGTAGCAGGCTCAGGCGTTCTTTTGCTCGAGCGCGGCCACGCGTTTCATCAGGCGGCTCTTGCGCCGGGCAGCGTTGTTCTTGTGAATGACGCCCTTCTCGGCGGCCCTATCCAGGGCGCTGATGGCTTTGAGGGTTGCCTGGCGCGCTTCTTCCGGGTCGCCGGCCGCGATCGACGCGCGGGCGTCTTTCACGAAGGTGCGGGCGCGCCCGCGGTACACCCGGTTGTGCAGGCGGCGTTTTTCGTTCTGTCTGTTGCGCTTGATAGCGGACTTGATATTGGCCAACTTTATTCCTCCGAAACGTCCATTCTTGATAACGGCGTGTTATTGTACTGGATCGCCCCACTTTTGTCCAGTCATTCTGATAAAAAACGCATTTTTCGGCATTTGACATCTGCTTCGAAAGCTAGTATGATGAATTGCCGCAGGTTGGCCGGGTGGTCGCGGCCCGGGTAATCCGGGTCGAGGAAAGTCCGCACTCCATACAGCACGGCGCCGGGTAACACCCGGGGCGGAGGCCTGGGAAACCAGGTTACCTGCCGGATAGGGCCACAGAGACATACCGCCGATGGATAGCCGATCGAAGATCGAACCGATCGAAGATCGGACATCACAGGCAAGGGTGAA
>DATDRQ010000280.1:0-4185 GCA_035291645.1 Anaerolineales bacterium
CCCAACTTCAAGCTGCCCAAGGAGGTCGTCTTCGAACGGTTCGGCGACTTCGAGAGGGCTGGCGCCAAGTTCGTGCCGAACACAACCATCGGCAAGGATAAGACCATCGATGACCTGCTGGCCGAGGGTTACGCGGCCGTGTTCGTCGGGGTGGGGGTCGGCGTCGACGCCCCGATGGAAGCGCCGGGCGAGGACCTGCCGGGGGTGATGAAGGCCACCGAGTTCCTGATGCGCTGCTGCGTCGAGGACGAGGCCCTGCTTCCACAGGCGCTGCGCGGCCGCCCGGAGATCGGCAAGAAGGTGGTGGTGATCGGCGGGGGCGATACCGCCTCCGACTGCCTGCGCACCGCCCTGCGCCTGGGCGCCACCGAGGTGACCTGCCTGTACCGGCGCACCGAGAAGGAAATGCCCGGCGGGCGCCACGACCGCGAGATGGCTAAGGAAGAGGGCGCTCATTACGAATATCTGACCCAGCCGGTGCGCTTCATCCCTGGCGAGGACGGTCGCCTGGCGGCGCTGGAGTGCATCCGCATGCAGCTGGGCGAGCCGGACAAATCCGGCCGGCGGCGTCCGGTGCCGGTCGAGGGCACCAACTTCACCGTCCAGGCCGATACGGCCGTGCTGGCGCTGGGCTACTGGCCCGACCCGGTGATCGGCGAGACCACCCCCGGGCTGGAGACGCGCAACTGGGGCCTGATCGTGGTCGACCGCGAGAGCGGCGCCACCAGCCGCCCGGGCGTGTTCGCCGGGGGCGACGGCGTGACCGGACCGGACCTGGTGGTGACCGCCATGGTGGCGGGGCGCAAGGCCGCCGCGGCCATCGATAACTATATCCAAGGCCAGCAATGATCAGCCAATCGGCCTCTGCCGCTGGCGACCAGTTACTGCAGAGGCGCGAGTTTCCCGGCGTGGACCGGAAAGCCCGCATGCGCCTGCCATTCCCGGGGCTGCCCGTGCGCCCCGTGCAAGAGCGAGTGCGCGATTTTAACGAGGTCCTGATCCCGTTTACGCCCGAGCAGGCCGCCGCCGAGGCGGCGCGCTGCCTGCATTGCCCGGACCCGGCCCCCTGCTACAAGGCCTGCCCGGCGCACAACGATATCTCGTTGGCGCTGTGGCTGATCGAACAGGGACAGCTGCTGGATGCCGCCGAAGTCTACCGGCAGACCAGCTGCCTGCCGGAGGTGTGCGGGCGGGTCTGCCCGCACGAGAAGCTGTGCCAGGGGGCCTGCGTGCGCACCAAGCGCGACGGACCGGTGCTGACCGGCGCGCTGGAAACCTTCGTGACCGGTTACCAGCGCCAGACAGCCGGGGTCAAAGTCGAGGTGGCCCCATCCACCGGCAAGCAGGTGGCTGTTGTTGGGGCGGGGCCGGCCGGCCTGGCCTGCGCCGACCAGCTGATCCGCCTGGGGCACTGGGTGACCATCTTCGAAGCCAAGCCCGAGCCGGGCGGCCTGCTGGTGTATGGCATCCCGCGCTTCAAGCTGGCCACGGAAGTAGTCTTCGACATCTGGGAAGACCTGCAGCGAGCCGGGGTGAAATTTGTTGGCAACACAACCATCGGGCGGACCCGCACGATCAACGACCTTTTCCACGAGGGCTTCGACGCGGTGTTCGTCGGCACCGGCAGCGGGCGGGACGTGCCCATGGGGGTGGCAGGCGAGAACCTGCCGGGCGTGTTCAAGGGCACCGAATTCTTGATCCGCATCAACACCGACCCGCAGCTGCTGCCCCCCGAATGGCGCGAGAGACCGCAGATCGGGCGCCGGGTGGCGGTGATCGGCGGCGGGGATACGGCTTCCGACTGCCTGCGCACCGCCCTGCGCCTGGGCGCCGAGGAAGTGATCTGCCTGTACCGGCGGACAGAGGCCGAGATGCCCGGCGGGGCGCACGACCGCCAGCTGGCCCGTGAAGAAGGGGCGCGCTACGAGTTCCTGACTCAGCCTGTGCGCTTCTTCCCCGGGATCGACAGGCACCTGGCGACGATCGAGTGCATCCGCATGGAGCTGGGCGAGCCGGACGCCAAGGGTCGCCGCTGCCCGCTGCCGATAGAGGGTTCCAACTTCCACGTCCCGGTGGATACCGCCATCCTGGCGCTGGGCTACCAGCCGGACCCGATCATCGCCGCCACCACCCCCGGCCTGCGCACGCATAAGTGGGGCCTGATCATCACCGACCACGAGACCGGCACGACCAGCCGCATGGGCGTGTTCGCCGGAGGGGACGTCGCCAGCGGGCCGGACCTGGTGGTGACCGCCATGGTCGCCGGGCGCAGGGCTGCCCGGACGATCGACGCGTACCTTTATTGAGATAATTAACCCGCTGCGGTATAATAGAAATGTGTGCGCCGGACGGCGTGCACATCTTTTTTGTATCAGGTTTTTTATGGAAATCGGCACTGTCCAATCTGTCGACATCGACCAGCAGGTGCGCTCCGCCTACCTGGACTACGCCATGAGCGTAATCGTGGCGCGCGCCCTGCCCGACGCCCGCGACGGGCTCAAGCCAGTGCACCGGCGCATCCTGTACGCCATGCACGACATGGGCCTGCGCGCCGGCTCGCCCTACCGCAAGTCCGCCCGGATCGTGGGCGAAGTGCTGGGCAAGTACCACCCGCACGGGGATAGCGCCGTGTACGATAGCATGGCGCGCATGGCGCAGGATTTCTCGCTGCGCTACCTGCTGGTGGACGGTCAGGGAAATTTCGGGTCGATCGACGGCGACGCCCCGGCAGCCATGCGCTACACCGAGGCCCGCCTGGGTCGCCTGGCGGAAGAACTGCTGCTCGACATCGACCAGAACACGGTCGATTTCACCGATAACTTCGACGGATCGCTCCAGGAACCGTCTGCGCTGCCCGCCCGGCTACCCAACCTGCTGCTGAACGGATCTTCCGGCATCGCCGTGGGCATGGCGACCAACATCCCACCGCACAATCTCAAGGAGGTGTCTGCCGCCCTGGCTTACCTGATCGATAATTATGACCGGCTGGAGGACATCACGGTGGATGACCTGCTGCCGCACCTGCCCGGCCCGGACTTCCCGACCGGTGGGGTGATCGTCGGGGAAGAGGGCATCCGCCAGGCCTACAGCACCGGGCGCGGGCGGATCGTGGTGCGCGGCCTGGCGCACGTCGAGGAGATGAGCGGCGGGCGCAACCGGATCGTGATCACCGAGATCCCCTTCCAACTCAATAAGACCACCCTGCTCGAGCGCATCGCCGAACTGGCGCGCAACGGCAGGCTGGACGAGGTCAGCGACCTGCGTGACGAATCGGACCGGCGCGGGATGAGCGTCATCGTGGAGCTCAAACGCGGCGCCCAGCCGACCAAGGTGCTCAACCAGCTGTACAAGTACACGCCGCTGCAGTCCACCTTCGGGGCGCAGATGCTGGCGCTGGTCGAGGGGGAGCCGCGCCTGATCACGCTCAAGCGTGCGCTGCACATCTTCATCGAACACCGCCAGGTGGTGATCACCCGCCGCTCGCAGTTCCAGCTGGAGAAGGCACGCGCCCGATCCCATATCCTGGAAGGCCTGCTGATCGCCCTGGCGAACTTAGACGAGGTGATCGCCACCATCCGCCAGGCGCCGGACGCCGACATGGCGCGCGAACGCCTGATGGAGCGCTTTTCGCTCTCCGAGCGGCAGGCGACGGCCATCCTGGACATGCAGCTGCGCCGCCTGGCTGCCCTGGAGCGACAGAAGATCGAGGATGAGCAGCGTGAGACCCTCGAGCGCATCGCAAATCTGCAAGACCTGCTGGCTAACCCAAAGAAGATCCTGGACGTGATCAAGACCGACCTGGAGGAGCTGGCGGAGACTTACGGCGACGAGCGGCGCACCCGCATCGCCCACGACGCAACGGAGAGCTTCAGCGAGGAAGACCTGGTGGTCGACGAGGCGGCCCTGATCAGCATCACCCAGCGCGGCTACATTAAGCGGGTTGCGGCGAAGAGTTTCCGATTACAAGGCCGCGGTGGACGCACGAGTTCCGGGCAGCGCCCGCGCGATGAGGACGAGGTGTTATACCTGTTCCCGGCGCGCACCATGGATACGATCCTGTTCTTCTCTGACAAGGGCAAGGTGTATTCGGAGAAGACTTACCAGATCCCGGACGCCGACCGGGCGGGGCGGGGCATACCGATCGTGAACGTGCTCGCCTTAGCCCAAGGGGAGACCATCACGGCG
>DATDRQ010000281.1:0-8247 GCA_035291645.1 Anaerolineales bacterium
CTGCTTCCGGGCGAGGCAGGCGGGCTGGAAGGTTTACTACTACCCGGAAGCTCAGATCGTTCATTTTGGCGGTCAGGGCGGCTCACGAGTCGAACCTTACCGGGCGATCCTCGCCTGGCACCGGTCGTACTGGCTCTATTATCGTAAGCACCTGGCGCGAGACTACTTTTTCTTATTCAACTGGTTTTATTATTTCTTGATGCTGGTCAAATTAATCCTTTCTCTCGGGATCAATGTTTTTCGGCGGGAGAAGGTTGTGAGCGCCCGCCGGTGAGCATGGCTTGAAATTTGATTGAGAAAGAAAACCGGTAACTCGACCAACCCAGGATGAGCGCTCCATTCTCGACCATCTCCTTCATTTTCGAGGCGATTCTCCTGTCTGCGCTCCTGGCGGCAGTTGTAGCCTGGTTCAGTATCCGGCTGGCACTGCGGGTGGGATTGCTGGACGTACCGGATAGCGCGCCCCATAAGAAACATACCGAGCCGACCCCTCTGGCCGGAGGGATGGCCTTTTTTGCGGCGCTGCTGATCTCTGCCTGGGTCTCTTCGACGATAGCCGATCCGGCAGTCCGGGCTACTTTGTTGGCCGGGCTGATCGTGTTCTTATTTGGGTTGTGGGACGACTTCAGAGGTATATCACCGCTGCTAAAATTCATCGGGCAGACGGCGGCGGTCATCTTGCTGATAGTCCTGGGCGTCCGCATCCAGGTCTTCGAATCGCCGGAGTTCTTTTTCAGCGGCGACGGTCCGTTTTACGTCTCATTAGATATCCTATTGACCTGGTTGTGGGTGGTGGGGATCACGAACGCCTTCAATTTCGTCGACAGCACGGATGGGCTGGCGGTTGGCCTGACCGGGGTCGCGGCCGCGTTTTTCATGCTCGTGACGCTCGAATCGGGTCAGCTGGAACTCTCGTATCAGAGCGCCCTTATCCTGGGAGTCTGCATCGGCTTGTTTTACTTCAACTCTCCACCTGCGCAGCTGTTCCTCGGAGATTCGGGTGCTCAGTCCATGGGTTTCATCCTGGCCGCGCTGGCAATCGCCTACCAGCCGCAGGGCGCTAACCAGTCCTCCTCCTGGGTGGTGCCGGTCCTGTTGCTCGCCGTTCCAATTTTTGATATGGCGCTGGTGGTCTTCTCGCGCCTGCGCCGCCGGCGACCGGTTTACACAGCGGCGCGCGACCACACCTACCACCGCTTGTTGGCTCTTGGGATGAACACGAATCGAGCCGGGGTCTTCATGCAAACCCTGACCTTATTGTTGGGCTGTCTGGCGTTTGTTCTTCTGACGCGACCTCCCCTGGTCGCCAACACGGTCTTTATCGGAGTAATCCTTTTGGGAGTGCTGGCGGTTCTTTATCTGGATAACCACAAACGCTGGCCATAAAATCAAGGATACCTTCTTGGACGAATGGATTCTACGAGACGAAATCTTTGCAGCTGCGCACCGCTGGCCTCTGATCGTGCTCTTTATCCTGACCGGCTGCCTGCTCGGCTGGGGGCTTGCGTATCTGCTGCCATCTCCTTACCAGGCCTCGGAGGAGATCGCGGTGGAATTGAATGCTTACCGGGCAGCGGAAGACCGCTACGCTGCGGACTATGCCGACGCAGAGTTTCGCAATCTGGATGATTACAAGCACTGGCAGATGTCCCAGCTGGAGATCCTGGTCCGGTCGGATGCTTTTCTCCAGGAAACACTCGACCGGCTCCGCCAGGTCGATCCTGCGTGGGAGAAGACCGATGTTCCTGGCCTGCGGGGAATGCTGGAGGCCTACTGGCGGAACGCCGGGCGTTGGCGGCTCACCGCCGAGCATCCAAATCCAGAACAGGCGAGCCAGGCGGTACAGGTGTGGAAAGAGGTGATCGTCGAGAAGACCGGAGCAGCGGTCCTGCAATCTCAAGGACTGTTCGAGACCGAGATGCGCCTGCGGGCGATCGCCAATGAGCTGCTTTCCTTAAATGAGCGTTTCCAGTTGCTCCCGGAAGTCAATGCCGAGCTGGTAGACTTGCGGCTGGCTACCGGAGAGCAGCCTGCCGGCCAGCCGTTAGGAGTGGTTGAACGATGGCACCTGCAAACCCTGGCTGCCAGGGTAGGCGGTCCTGACAAAGCCTGGCAGGCGCTCCTGGAAGAATTCCCCACTTCCGACTCCTCTTCGTCAGCGTACCTGCCCTGGCTCGACCGTCTGCTCATCGCAGTGGATGAGGAAGTAGAGGTCCTCGCGGCGCGCCGCCAGTCTCTGGAAGCGGATCAGGTTGAGTTAGAGACCCGCTGGGAAAATGCCATCCCTGCCGGACAAGGATTATCGGCGACACTGATTGTGGCTCCCGTTTCAATAGAAAAGCCTGAAGTAAAACAGATTCGCCCGACTGGCCAGGCAGCCGCGGTGGGAGGCATCGCGGGATTGCTGGCCTGGGGTCTATTGGTCGTGTTTCAAATTACCCGGCGGGCATACCGGTGAAGGCCGATGTCCAACAGTTATCCTGGAGTAAGCCGAGGATTCTTTCGGCGGTCTCTCGGGCTTGCTGGGTGATCTTCTTGCTCAGCCTCCCGGTAACCAGTTTTCCATTTTTTCCGGGGAGCTTCGGTGGGAGTACCTTGGTCCGCCCGCTCGCCACCTATCCTCTCCTGGTATTAATGGGGCTGGTCATTCTGCCCCGATTTCTTACCCGCCCCTTGCCGCGCACCTTGCTCTCCTTCCTGCCCTTCGTCCTGGTAGCGGTGGCGACCACGTTGCTGGCCTCTTTGCGCAGCATCGAGGGTCTCCAGGGAGTATCGGTTACCGAGCGGATGGTGCGCGCCCTCGCCACCCTTGGATTGGGGGGGTCGATATACCTGGCGATCACCCTGTGGCCTGAATCACGTGAAGACCTGCGGTTCTCTCTGCGCTGGTTGTATGCCGGCTTCGCTATCGCATTATTCTGGGGAACTCTTCAGACGGTTTACATCGTTCACTTTAATTCGGATTGGTTTGAACTGATGAGCACGGCGCAGCGTTTTATCTCGACCCGGCGCTTATTTACCAATCGTGTATCCGGGCTTACCTATGAGCCCAACTGGTTTGCCGACCAGATCGCCCTTATCTTGCTGCCCTGGTTGCTGGCGGCAGTCCTTTCCGGTAGCAGCGTATTTCGCTGGCGGTGGAGATTTTTCACGCTTGAGGGGTTACTGTTGGGGTGGTCTATTGTCTTGCTCCCCTTCACATTCTCACGGGCGGGCTTGCTGATCCTGTTTGTCCTGGTGGTCTTTGCGGTGCTTTTCTTCCGGGGCCCGGGCAGGCGGGCGGCTGGAATCCCGCAGGACGGCGCAATCCTTTTCCTTAGGAGGCTGGTGGAAGTGCTGGCCATATTGGCGGTTCTGGCTGGAGGAATTTATTTTGCCGGGACCCGCAACGTCTTCTTCGCCCGTATATGGGATTTCTTTCAACATCGACCGACTCAGGGGTACATCCATTACCTAGGCGAATACTTCGAATACCTGGGTTTCGGTGCGCGCTTTGCCTATTGGGGAACAGCGTACCAGGTTTATGAAGACTACCCGCTTCTCGGGGTTGGCCTGGGGAATTACGCCTTTTATTTTGAAGATAAGCTGCCCGACCGTCCGTTGGCGACTGTGCCAGAGGTGCTGCGTCTGATAGTCCCCGAGGAGGGGCGTAACCGCCTGATCACGGCTAAAAATCTCTATTTGCGGCTGCTGGCGGAAACAGGATTGATCGGGACCGCCAGCTTCCTGGCTTTCGTCGTAGCGATCCTTGGGTGTGCGGTATACTTATGGTTTTCACCAGGCCGGGAGGCTCGCTTCTGGGGCATTGGGAGCTTGCTGGGAATGCTGGCCTTCAGCCTGGCGGCCTTCTCTTTTGATTCGTTTGCAGTGCCGAACATGTGGGTCGTTTTCGGATTTATCACTGCCGCCGCGCGTCTGTGGCGTAAATTTCCGGCTGTGCAATAAAACTTACCATCGATTGGATCGTAAAACAACATGGGAAATAAATCTTACCGGTACATCATCTTAGCTATTATCAGCGGTTTTGTTTTTTCATTAGCCTGCATTTGCTTGACTACCCTGGGCATTCTGGGTTTTACTTTCCTGACTGGTTCGATCACCGGACAGCCGGGAGAAGGCCTTTTCTCCTTTACCCCGACCAGCACACCAGAAATCCTGCGTCCAACCCTGGATGAACCGCCGGTTGGCGTCTCCGCACTGGACAGCCAAACGGTACCTGTGGAGACCTTGAAGACTCTGCGGAGGACAGAGGCGCCACTCAACGATTTGCATGATTTGGCGCTCCGCCTGGAAGGCAAGGAGAATGTCCCCAAGACTGTCGATCCGCCAGCAGGTGAGTTCGTACTGGAGGCGCGGCATTCATTTTGGGTCTCGAACGTCGACACCAACGAAAACTTTCAGGTCTCAGCGACCTTACGTTATGTCACCCCACACCTGTACTTCTGGATCCAGGACGAAGTCGACTATGATGAGAAGGCATTGCGCGATCTGGCTGAAACCTTCGAAACCCAAATCTACCCGGTTACCAGGGAATTCTTTGGAAGCGAGTGGACCCCAGGTGTAGATGGCGATCCGCATTTATACATCTTGTACAGCGAAGGAGTCGGTTTCTCACTGGCTGGTTACTTCTCTTCCGCTGACGAAAACCACCCGCTCGTGCACGAATATTCGAACGCGCACGAGATGTTTATCCTCAACGCGGATAACGTCGATCTGGGGGAAGAGTTTGCTTATGCAGTCCTGGCCCACGAGTTCCAGCACATGATCCACTGGAACCGGGACCGCAACGAATCTTCCTGGATCAACGAGGGATTCTCCGAGCTGGCGGCATTCTTGAACGGCTATGCGGTCGGTTCTGATCGCGGTTATATCCGGGATCCGGATGTTCAGCTGAACGACTGGCCGAACGATGAAAGCAGTACGCTCCCTCACTACGGCGCGTCCTTTCTTTTCCTGGATTATTTTCTTAATCGATTCGGGCGAGAAGCCACCCAGGCATTGGTTGCCCACTCCTCAAATGGGTTAGAAGCTGTGGATGAGGTGTTGGAGGAGATCGAGGCAACCGATCCTGGATCTGGAGGACCAATCGGGGCAGACGACCTGATTTTGGATTGGATGTTGGCCAATTACCTTGATGACAACACTGTCGCAGATGGCAGGTTTACTTACGAGAATTACCAGCATGCTCCCCAGGCTGAGGCAACCGAGACGGTGACCGACTGTCCCCTGGGCTGGCAGACCAGGGATGTGAACCAGTATGGCGTCGACTATATACGCCTCAGATGCCGGGGGAGTTATGGTCTTTCCTTCGAAGGTTCTACCGTGGCGAGTGTAATTCCTGCCGATCCGTACTCGGGGAAATATGCTTTTTGGTCGAACAAGGGGGATGAGTCGGATATGATGTTGACCAGGGAATTCGATTTCCGCCAGCACGAGGGACCGCTCACTCTGACTTACTGGACCTGGTACGATCTGGAAGAAGACTATGATTACACCTACCTGGAGGTCTCTGAAGACGGCGAGGACTGGGAGATCATCACGACCCCTTCCGGCACAGCCGAGGACCCGTCTGGCAACAGCTACGGTTGGGGCTATAACGGCGACAGCCGCGGATGGTTCCAGGAGAAGATTGATTTATCCCAGTTTGCAGGTAAGAAAGTCCGGGTGCGCTTCGAATACGTTACGGATGCGGCGGTGAACGGGGAAGGAATGCTGCTGGATGACATCGCCGTACCGGAAATCGGTTACTACTCGGATTTCGAGACGGATTCCGGCGGCTGGGAGGCGGCTGGCTGGGTTCGCATCCAGAATATCCTGCCTCAGACCTTCCGCCTGGCGTTGATCAGCATGGGAGATAAGCCTTCCGTCTCCTATATCCCTGTGCGAGCCGATTCTTCCGCCGAGATCGAGTTCGAGATCGGCGGTGAGGTGGACGAGGTGGTCCTGGTGGTCACCGGTACGACCCGTTTTACTCGCCAGAAAGCCGCTTACCGCTTTGAAATAACCCCCTGATCGGTAGTTTTCTCCCTGATATAGAAAAGCCAGCAGGCAGCTGGCTTTTCTATTACTTAACCCAGGTTGCCGCCTTCAGACCTTCATACTCAGGAGGGTAGAGTTTTTTTTGGGCGTGCGAAGCCTGCACTCAACAACCCTTGATCTCTTTCAAGGATAATTACCTGACGTCTGAATTTGTAACGGGAGGCAACTTTGGATATTTTTCTAAATTGAGAGGGAAGGATTCCGGCAGATGGGATAGACAGAATAAGCCGGGGATAGCCCCGGCTTGACCGGATTTATTACCGTTAGCTAAACTAAGCGGTTACTCGGGGATCTGGCTTTCTGGAGAAGCTGGAGCACGCAGCGCTGCCAACCGGGATTCCAGTTCTGCCCGACGTTGAGCCGCGGCATCCGCTACTTCGGAGCGAATCTCGTATACCCTTTCCTTCATCCCGGTTCTGAGTTCCTCTCCTGAAGAAGGCGCCAATAATATAGCCACCGAGGCTCCGATCAATCCGCCAAGGACGGCTCCTAAAAGAAAGCTGCCCAATCGTTGCATCTTCTTTCTCCTTTATTTTTGGGATATGTGTTTGGCTGGAAGATCTTGCGCCAACAAGATAGCCTAGAACCTACAACCAAACCAAGGGTTCCGCCTTGCAAAGACTGATTTCGGGAGTATAAAAAAATTCGGCGAAACACCTAGAATTGCAATGAGAGAATTATAATACTGAAACATTCCCTTATGAGAGCTTGATTATCGCATGATCGATCCCAATCTTCCGTTTATAGACCTGCACCGCCACCTGGATGGCAACGTTCGCCTGGAGACGATCCTGGACTTGGGGCGGAAACATAACCTTCCCCTGCCAGCCTGGGAGGTCGAGAGCTTGCGCCCGTATGTCCAGGTAACCGAGCCGCAGCCTGGGGTGATGGATTTCATCGCCAAGTTCGCGTGGATGATCGGCGTTCTCGTGGATTACGACGACTGCCGGCGCATCGCATACGAGAATGTCCTGGATGCAAACACAGAAGGGTTGGATTACGTGGAATTGCGCTTCAGCCCGACATTCATGGCGGAGCCGCACGCGCTGGATCCGGCGGGAGTTGTCGAAGCGGTTGCGCAGGGCGTCCAGGAAGGCCGCGCACAGACCAGCCTGCCGGTGAACCTGATCGGGATTATCAGCCGGACCTACGGGCCTGGGGCTGCCTGGCAAGAGCTGGAGGCGCTGCTCCGGTTTCGCGATCATTTTGTCGCCCTGGACCTGGCAGGGGATGAGGCCAATTATCCGGGGGATTTATTCGTACCCCATATTCAACGGGCGCGCGAACAAGATTGGCAGATTACTATCCATGCCGGAGAGGCAGCCGGGCCTCGCAGTATCTGGCAGGCGATCAAGGAGCTGGGAGCCGCCCGCATCGGCCACGCGGTGCACGCTCCGGAGGATGCGGTCCTGATCGATTACATGCTAGAGCATCGTATCGGCATCGAAGCCAACCTGACCAGCAACGTGCAGACCAGCACGGTGCCCGATTACCGCAGCCATCCTCTAAAATTTTTCCTGGAGCGCGGTTTGCTGGCGACGATCAACAGCGATGATCCGGGGATCAGTGGGATCGACCTGGCGTACGAATACGAGGTAGCGGCCCCGGCAGCCGGACTGACGCAAGCAGAGATCCGGCAGGCGCAGGCCAACGCCCTGGCGATCGCCTTCCTTCCGGAGCAGGACAGGCACGAATTAGCTGCACGCAAGGCTTCCGCAGGCCTGGCATGATCAACGGGCTGGTCTTATCGGTCGGCATGCCTCGGGCGGGGTCAGGCTGGCACTATAATCTGATCCACGACCTGATCCTGGCTGGAGGGGGGCAAGATGCCCGCCGGATTCGCCAGCGATACCGTCTGCAAGGCTTGCTGACCGAAGTCAATTGCAATATCGGCACATTGAGTCCTTACCGGCTTCTGCCGGTGCTGGTACCCGCACTCCTGGGCAACACTTTTGCTGTGAAGACCCACGCAGGCCCGACTGCCACCTCCAGGTGGTTAATGCGGAGCGAACGCCTGACGCCCACCTATGTTTACCGGGATCCGCGGGCGGCACTGCTCTCGGCTTACGAGGTGGGGAAAAGAGCGGCTGAACAGGGACGCTCTAACGCATTTTCCGGCCTCACCTCCCTGGACCGGGCGGCGAACTTCATGCAGCAGTACGTGGCTATCTGGCAACAGTGGATGGCGGTAGAGGGAGTATTAACGGT
>DATDRQ010000282.1:0-5924 GCA_035291645.1 Anaerolineales bacterium
CGGTCTACCTGAGCCTGGTGGGCGATAGCTGCCTGTTGCTCGGATTCCTGCATCTCGACCTGTAGTCGTTCGATTTCCAACCTGGTTTCAGTCTGGCGATCCAGGAGCAAGCCGATCTGCTCCTCCAGCCCAGCCAGCTGCTCCTGGTATTCTTGTTCCTGCTCCACAAGAAAGCGCCGGCGCTCGTCAGAAACCGCCAGGTCTCGGCTGATACTCTCCCGCCGGGCGTGCAGGCTGGCAGATTGGCGGTGCCAGCCGTTCAACTGGTCACGACTTTCGTGGAGGCCCTCTCTGAACGATTGGAGTCGCTGGTCGAAATCCTGTTGGGCAGAGCGGGCCGAGCGTAGCAGCTTCTCTTGCTGGCGGGCTGCCACCTGGGCTTCGGTCAGATCGGTTTGGGTGCGGTGCCAGTGGTAGCCGTACCACTCGCGCAACAGGCCTTGCAACTCCCCTTTCAGCCGCTCGTATTCCAGAGCGCGGCGGGCCTGTCGGTCGAGGCTGCGCATGCGTGGCTCGAGCTCCGCCAGGATATCCTGAACCCGCTCCAGGTTTCGCAGGGTGATCTCGAGGCGGCGGACGGCTTCCTCCTTGCGGGAGCGGTGTAAGCCGATCCCGGCTGCCTCCTCGAACAATCGCCTTCTCTCTTCGGCTTTCAATGCCAGGGCGGCGTCGACCAATCCCTGACCGATGATCGTATACGTACGCTCTGCCAACCCAGATTGGGAGAGCACTTCGGAGACATCCTTCAAACGGACGCGCTGCCCATTCAACAGATACTCGTTCTGACCGTCACGGTATGCGCGGCGGGAGATGGCGACTTCCGAAAAATCGATCGGCAACCAGTGATCTTCGTTATCAAAAACAACCGTCGCGGCTGCCATCCCGGCGCGTGATCGCTGCTCCGATCCGGCGAAGATCATGTCCTCGGTCTTCTTGCCGCGCAGCAAACTGTAAGATTGCTCCCCGAGCACCCAGCGGATGGCGTCAGCGATGTTAGACTTCCCGGAGCCATTCGGCCCGACGATGGCCGTGACCGCGCTGGGAAAATCGAAGACCGTCCGGCTAGCGAAGGTCTTATAACCATGGAGTTCGAGGGACTTTAGCCGGGTAGGCATCGCTGCTAGAGCTCCAACTCGATGATTTGCAATGCAGTCGTAGCCGCATCTTTCGCAGCAGCCTGCTTGCTATGGCCCGTTCCGCGCGCTACAACCCGGCCACCGACCATAACCTCGACTTCGAAAATCTTCGCATGATCAGGGCCACTTGCTACGATTGTTCGATACTGTGGAGTGCCGAAACCGCGGCCCTGCGCCCACTCTTGCAGCTGGCTCTTTGGATCTCGATCCTTATTTGCGGAAAGGATCTGATCGGCAGCCTGCTCGAGCATAGGGGCGATGAAACGGTAAACCGCCGGGATGCCCTGATCCAGGTAGATCGCCCCGATCAGCGCCTCGAAGGTGGCGCATAAAAGGGCATCCCGCTCTCGGCCTCCGCTTTCATCCTCGCCCCGGCCAAGTAACATGACCGAACCCAGATCGATCTCCAGAGCGAATTGGGCCAGGTTTTCCGTACGCACCAGGGCGGAGCGCAAGCGCGTTAATTCTCCCTCGGTCATTTCCGGGAAACGGTTGTAGAGCCACGCCCCGACGAGGAAATCCAGTACCGCGTCCCCGAGAAATTCCAGGCGCTCGTTATCTTCGACGGCTTCCGGATGTTCGTTAAGATAAGACCGGTGGGTTAAGGCCCGTGAGAATAAGAATGGGTCTTCGAAGGATAAGCGCAGGCGCCGGGCATAGCCCTCAGCGGTCTCCTGCTGCAGGTGATCAAGGTCCTGTTCCATGGATCGAACTCCCTGGAACCAAGGGTACGCCAGCCACCCCACCCCAGTCGGGTGGCTGGCGGTCCATCGGTTCTTCTGCTTTGATTCGACGGCCTCAAAATCCGTGCTCGCCCGCATGCCTGCGTGGTGCGATGACGGCGTTCAAACTTATCCGGTTTACACGAATGCCTAATTGTACCCGCGAAATACCAGAACGGCGTTATGTCCACCAAAACCGAACGCGTTGGATAAGGCTACCCGGATCTTATTTTCACGCGCCTGGTTCGGGATGTAATCCAGGTCACACTCGGGATCGGGTGTCTGGTAATTAATCGTCGGCGGCAGGATTCCGTGGCGCAAAGCCAGGGTGCAGAATACAGCCTCCAACGCCCCGGTGGCTCCCATCATATGCCCGGTCATCGATTTCGTCGAGGAAACCGGGATGCGATAGGCCTGCTCCCCGAAGGTGGCCTTCAGGGCTCGGGTCTCGGAAAGATCGTTCAACTGTGTACCCGTCCCGTGGGCATTGATATATCCGACTTCATCTTGATTTACCCCGGCAGATTCCAGCGCCAGCCGCAGAGCCTGAGCTCCACCTGAGCCATCTTCTGCCGGCGCGGTGATGTGGTGAGAGTCCGCCGAAGCGGCATAACCAGCCAGCTCTGCCAGGATTTCTGCCCCGCGGGCGCGGGCGTGACTCTCCCGCTCTAAAACCAATACTGCAGCTCCCTCTCCGATCACAAGGCCATCCCGGTTTAAATCGAAAGGCTGCGGTGTCGCGGGGTGGTCGCCTTCCCGGCGGGACATCGCTCCCATCCGGTCGAAGGCTGCCACACCAACGCCCGTGATAGGCGCTTCGCTGGCGCCAGTAACCGCGACGTCGATCACGCCTGCCCGCAGCATCAACCAGGCGGTGCCGATCCCATCCGCTCCCGAGGCGCAGGCAGACGAGACCGAGAGAGAAGGTCCTTTGAATCCGTGATCGATCGAAATCATACCTGAACCACCATTCGACATTAACATCGGGATGAAGAAGGGGCTGACTCGCCGTGGACCTTCTTCGATGAAGTCCATCACGTTTTCCTCGAAGGTCTTCACGCCACCGATGGCGGTCGAGACCACTACGCCGACCCTGCCGGCATTCGATTCGTCTACCTCCAGGCCAGCCTGCTCGATGGCCTGGCTGGCAGCCACTGCGGCAAACTGCTCATAGCGATCACGCCGGCGGGCCTCACGGGCTGGCAGGTAATCCTCGGCGCGGAATCCCTTGACCTCGCAACCCACCTTGACCAGGAAATCGTTCGTTTCAAAGAGGGTGAATGGAGCCACACCGGATACCCCCTCGATCAGGTTATTCCAGGTCTGCTCGACTGACAACCCCAACGGATTTACTGTACCAGTACCGGTAACAACAATCTTTTCCATAATTTCGTCACACTCCATTTAGTTGATCGGTATGTTCGCCAACCAGCCGTCTAACCCTGGTATTTAAACCCTGATCCAGTCAAAATAGATACGATTGGACGAGTAAGTTCCTCAGACATCCGGGTCAGCACCGGCCAGACCACGGCGGAGGTGGGTTCAACGTAGAAACCCCGCCGGGCCAGCTGGTCCCGGCCCGGTAAGATATCTTCTTCATCCACTGCCACCAGCGTCCCGTTCATGGCAGCCAACGTGGACAGAAGGATATCCCCACGGACGGGATGCCTTACCCGGATGCCTTCCGCCAGGGTGGCCGCTTCCCCAACGAAACCCAGGCCGACCGCGCCGTAAGCGGCAACAGCCCACAACGGGGCGCAGGCACGCGCCTGCACTCCTACCAGCCTGGGTATCTTATCGACCAAGCCAGCCCTGTGCATGGCCTGGAAGCCACGCGCCAGGCCCAGCAGCAATCCCCCCTGGCCTACCGGCAGGATCACCGATCCAGGAACCTCGCCGAGCTGCTCGACCAGTTCGTAAGCCGCCGTGGCGTATCCTGGAATATTGAAGGGGAGGTAAGCGTGGCTGGCATAAGCCATCCCCGCTTCGGCAGCCCGTTTGACCGCTTCAGTTGCGTTAGAACGCGGTCCCATAATGCGGGCCACCTCCGCCCCGTATGCGTGGATCTGAGCCCGCTTGGGGCCGGAGGCGGAATCGGGGATGTAGATCCTGGCTTTGATGCCGGCGCGCGCCGCATAAGCAGCAAAAGAAGCCCCGGCGTTTCCTGAAGAATCCTCTACGGCAGCCTCCACCCCGCGCGAGCGCAGGAAACTCGCCAGCAATGAGCTGCCCCGGTCTTTGAAGGAGCCGGTCGGGTTCAAGTATTCCAGCTTGAAAGCTACTTCCAGGTCGCCAATCCGGTCCCAGAGCAGCGGGGTATTCCCCTCCCCAAGCGAGATCAAAGGCGTGTCCGCAGCTAAATTGAAGGTATGGCGGTAACGCCAGATCCCCGGCAAATGGTCTTCAACCTCCTCCAGGTGAAAATCCGGTAGATCGGCGAAATCGAAAACACCCCCACAATTTGGACAGCGATAGGGAGTGCCGGCAGGTGGGTAGGGTTGGCGGCAGTTCGTACAAAGGACTGGCGTCACGCGGGCTCAATTCTATAAGGCTGTCCGCGGCTATTCGCCAGGCTCCGGATGGTAGTGTCCCTCGATCCAGGTCTCTCCGTTATCGCCAACTTCCTTTTTCCAGATGGGTACGATCTCTTTCAGCCGGTCGATACCGTAACGGGCGGCTTCGAACACGCCGGTGTCGCGGTGTGCGGCGCTGCAGGCGATCAATACGGTCGGCGTACCGGGGTCGAGCCGGCCGATCCGCTGCACGATAGCGATGCCCTCCACATCCGGCCAGAGGGACCTGATCTCGGCAGCCACCTGGCGCATCTTCTCCTCCGCCATGGGTATATAGGCCTCGTATTCCAGGTAGGAGGTCTCGTGCGGTTGATCACGCCGGGTAATCCCGCGCACCATCCCCGAAAAGATACAGGCTGCCCCGGTGGAAGGGAGGGTGATCTGTTCAAGAAGATCGTCCAGGTCCAGCTCGTTTTCGGTGATGGCGAAAACCGTCGGAGAATCCGCCAGGCGATGTGACCCCGACCCGCCGCTCACCGGGGGGAACACCCCAATTTCAGCATCAGCCGGGAGAGAGTCTTCGTTAAACGCGTACTGCCGGTTCACTGCGATCAGCGCTGAATCCAGCGCTGGATTCAGTCCGGGGTACAGTTCTTTGAGGGCGATCTTCAAATCCTGCACCCTGGCGCCATCCGCCAGTTCCAGATAGGCCTGTTTAGTCCCGGCTCGCTCCCGCAGGGTGGCGAAAAACAACACGCTGACCCGATTCAATCGTTCATTCCCTATAATTTAATCTGCCTGTAGGCGACGAATTGTCCAGTAAAGGTGTTAAACATTCACAACATCGCCGCTGCGGCCGCCGTGCTTCTCTACCAGCCGGATGTTCTGGATGCGCATGGTCTTCTCGGCGGCTTTGGTCATGTCATAGACCGTTAGGGCAGCCACTGAGACTGCGGTCAGCGCCTCCATTTCGGCGCCTGTTTTCCCGTAGGTGCGCACGGAAGCCGTGATCTGGACGCCAGGCAGATCTGTATCCAGGTCCAGGATCACGACGATCTGGTTGACCGGGATCGGGTGGCACAAGGGGATCAGCTCGGCGGTCTTCTTGGCTGCCATCACCCCTGCCAGCTGCGCCACGGTCAGCACGTCCCCTTTCTTGATCTGACCAGCCTGGATCAAAGCCAGGGTCTCGGGGCGCATGGCGACCTCACCCCTGGCGACCGCCACCCGCTCGGTGTCCGGCTTGTTGCCGATATCGACCATGCGGGCCTGCCCGCTCTCGTCGAGATGGGTAAGTTTGGATGCCATCCTGGCAAATTATAGCATTTCTATCCGGATCAGGGGATCGAAAGGCCAGATGGTTCCGCCGGTGGGAAAACACGGAGAAAAGTTCATAAATTTCCCCATGTTATAATAATTCGGTATGGCAAACCTGATCCAGAAATGGAAGGACGGGCTGGCGAAGACCAGCAAATCCACCTTCGGACAGATCGCATCCCTGCTCGGCGCGACCGAGATTACCGACGATACCTTCGAAGAGCTGGAAGCGCTGT
>DATDRQ010000283.1:0-16050 GCA_035291645.1 Anaerolineales bacterium
TATAATGAAGATACGTCTGCTTGTGTCGGAAAGCCGGAGAGTTCCCGGATCGCCTGATAAAGAATGCATAGCCCATATTTTTCGCTGATTTATTTCTTCTACGGCCTGGCTTTCTTCAGCATGGGGCTGGCGATCACGCTCGAATTGGGGCATGGCAGTGATGAACGCCTGCGCCACGCCTTCCGCCCAATGGCGGTGTTCGGCTTCCTGCACGGCGCCAATGAATGGGTCGAGATGTTCGCGGCGTTGCAGCTGCTCCCTGGGCAGATCCAGGCTCCCTTGCTGTGGGAAGCCATCCATCTGGCGCTATTGACGTTCTCTTTCCTCTCCCTGGCCGCGTTTGGGGTTTTCCTGCTGGCCCGCAGCGAGCGCACCCAGCGTTACAGCCTGCTGATCCCGCTACTGCTGGTGGCGGTGTGGGGGTTAGGTCTGCTCGTCATGCGCGGTAAGTACCCGCTGGAGCCGGATCTGCTCTACGTGGCTAATGCCTGGACGCGCTACGTGATCGGCGTGCCGGCTGCCCTGCTAGCGGCGGCTGGCCTGATCGTCCAGCAGCGCGAGTTCCGTCTTAAGGGGATGGCGAGTTTCGGCCGGGACAGCCTGTGGGCTGCAATCGCCTTCGTCTGGTACGGACTGATCGGACAGATGTTCCCTCACGAAGGCCCGTTGCCCCCCTCCAATCTGATCAACCAGGAGATGTTCCTGGAGGTGTTCGGGTTCCCCATCCAGCTGCTCCGGGCAGCTGCAGCGATCGCCGCCTCGGTTTTCATCATGCGCGTCCTGCGCGCCTTCGAGGAGGAGACTCGCCGCCACATCGCCGGCCTGCAGGCGGAGCGCCTGGCGGAATCGGAGAGGCTGGCGGGGCTGCGCGGGGAGATGCTGCGCCGGATCGTTTCCGCTCAAGAAGCCGAGCGCATCCGTATCGCCCGAGAATTGCATGACGAGACGGGCCAGGCGCTGACCGCCATCGGCCTGGGACTGCGCGGGGTCTCTTCCAATCTTGCCTCCGATAAAGACAAGGCCTCCAGAAACCTGCGCAATCTGGAGGGCCTGGTGGATCACTCTCTGATCGAGCTCCAACGCCTGATTGCCGATCTGCGCCCGTCCCACCTGGACGACTTAGGTCTGGTGGCTGCCGTACGTTGGTACGCCAACGAGATTCAAAACCGCATCCAGCTCGAAGTGCGGGTCGAGGTGGGAGGGGTTGAGCGCCTTTTGCCGGGTGAAGTGAAGACCGCCCTCTTTCGGGTGGCGCAAGAGGCCTTAGCGAATATCGTGAAGCATGCCAACGCAAATTCTGCGGCCGTTTTTTTGGATTTCCAACCCCGGGGAGTCTACCTTTCTGTCGCCGACGATGGCGCCGGTTTCGATCCTGCCCAAAGAAACGCCTCCCGGCGCAGCGCCTGGGGTTTAATGGGTATGGAGGAACGCACCCAGCTGCTGGGCGGCACATTCCGGTTGATCACAAACCCAGGAAAAGGAACGGAGATCCAGGTGTTTATCCCTTATCAAGGACAGGAAGAAAGCAATGAAGATTCGTCTCTTGTTGGTTGACGATCATGCCGTGGTGCGCACCGGCTTGCGCATGTTCCTGGAAGGCGAAGAGGACATCGAGATCGCCGGCGAGGCGGATTCGGGGAGTGCAGCCCTGAACCTGGTATCGAAGATCAAACCGGACGTGGTCCTGATGGACATTGGACTGCCGGATATTTCCGGCATCGACGCCACGACCCAGATCAAGCGCCTATCCCCCGAAACCGCCGTCGTCGCGCTGACCATCCACGAGGACGAGCAGTATTTCTTCAAGATGCTGGAAGCCGGCGCCAGCGGATATGTCCCCAAGCGTGCCGCGCCGGAGGAGCTGCTGACGGCGATCCGGGCTGCCTCGGTCGGGGAGGTCTACCTGTACCCGTCCCTGGCAAAGATGCTCGTGCAAGACTTCCTGACCCAAAGCCGTCATTCCAGGTCCGAGCACACCCTGGACGGTCTGACCGACCGAGAGCAGGAGGTGCTGACCCTGCTGGCGGAGGGCGCCAGCAACACCGAGATCGCCGACCAGCTCAACATCAGCCCGAAGACGGTCGCCCGCCACCGGGAGAACATCATGGCAAAACTCAACCTGCACTCCCGCTCGGAGCTGGTGAAGTACGCCATCCGGAAGGGCATCATCCAGCCGTAAACCTGATACCGCTAGGAAAAATCCGGGGTCACACTTAAGTAGTGTGACCCCTTTCAATATCCCAATGCTCCTAAGATTTAGACAATCGAACTCCGGTTTTCCTCAGCTTGTATTCGCTGCTCCGACTAAATGTTTCGATCCTGGTAAGGCTTCGGAGAATGTAGTGACGACTTTAGTCGTTCCGATCGGCCTGGAAACGACTGAAGTCGTTACTACAGGGTGGTCGGAAAGGTTTCTCCTACGGAAAGGCTCTTCCTTAGGAATGACCTTACTTCGGTAAGGCTACGAAATCGACAGTGATCTTGACCTGATCCTCGGTCTTGAGCATGTTCAAGATGTCGATCGGCCCGAACCCGTAATCGCTCATCAAGATGGTGGTGGTGGCCTGTCCGGTGAGCGCCTCACCTTGCAGGCTGACCGTAGCGTCGAAGCTGGCCGGCCTGGTTTTGTCCCGTACGGTCAGGTCACCCTGCAATGAGACCGGGTAATCTACACCTGGCTCGATAGTCTCGGGCAGGCCTTCGATTGCGGTCGGCGTGTACGTCACCTGCGGATATGAGCTCGATTGCAGGAAGCGGTCTCGGATGGCGCCGTCGCGCCGGGCGCTGTCCGATTGGAAGGCGCTGATGTCGACGGTCAGCGTACCCACGGAACTTTCCTGCGGCCTGTCGTAGTCTATCTGGATATCTCCGCTCACCCCGTCAGCCGTCCCAACCGCTACGTTAAACCGGTTGTTCTCTCGAAAGAAAGTCTCCCCGACCTCGTAGGTCACGGAAGAGTCCTCGGGAACCAGCGCATACGTGACGACACCGCTGGGGTCATCGCTTTCCTGGGGTGGATAGGCCTCTACGGTTGCGTCGATCGATTCGGTTGCTCCCGTCGTTATGACCGGCGCCGGTGTGATTTCCGCTTGGGAACTGTCTGTTGGCATCAAAGTCACAGAAGGGGTCTCTTGCACAGCCTGGATATTGGGGCTTGAGCAGGCAGCTAGAACCCATGTCAGTACGATGAACACTAAAAATTGTTTTTTCATGTCTGTCTCCTATTATTGATTGGCTTTATCCGTTAACTGTTTGCCGGATTTGACTTTTCTCATTTTTATCCTGTGTGAGATCTACCGACTGACTCATTTCGCCGGGGTTCAGCGCCGGATGGGCGTAGGTCGCAGCCATCGCCAGCACGGCGGTGATGCCCAGGATACCTGGCGCCAGGAGCGGATTTGCTCCACTCAGACCTGCGGATATCATCTGGAGCGTGGTCGAACCCGGCTGGATCTCCATTTGAAAAGCCATGTTATTCGTAACATATTTAGCTTCGAAATCGACGCAGGCAGGGTTGCTGCCTGGGTTGTGGCTTGTACCTGGTCGGAGAGCGCCTCCGTATTCGAGACCGGGCTGGCGGCAACAACTGCATTGGCATTCGACTGTGAAGCTGCAGTGGGTGAAATCCCCGCAGCCTGTGAACCAGCAGTACAAGCTGTTAAGACGGCGACTAACAGAATGCCAAGCATAGCAGCGATAACGCTCTTCTTTTTTCCTGCGGTCTCCATTTCTTCTCGTATTTAAAGATAAATGGTTTCAAACCTATTCCTTTTCTCATCGAAGATCTCCTTAAGTGAAAGTGTGTCAATATAGACCCGATTTGTAGATCTTCAAAAGGATAACAATGAGATGTTCAGAAATTATTAAGAAGGTATTTGAATAAGATTTAGATTCTGCCAAAACGGGCTCTACTTTCGGAGCCCGTTTTGGAGGAGGTTCGACCGGTTCTGGACGCGGCCTGGGCTGGTTTACGCCATCTGGAGCCCGATATCGAACGTCGCCGCGTAACCCCCATTAGCCTGGTTGACTGCCAGCAAGAGCTGATCGCTGTAGATATTATCGTTGTTGTTGCGCGTGTTGCGCTCTCCTTTGCTGGCATAGGGTTCCTGGGTGAACACCTGGTCGGAGAGAACATCGTCGAAAAAGAGCTGCGAGGTGAACACGTACCCCTGATCCGAAGTATCGTGATGCACCTTGAAATGAATGTGGACCGTGCGGCCCGAGTACCAGCCCGGGTAGATAGACAGGAAGGTAGCTCGCCCGTCCGCATCCGTCACCTGGTATCCGCGCAGGAACTTCTGACCGACCGTACTGAAACCCGGATCCGACACGTCCGAATAGACCCCGGCTGCATCACAGTGCCAGATCTCCACCTTGGCGCCTTCCAATGGTGCGCAACTCCCGTTGCTGACCTGCGAAACCAGGAAGGTCAGCGTCAGGGGTGCGCCGTCTTTTACCTCGCCGGTGGTCGGATCCGAACGGATATCAGACCGATTGAGATCTTCGTCCACATAATAAGGCCCCTCGGTCATCTCGGGTCGCACAACGCAGGCCGGCAAGGTACCGGTATTGACTGCGGAGGTTACCTGCACGGGAACATTTGTAGCTGCTGTCGTCGATCCACCGGTTGGCGTCTGGGTAGGGGCGCTGGTTGGCTGTTCAGTGCTGGTCTGCCCGGGCGCACAGGAAGCTAAAAGGGCTGCGCCCGCCAGCCCCAGGAGCTTGAGCGCCTCTCTTCGATTAAGAATACGGCCCATTTGTCTATCGTCGTTTTCCATTCTTTCCTCACTGATTTCCTGTAAAGTATACAAGGCTAATTAGACCCATCTTATCTGTATATTGAGTGTAACAAGCATTTCCTCAGAAATTGTTAATAAATGATTGGAAAAGATGAGTTTTATGAATGTGTGGGGGGAATATCCCATGCATCCCGTGGGAGATAGGACCTATTTTCTGGTGGGCTCGACCTAATCGTTTATGGCCCAAATAGTAGGCAGATTCTGCCCATGGTGTCCATCTCATGGGAGGAATACGGTATGCGAGAAATACTTGACCCGCCCGATTTACATTCTCGAACCCGGTCTCTATACTCAGGATAGGAAAGATTAGACCCAGATTAAAAGAGGAGGTTCTCGTGGACGCACTGCTGGTAGTCATCTCTCTATTCGTAATCCGGTTTGTCATCCCGTTTGGGATCGTTCTGCTGATCGGCTCGTTGGTCAAGCGATCTAGACTAGCACTGAGGTAGATGGATAGGAGTCCTGGATGGACGCACCGACAACCATTCTTACTCTGATTATTGGCCTGCTGGTCCGGCTGGCTCTTCCCATCCTGATCACCATCCTGGTGGTTTACGCGTTGCGCCAGCTGGACGAGCGCTGGAAGCGGGAAGCGCAGGCAGTCCATCTCCCGGTGGTGCAGGCGCGCAACATCGGCTGCTGGGAAATCAATCGGTGCGCGCCGGAGAAGCGATCCGGCTGCGCCGCGTACGCCAACCCGGACAAACCCTGCTGGCAGGTCTTCCGCCAGACAGACGGGCACATGCAGGAACGTTGCCTGGGTTGCCAGGTTTTCCGGCGATCGCCAATACCGGTGCCGGCCTGACCCGGACATCGCAATTATTAACGGAGAAACGGACCATGAGGAAATCTCTGACACGGTTGTTTTACGGGTTGCTCTTCGCCGTCCCCCTGATGCTGCTGACCTATGCCCTGGCCCAGGCCAGCCCTGTCGGCCAGGAGAGTGCGCCTGCCGAGAGCGCCCAGGGGCAGGACTGCCAGTCCTGCCACCCGGCATTTCAAAACGCCTGGGAAAACGGCATGCATGGCACCTCGGGCAGCAACGCCGCCTTCGTGAAGTCCTGGAAGGACCAGGGCGAGCCTGAGGAGTGCCTGGCCTGTCACGTGACCGGCTACGATCCGGAAACGAAGACCTGGGCGGCGGATGGCATCACCTGCGAGAGCTGCCACCAGCCGATCCCGGCGAACCACCCGCTGGAGCCGATGCCAGTCGACCGGAGTTCCCAGACCTGTGGGAATTGCCACAAGGAGACCTTCTTCCAGTGGCAGGCCAGTGTACACCGCCAGAATGACCTGGACTGCAGCGCCTGCCACGACCCGCACAGCAACTCGCTCAAGGCGGATACCTCCGATGCGCTATGCGCCTCCTGCCACAAAGCCCGCTCGTCGAACTTCACACACAGCGAGCACAGCCAGAAGGGACTGGTATGCGCCGATTGCCACATGGGTAAGGTAGCAGAGGATGTGACCCAGGGCCATGCCAGCCGGGATCATAGTTACTTCGTCAATCTGAACACCTGCACGAGCTGCCACCAATACCAGATGCACGACCCGGTCGCCGTTCACTCCGGTGAAGTAGCAGCCGAACCGGTCGATCCGATGGCTTCAGTGGAGACTCTCTCCGTCGTAGCGACTCCTTTGCCGGTCAGCCCGCTCGGGTTTGCCCTGCTGGCCGGGTTAGTCGGCCTGGCTGCCGGGGTGGTGATCGCCCCCTGGCTGGAGCGCTTCCAGAACAAGAAAGATGACTGGAACCAGGGAGAGTAGCCATGGATAAGCCCAACATGAAACGGCGTGATTTCCTGAAAGTTGCCGCCCTGGGTTCGGCGCTCGTCGGAGGCCTGCGCCTGGTACGCCTGACCTCAGCCTCTGAAACGGGTAGCAGCCCGCACAAATGGGCGATGGTGATCGACCAATCTAAATGCATCGGCTGCGGGTACTGCACCCTGGCCTGCCGGGCTCACAATGACGTATCGCCCGACATCTCCTGGAATCGGGTGCTCGAGGCCGGCAACGTCGGCGACAAGAAGGTTTTCCTGCCCCGGCCCTGTATGCATTGCGAGCATGCTCCCTGTGTCGAAGTCTGCATGGTGGGGGCGAGCTACCGGCGCCCGGACGGGATCGTCATGATGGATTACGATAAGTGCATCGGCTGCCGCTATTGCGAGATCGCCTGCCCATACGGCGGCCGGGCTTTCAACTGGGAGGCCTTCAGCGGGCCAAACCCGGCCGTCCCGGAGTGGGGCCAGCCGGAGGTGGAGCGCCGCCCGCGCGGCGTGGTCGAGAAATGCTCCTTTTGCTACCACCGCATCGACCGTGGTCTGGAGCTCGGTTTAGTGCCTGGAGTAGACGAAGCCGCGACGCCGGCCTGCGTGGTCGCCTGCCCTGTCCAGGCCCGCCTGTTCGGCGATCTGAACGACCCGGACTCGGCGGTCAGCCAGGCGCTAGCCAGCCATGCCTATTTCCAGTTACGCGAGGACCTGGGGACTTCTCCACGGGTATTCTACCTTCCGGCGGGTGAGGAGGCGACCACATGATGGCTATCCGTGCAAGAATCTTGGTGAAACCTTTTACCTTGTGGATAGGCTTCCTCGGCCTGGTCATGGCGATCGGGGCAATTGCCGGGTTGATCGTGTTTGTCAAAGGGCTGGGGGTGACGAACCTGACCGACCTGGTCCCGTGGGGTCTGTGGATTACGATCGACCTGTCGGCGATCGCCATGAGCGCGGGGGCCTTCCTGCTGTGCGCAGCCGTCTACCTGCTGGGTTTAAAACGCTTTCAGCCGGTGGCGCGCACGGCGACCTTTATCGGCCTGATCGGGTACAGCATGGCAGTGCTGACCCTGCTGCTGGACATCGGGCGCCCCGACCGCTTCTGGCACGCCCTGGTTTACTGGAACACCCACTCGTTGTTGTGGGAAGTGACCATGTGCGTCACCCTATACCTGACCGTCCTGCTGCTGGAAACGGCTCCCATTTTTGGGAAGCTGCCCTGGTTGCAGCAGCGCTTCCCCGGGGTTTCCCGGCGTATGATCGGCGTCCACCATCTGGCCCCCTACCTGGCTCTAATTGGCCTGTTCCTATCGATGCTGCACCAGTCTTCGCTGGGGGCGACCTATGGAGTTTTAAAAGCCCGCCCGATCTGGTACCGTCCGGACCTGTCGGTGCTGTTCATGTATTCGGCGATCGTCGGTGGGCCGGCTCTGACCGTGCTGGTCTCGAAGCTGGCGGCTCGCCTGACCTCACGCGCTAACGTTAACGACGATGTACTGGAACGGGTGATGATCTTCATCGGTTGGGCGCTGGTCGGGTACATCTACTTCCGCTTCTGGGATTCGCTCTCGATGACCTATACCTACGAGCCCGGGAGGACCGAATCGCTGCGCATGCTGACGAAAGGGGTGTTGTCCTTTAACTTCTGGGTAGGCGAGATCCTGCTTGGGGCGGTGATCCCGGCCATCATCCTGCTGGTTCCCCGGCTGCGCCGGATAACCATCCTGCCCTTCATCGCTCTAGCCCTTGTGGTGGGCGGGGTGGTGGCTTATCGCTGGGACGTCAATATGGCGGGCCAGCTGGTCCTGCTCACTTATCTGCCCCAGGAGATCGAGGCGATCTACACCCATTACGTCCCCTCGTTAATCGAATTCCTGAGCGGGGCCGGGATTGTGGCGTACGGGGTCCTGGCGGTGTCGCTGGGCGTCTATCACCTGGGCATCGTCGACCATCGCCAGGTGGAGGAAGAGGTGGAGGCAACCCTCCCGGTAGCGGCGGCTGCCGATTAAAAGAGAAGCAATGGGGAGATGTGGGCGAAGCCCGCCCACATCTCCCCTTCACCACTGGTTGGCGATCCACAGGGGGCAAGGACGCCAACCAGTTATGATCCCATCGTTTACTCAAGAAGCTGTCGTTTACTGTTCTGGGGCTCCGGCGGCGATCCACTCGACTACAAGCGCCAGCTCCTCCGGGCTGAGCTGCCCGGCGTGGCTGCCGGCGGATTGCACGGCGACCAGACGGCTGGCATCCGCATCGCCCGGGACGACCGCCGGGCCGGAATCTCCGCCTTGCAGGGCGCCCTGGTATGAGGAGAGTTCCAGACCAGCAATCGGGCTGGCGCCGTGGCAGGAGGTGCACCTGGCGGCGAGTAGAGGCCCGACGCATTCGTTCCAGTTCAGGGCGGCAGATTGCTCCCCGGGGGTGAGTGTGGGCAGGGCGGTCGGCAGCGGGGTGGGCGTCAGGGGGACGAACACCTCGACCTGCTCTTCTTCCGGTGGATCGTAAGCGATGGCGGTCTCTTCGAAGGTCACGAAGTAATAGATACCGATCAGCAGGACGGCGGCGAGGACGGCAAAGGTGGGCAGGAAAAGGCGCGCCCGCTGGGCGATGCCCTCCCGCGTGACCTGTGGCCGGGCGGTGCCGGCTTTGAGATCGGCCAGTTCGAGGGGGTGCTCGTGGAGCATCTCCTCCTCGGTCAGGTAACCGGAAAACATGCTGCGATTGCGGTGGCGGATGATCACGTGGTACAGGTGCCACAGGATGATCGCCAGGACTGCCAGCAAGGCTTCGCCTCCGTGGGCTGCCTTGGCAGCCGGGACGAATTGCCCGGGCAGGATATTGGTGGTGGCGATTGGGTTCCACATCATGAAACCGGTGACGACCATCACCACCGTCCCCCAAACGACGGCCCAATACTCGGCTTTCTCCTCGAAGCTGTAGCGCCCCTGTTGGGAAGGTCGTTTCTCCAATCCAACGTAATATTTGAAGGTCTGAAAGGCGTTGCGCACATCTTCCATACCCGGGAGCATGGTCATCCGTTTACGCTCGACGTAGATGCGGTAACCGACCGCGCCGAGGTGGTAAATGCAGACGATCATCATGACGATGGCAGAAGCGTGATGAATCCAGCGCACGTTGGAAATCCCGCCCAAGGCCACCACGATCCCCTGAGAAAGCGGCGAGGCGGCGAACTTCTGCACCAGCCCCGTGATCGCCAGGATGGTGAAGCTGGCCATAAATATCCAGTGCTCGGCGCGCTCGGCGGTGGTAAACCGCAGGTACGAGGGTGACTTTAGTTCTTCAGGCTGGCTGGCAGGTTGGGCCGTTTCACTCATGGTTCTTCTTCCTCCGGCGGTTGAGGATGCGCCGGCTGGCATCGCCGACGACGAAGATCGCCATTCCGCCGAGGACTGCGGGGATAAAGAATTTGTAGAACAGGTTGGTGAAGTAAACCGCCGGGTAATGTTCCCGGTCCGGCTGGTAGTGACTCAACCAGGCATCGGTGAAGCTCGGCGAAGCGTCCGGATGGCACTTGCGGCAGGTGTCGAGCAAGTTTTCTTTCATGACCTGGCTCTCCTGCTCGTCAACCTTCCGCATGTCATGGACCCCGTGGCAATCGATGCAGACCGGTGTGTTCACCTCCTGGTCTGGGAAGCTTTGGTCGAAGATGACCGTCGTGCCGTGAAAATCGGCCACATAGCTCTCGAAAACGTTGGTGCTGATGCCATACTTCTGCATCAGATCTTCGTCGGCGTGGCAGCGGGCGCAGATCTGGGGCGAGAACAGGTGGAATGGCTGATTGGATGGGCCGGAGACGTTGTGCACGCCGTGGCAGTCTATGCAGGTGGGCACATCCGGGTTGCCCTCCCCGATCAGCGCCTCGCCGTGCACACTGTCTGTGTAAGTCTCGTAGATAGTCGAGTGGCAGCGCCGGCAGGTTTCTGGGATGTGGGTGCGCGGCACCGCGGGATCCTGGACATCGTGGGCGCCGTGACAATCTGTGCAGACGGCGGCGTTTTCGTTCCCCTCGGCCAGCGCCTGCTGGTGCACGCTGTCCAATGTTTTTTCATACATCGCCTGGTGGCAGCGAGCGCAGCTCTGGTAATAATTCAGGGAGAGGTCGCGGCGCGTTTCTGCTTCGAGCGGCGGGTGGGGAAACTCGCGGATGCCGGTGTGGCATTGAACGCAGGCGTAGCCCTGCTGCCCGTGTATAGAATTATTGTAGACCTCCGGATCGACGGTCAGGAAAAGCACCTCGCCGGATGGCAGCGTGGTCTGCATGTCCGGGGTCGCATGGCAGGAGAGACAGTACTCGTTCGATACGCCCGGCTGCCCGCTGGTCCTGCCAGGCTGTTCGACCTGGGGGGGTGGTTCCGTGGGAGTCTGGGCTGCAGCCGGCTGGTAAGTCGTCAGGATGATGGTCAGAAAAGCCAGGCAAAGAATGCCTGCCAATCCGATCTTTCTGATTGGTTTCAAAGTCATCCCTCCAAGCAGAGAAGATGATGGCCGGTGCATGCGCGCTTCTGCACGGGTCAACCGCTCCGTCCGATTTCCGATCGATTTTGGCATTTGTTATCGGTGCCCACGAGTATATGGGTAATTCGCAGTATATATTTTACCCCATGTCTCCGCCTTGCCGATGGCCGGTCACGCCCGACATGTCATGGTCGATGGGTGACAAAAATCACATATTTCTTCTTAAGGTTACTTTTCGCTGGGGCTATTTGGCGAATGGATTGCCCGTTCTTGCGCAGGGTTTTCTTAAAGTCAGAAGCAGCTGTCATTGCGAGCCGCCGAGGCCTTGCGAGGCGGCGAAGCAATCTCCCCATGCAATCCCCGAATTGCGTGAGGAGATTTCGTGCAAACAAGTTTGCTTCGACCGGCAAAGAACGCCGGTCTCGCAATGACAGCTGGCAATGTTTTCGGATTTCAAAGAAAGCCGTGCGTTCTTCTGGGAGATCGCTGTACTAAAAATGGTACAGCGCGATATAATCTTCCAAAATAACGCATGCGGCAGGTAAGGCGGGGGCGTCAGGCTTCCCGGGAGGCGACATGAAGGTCGAACTCGAAGTCCCTTCGATCGATGTAGGCCAGCGATTAAGGGAGCTGCGCCAGGAGCGCGGCAAGTCGATGCGATCGCTGGCCCGCACCAGCGGTTTATCCACGAACGCCTTGAGCATGATCGAGCGGGGGCGCACCTCGCCATCCGTGAGCACTCTGTACAAGCTCGCCGATGCACTGGAAGTGCCGATCACGGCCTTCTTCCGCGCCGAACCCCCTCGCCAGCAGGTCGTCTACTGCCAGGCGAGCGGGCGTACACGGGTGGATTTCCAGCGCGGGCAGTGGCAGGGATTGGGTGGTGAAGCGTTCATCGGCCGCGTGGAGCCGTTCCTGCTCAGCCTGGAGGCCGGCGCAAGCAGCGGTCCATTCGGGATGATCCACTCTGGCTCCGAATTCGTCCTGCTCCTCGAAGGCCATCTCGAATACGAGATCGAAGCCGATCGCTATACGCTCAACGAAGGGGATTCGCTGATCTTTGCCGCCCGGTTACGCCATCGCTGGCGCAACCCTGGAAAAACTCGGGCGAGTTTCCTGGTCGTGCTATCCTGTTTCGAGGAGAACGAACGTCCCAGCGAATTCCACCTCACCTCCGGTCAGAAGGGGGCGGAGGAGGCGTTGACATAGGACCCGGGCTGCCGCGAGCTGCGGAACAGGATTCCAATCCGCTCATCGCCAGGGGGAATCTGGCCTCCCAGCCGTCCAGTGGGATGGCAACTTCCGTCGAACCCCAATCCAGGTCCGTTGCCAGGCTGTAGCGGATTGCCCGTCCTTTATCCAGATCGTAGACCGTGATCTGAACTGCGGATTCGTAGGATTGGCGGAAGGTGGGCCAGTGCAGGGTTGCCAGCTGCCTGCCGTCCGGGCGCCAGGCCAGGTTATAGACCGGCTCCATCTCCGTTCCTGCTCCATGCTATAATTGCGCCATGTCACCTACCTGGGTCGCGCGTCCGAATGCTAATCTGCCGGTCAATAATCCCCTCTTGCGCCGGGCAGCTGGCCGCGCGGTTCCAGGATGCTGATACCCGGACTTGCCAGCCGATCGCCCGACGCAAACCCGCGAAGGGCGATTTATTTTGCCTTGTGGAGAGGAAGCCATGTATAAGACTCATACCTGTGGAGAACTGCGCCCGGAGCAGGTTGGCCAGGAGGTTACCCTGGCTGGCTGGGTGCACCGCCGCCGCGACCACGGTGGTGTGACCTTCATCGACCTGCGTGACCGCTTCGGCCTCGTCCAGGTCGTCGCCAACCCGGCAGAAAACCCGGCTGCCCACCAGGCCGCCCTGGAGGTGCGCCCGGAATGGGTCATCCAGGTGCAGGGCCAGGTGCGCCGGCGCCCGGCCGGCATGGAGAATCCCCGGCTGCCCACCGGTGAGATCGAAGTGGAGGTCCAGCAGCTCGAAGTGCTCAACCCGGCAAAGACGCCGCCGTTCCTGATTAATAAGGAAGAGGAAGTGGACGAGCAGGCGCGCCTGCACTACCGCTACCTGGACCTGCGCCGGGAGCGCATGCAATCCAACCTGGTGCTGCGCCACCGGATGGTTAAATTCATCCGCGACTACCTGGACCAGCACGGTTTCATCGAGGTCGAGACTCCCATCCTGTTCAAGACCACCCCGGAAGGGGCGCGCGATTACCTGGTGCCGTCCCGCCTCCACCCGGGCGAGTTCTACGCCCTGCCGCAGTCGCCCCAGCAACTCAAGCAATTGCTGATGGTCGCCGGGGTGGAGCGCTACTTCCAGATCGCCCGCTGCTTCCGCGATGAGGACCAGCGCGGCGACCGCCAGCCCGAGTTCACTCAGCTGGACCTGGAGATGTCCTTCGTGCAGCGTGAGGACGTGATGGCGCTGATCGAAGATCTCTTCAGCCGCATGGTCGCTCAGGTCACCCCGCACAAGCGGCTGCTGGCCAGCCCCTGGCCGCGCCTGACCTACCAGGAGGCGATGGACCGCTACGGCAAGGACAACCCGGACCTGCGCTTCGGCCTCGAGTTGGTGGATATCTCCGACCTGGCGGCGGACAGCGGTTTCAAGGTATTCGAGGGTGCGCTGGCCTCCGCAGGGCAGGTGCGCGGCCTGAACGCCAAAGGATTGGGTGAGTACACCCGCAAGCAGATCGACGAGCTGGCCGGGTACGTCGCCCAGTTTGGCGCCCGGGGCCTGGCTTACCTGGCGATCACCCCGCAGGGCGAGCAGCGCTCTTCCTTTAGTAAATTCTTGCCTGATGATCGCCTGCAAGCCGTGTTGGAGCGCATGCAGGCTGAACCCGGCGACCTGCTGCTGTTCGTCGCCGGCCGGCCGGCCGTGGTCTCCGAGGCGCTCGGCCGCCTGCGGGCGCTGCTCGCCGACCGGCTGGACCTGCGCGACCCGGACGTGCTGGCGTTCTGCTGGGTGATCGATTTCCCTTACGTCCTCTGGAACGAGGCGGAGAAACGCTGGGACCCCAGCCACCACCTGTTCACCGCACCCATGCTGGAGGACATCCCCCTGCTCGACGGCGACCCGGGCAAAGCCCGCGGCCAGCAGTACGACCTGGTGCTCAACGATTATGAGGTCGGCGGGGGCTCGATCCGCATCCATGACCGGGCGCTCCAGGAGAAGGTCTTTCAATTAATCGGCCTGGACCCTGAGGTGGCGCGCCAGCGCTTTGGTCACATGTTGGAGGCTTTCGAGTACGGCACACCACCCCACGGCGGCATTGCACCCGGCATCGACCGGCTGTGCATGGTGCTGGCCGGGGAACCGAACATCCGCGAGGTGATCGCCTTCCCTAAAAACCAGGCGGCGCGCGACGTGATGGCGGAGGCCCCCTCGCCGGTCGAGGCGGAGCAGCTGCGCGAGCTGCACCTGCGGGTGATCGATTAAGTTCGAACGCGGTTCCCGGACCACGCATATAAATCCTGTGACTGCCGGATCCTGAAATAATTACAGTTTTGTCTACTCAACGGTTTGATTCTGTGGTATAAGAAAGTCGACCCTGCTGTGCATGTGTTGCCGCATACCGGTTCTGAGCCAACACTCACTTAAAGGGGCCCGAACTCTCGGCAGTGACGCGATAGGCTGGAGCCAAGGCGGATCTGGCGGGTAAGGACCCGACCTGCGAAGGCAGGTTCAGAACTGCGCTGCACACGGCACGGTGGGGTAATTCTATTTATCCCATAATCAAACCTTCTCCTCTATTCGCAGTCACAATCCCAATCACCGGAGAGATCAATCCGATGGCAGGACGCCGATCGAAAAATTCCTCGGAAAACAATCCGGCTATCCATCCACGCCCTGCCTGGTTGGTGGCGGTCGTCGCTAACCTGAAGGAGGAGCAGGCCGAACCGGACGAGGATGCCCCTCCAGACGCGGGGGCAGAGTTCGACCGCTGGGAGACGATCCAGTCGATCCAGCAGGCGATCGAATCCGGCGGACACCGCTCGGTCTTCTTGAATGCCGACGCCAGCCTGGCGACCACGGTAAAGCAAGCCGGGCCGGAGATCTGCTTTAACATCGCAGAGGGCCTGCAGGGGGAGGGCCGCGAAGCGCACGTGCCCGCCTTATTGGAGATGTATGGCATCCCCTTCACTGCCTCCGGCGTGGTCGCCAACGCCATCTCCCTCGATAAGACCCTGACCAAACGCCTGTGGCGGGATGCGGGGCTGCCGGTGGTGCCTTTTCAGGAGTTCAGCGAAGGGGACGAACCGCTCCGCCAGGGGTTGAAGTTCCCATTGTTTGTAAAACCTGCCCGGGAAGGCACCGGGATGGGCGTAGACCTGAACGCGGTGGTCAACGATGAAGCCCAGTTGCGCGAGCGGGTGGCGTATGTGATCCAGACTTACCGCCAGCCGGCCCTGGTGGAGACATTCCTGCCGGGGCGTGAGTTCACCGTCGGCCTGCTGGGCCGCCGGGATGTCGCTGCCTCCACCCGCCGCCCGCACCTGTATAGCCCGGATGGCTTTCATCGCTTCCCCATCCTGGAGATCGAAAGCCGGCAGTCGGTCACCCCCGGGGTGTACGGCTATAATGCCAAGTCCAAGGACCTGACCGAGACGGGCGCGCCGGGATACCTCTGCCCGGCTGACCTGGATCCCAGGACCGCCGACCGGTTCAACCGCCTGGCGCTGCGCGCTCACCGCGCTATCGGCGCCAAGGACGTCTCCAGAGTCGATTTCCGATTGGACAGCGACGGCAATCCTTACCTGCTGGAGATCAACACCCTGCCAGGGTTGAACCCGGCGGTCAGTGACCTGTGCATCATGGCGCGCGCCGAGGATTTGCCCTATGAAGCCTTGATCCTGGAGATCCTGGATTTGGCGGCGGGGCGCTTTGGCCTGTTATGATTTCCCTCATTAGAATCTCCATGGTGAAGTTCATTTCTGGCTTGCGTGGATTGACCTGGTTAATGTCGGCCGCCCTGGCCGGCTTACTGGTCGCCAGTTG
>DATDRQ010000284.1:0-6581 GCA_035291645.1 Anaerolineales bacterium
TTTTGCATGGTTACACCCTCCGTAGCACGAATGCCAGGACATTGTTACCAAAGCCGCCGAAATTAACCGTCAGGCCATTCTGCGCGTTTTTAACCTGGCGATCCTTGGATAGCTCGTGGCGTAGCTGGTAAACGATATCCACCACTTGCGCCACGCCGGTGGCGCCCACGGGATGCCCCCGCGCCTTCAATCCCCCGGAAACATTGATGGGTATCTGACCACCCAACTTGGTTTTACCTGCCAGAGCTGCTTTACCACCTTCGCCTTTCTTAAAGAAACCTACGTGTTCGCTCTCGGCAATTTCCAGGATGGTGAAGGCGTCGTGCAGTTCAGCCACATGGATATCGCTTGGTTTGAGTTTGGCCATCTCAAACGCCTTTTGGGCTGCCAGCGTAACTGCTTTCAGATCGGTTGGGTCTTCGCGCTCCTGTAGTGTCTGGGTATCTGTTGCCTGTCCGAAACCGGCAATCACGACTGGGGGTTTGGTTGGATTCTTGATCTTTTCCAGTGGGCAGAGAATCAGCGCAGCCGCTCCGTCACTGACCGGGCAGGCATCGTACAGGTGCAGCGGATCAGCAACCACCGGGTTGTTCACGATTGAAGCCGGGTCATCAAAGATGCCCTCCTTGGTGATCGCCATCTCCACATGGGCAAACGGGTTATGCCCGCCCATCTCCTGGTTTTTTATCGCCACTGCCACCAGCATCTCGCGGGTTATGCCGTATTTCTCCATATACAGGCGGGCGAACATGCCTGCCATGCCGGGTAAAGTGACACCGTAGATATATTCTGCCAGCGGGTGAGTCATGGTCGCGACAAAATCGGTTGCCCTCCAGCCGGTCACCTCGCGCATTTTTTCACCGCCCACCACCAGCACAGTGTCGTAATAGCCCGAAGCGACCGCCAGAAGACCGTTTTTAACTGCTGAGCCCCCTGAGGCGGGTCCGTTTTCTACCGTCTCGGCGGCTGCCGGTAACAGGCTGAGGCGATCTACCAAGGAGCTGGCAACTGCTGTCTGGTGCTGGATAATGCCGCTGCCCATATTACCCACAACAACCGCATCGACGGATTTGTCTCCTAATCCGGCATCATCTAAAGCCTTCAAGGAGGCATTAGCCAGCATATCCATCAGGCTGTCTTCGTCCCGCCGCCCGAACTGGATCATACCAACGCCAATGATGGCAACGTCTCTCATTGTTTTATCTCCCTTTCAAGCCGGCAATCCGCTCGCGAATGGTGTCTTCATCAGCAAACTTGATATCTGCTTCTGCTTCATCGAGTAATTCCTGTGGCACCGGACGTTCGCCAACGACCAAACGGGGTTTGGCAGCGAAGTAAATCTGACGGGTTAGGCGCCAGGAATCACCGCCTCCCAGTTCGTGAGGAATCGTGGTTGGTTCCAGCGGATATTCGATCATCCAGCGGCGGAAGCCGATCGGGCTTTCGGCTACGATCAGGACCTCTTCCTGGTTCAGATATTCCAGGTGGTATTCCATTTTGGCGGCGAATAAATGCGATCCGATCCGAAGACCGCGGTCAATTGCCAGGGTATGGTAACTCATCCCCACCTGATCAGTCTCCATGCGTCCATTGACGACACCCACCAGATACCCGTCCACCTGACCCATCAGGCAGTATTCGCTTTTCACCCGGTAACGATACCAGGCGAGCAGCTCCCCGTACAGGCGGGCACTGACGATGTCATAATAGTCACGATCAATGAATAGGCACGGGTGAACAGACTTTAGGATCTCCGGCACATCTTCGCGAACCGCCTGCCGCACTACCATTTTCTTGCCATTTGCCAGGGTGATGACTTTGGGTGGGTAAGGTTTCATTTCATACTGGTGAGGTCGTAAGACCTGTTCCAATTCCATGTCAATTGGCATCGATTACCTCCATAAATATAGTGGTTTGATTTCATCCCACCTGGGAGCTTACCAGGATGGTTGAAGATGATTTACAAATCAGAATCAGCTCAGGTTTTCTGTGCTAAGCCTATCGATCGAATCGAGGTGCTTAGGATCGTAAGCATCGCCGAAGCGGGATTTGGGGAGGTTGGCTTTTTTCTGCATCAGTTGTTCATATTCATCATCCTCGACGAACGCTACGCAGCGACCGATGCTGGATTCGCCATCTACAAAGCGCCAGGGGAAGAAACCAACTGTTACCCGGCGGTTGACCAGCAGGTCAATGTCCCCACCGATACATTCGGCGTGGACAATACCGTAAGGGAACATCTCAATATGCATCAACTGGTATTTGGTATCATCGAAGAATTCGGCCAATGGTTTACCGAATTTCTTCTTGAACACCTTCTCTGCCTGGCGTGCCTGGCGAGGCATCCAGTCGCGGATAATGGTATTCATTGGATGATCGGCGCTGCCACAATCTACGCCAATCCAGCGCAGTTTCTTGGCTTTTGCCCATTCGGCAAACTCACGATCGGGTCCGGGGTGCATGACCATGTAGCGCACTTCGTTGGCAGTGGGCATATCCCAGCCGAAGTGATGATACCCGGTATGGATGACCAGAATATCCCCTTCTCTGACCTCCACGCGCTCTTCGATCATCTGGCTGGTATAAACATCGTAATCCCCGGCCACGTCACTTAAATCCACGATTGCACCTTCATGGACCAGAAAATCCATGTCCAGTTGGGCAATATCCTTGCCAGGTGTATGGAAGTGGATCTCGCCGTCTAAATGCGTACCCAGGTGATTCGAATGAGTCAATAATTGACCATTGGCGCCATTAGGAGCCAGGCGCTTAAAGTATTTGACCTGGAGTGGTTCGTAGGTTGGCCAGGGGGGAGTTCCAATCCCCAAAGGGATGGTCAGATCGATTATCTTCATAATGGCCTCTCTTTGTCTATGTATCCTTTCCTATTTTAGCATCTCTGCCAGCTCGATCACGTTATGATTCCAGCCTCGAGCATGGCCAGGTACACTTTTTCTGCGGTAAACGGTGGGCCTTCAAATCGAATCCCGATCGCATCGTAAATGGCATTCGCGATGGCCGGGACAGTCGGCACCATCGAGTGCTCCCCCACCCCCCGGGCGCCCCAAGGCCCATCATCCTGGGGAACTTCAACGATCATCGTCTTGATCCCCTCGGGGATGTCACACGAGGTGGCGATGCGGTAATCGACGAAGCTCGGATTCTGCATCACGCCATCTTTCAACTGCATACACTCGAAAAGGGCAGAGCTCATCCCCTGGACAAACCCCCCTTCGATTTGCGCTTTCACCATCTCTGGATTGATAGCTTTGCCCACATCAAAAGCTGCTGCGCCACGGATGATTTCGATCTGGCCCGTATCCAGATCGACTTCCAGTTCGACCGCTTGCGCTCCGGTCGTGTAATGGACCACAGCCCGTTCCCCCTGCCCGGTCTCCGGATCCAGGCCGGTCACATAGTCAGGCATGAATTTGCCTCGTCCGATCACCGGTCCCCCGATCCAACCCCGGTTATCCGGCTTGGGAAGACCGTAGATCACGATATCTTTGAGAGGGACCTCCCTCTCACTGCTGTATGACACAACCATCCCGTCGATAATATCCAGCTTATCAGGGTCCTCGCCCCAGGCTTCGGCAGTCATGTCGAGAATCTGCCGGCGAGCATCCCGGGCTGCATTCACCACGGCATTGCCCATGCTCCAGGTGAGGCGACTGGCGACGGTTTGCCATTCATAAGGGCTGTAGCGAGTATCGACGGGCGTCGAGACCTTCACCCACTCGTAAGGCACGCCCAGCGCTCCGGCAGCTAATTGGGCCATCACCGTGAAAGCTCCCTGGCCAAGGTCCTGACCTCCTACACCCACAGCTACCCGACCGTCCTCGGTCAATTCTACCCAGGCGCTGGAACCTGCATTGGGGGGCATCGCCGGAGCTTTCCACATCAATGCCAACCCCTTGCCGCGCCGCTTGTTGGGGGCGCTGGGGAGAGCTTTGTGTCCCCATGCTATCGCCTCGGCTGTCTTCTCCAGACACTGGGATAATCCGGTGGGATGCATCTGGCTGCCCGTGACCAGGATACTGCCGTCCTTCAAGCAGTTAATCCTTCGAAATTCAACCGGGTCCATGCCGATCTGCAGAGCCAATTCATCGATGCACTGCTCTAAGCCGGCATGCATTTCTGGCATGCCAAAACCGCGCATCGGTCCGCCAACTGGATGGTTCGTGTATACACAATAACTATCTGTTTTTACGTTGGGCACCTCATACGGTCCACTGCTGCTGTAACCGCTGGCGCGCGTAATATTGACGCCGTACTCCGTGTACGCGCCTGCATCCCAGTAAAACCGGTTCTCCATGGCGACCAGTCTTCCATCCTCGCTGCAACCCATCTTGAAATAAGCGATCAGACCCTGGCGCACGAAAGCCGTGTAGAATTCCTCTTCACGGGTCAGGACCAGTTTCACCGGGCGACCTTTCACCCTGGTAGCTATCGCCACCGCCAGCGATTCCATACTGACGCCGGCCTTACTGCCGAAGCCGCCGCCCACGTAGGGCGCGATCACCCGCATATCACTCTGGGAAATCCCCAAAGCCTGGGCAATCAGGTTGCGTTGGGCGAACGGAGATTGTGAATTCCCCCAAAGGGTGACTTTGCCGGTCTCGTCCGCCTGGGCAATTGCGACGTGGGTTTCAATCGGGACGTGTTGGATATGGGGAATGCGGTACTTGCGCTCAACGATCGCCGCACATCTTCCCCAGGCCTGCTCTACATCGCCTTTGCGGATTTTGAAATAATTCGAAATATTGGTGCCCGGTTGAGGCAGAATAAAACTGGCTGCCTTGTATTCCGCCAGAGCTGGATGGATCACCGTAGAATCGGGGCTGGCGCCATATTCTCCATCCAGAACCGGTTCCAGCACCTCGTACTCGACCTCGATCAATTCCAGAGCCTTTTCGGCGATCGCCTCACTGATCGCGGCCACTCCTGCCACCGGATCACCCACATACCGCACCCGGTCGCGGCAGAAGATATGCCGGTCTAATAGATACAGGCCGATATATCCTGGGAAATCCTGACCGGTGACCACCGCCTTCACACCCGGCAGGGCTTCTGCCTGGCTGGTGTCGATCGATGTTATGAGCGCATGGGGGTGCGGGCTGCGCAGGATGCGCGCGTGCAACAGCGCATTGCCAAATTGGATGTCATCGGCGAAGATGGCTGCACCGGTTACCTTCTCGCGGGCGTCCAGGCGCGGTTTACTCTCTCCAACCGGTTTGGGAACTTCGGTTTGGGTGATCCTGTTTCCCATAAGATATCTCCTCTCACATCCTGGAAGCTTCCTGAATACCTTCGATGATGCGCACATAACCGGTGCAGCGGCACAAATTGCCGACCAGAGCTTCCCGGATATCCGCCTCGCTCGGATGGGGATTGCGGTCAATCAAGGCGCGGGACGTGATCAAAATCCCGGGTGTACAGTAACCGCATTGCACACCGCCGGCATCGATTATGGCTTTCTGGATCGCATCCAGTTGAGAATCGCGCGCCAGTCCCTCGACCGTGATGATCTCGGCTCCAGCACATTCGACCGCCAATACCAGGCAGCTGTTTACCGGTTCGCCATTTATCATAACGGTGCAGGCGCCGCATTCACCCGCGGCGCATCCGTTCTTCGTGCCGGTGAGGGCCAGACTCTCGCGCAGCAGCTCCAATAAGGTCATATTTGCAGGAACATCGACCTGTTCGAGTTCACCATTAATCGTAAGGTTAATCCGGTGAAATCCCATGCTGTTCTCCTGGGTTTAGCGTTCTGAATCGATCTGCCTGACAGGCGCCATTTTCCTTCACCTTCAGGCAGCCCGTCCCTGTAATCCTTCCCATACTGCTCTCATCGCCCGCAGGGAGAGATTGCGGACCATGTATCTTCGATAACGGGCGCTGGCCCGGACATCATCGATGGGTTTACAGGCCTCCATGGCGGCCTGCGCGGCCAGGATGAGCCTCTCTTCTGTGATTGAGGTTTCCCCCAGGATCGTTTCAACCCGGTCGACAACCAATGGCGTGGGCGCGACAGAGGCCAATGCAATTTTCATCCGGTAGCCAGATGCCACGCTTTGGTCCGGGTAGCCGATGGCTGTTACGCCCACGATCGCCAAATCGCTCATCCTGTTGCGACCCAGCTTGAGATATTTGCCGGTCAAGCCGTCTGGGGCAGCAAGAAGTTGAATCGAGGTGACGATATCCCCTTTCCTCAAGGCTGCCATACGCGGGCCAAGGAAGAAATCCTTCAGCGGCTCCTGGCGCATGCCATCCTGACCGTGGATATTGAGCACACCGTCCAGCAGCAGGCAGGCTCCGATCGTATCTCCGGCGGGGGAGGCGTTGCAGATGTTGCCGACGATCGTGGCTCTCGACCTCAACTGGTAGCTCGCGACACTCTGGGCGGCTTCTGCAAGAACCTGGTAATGCTCTCGCACCTGTGGAAAGGCGATCACCCGGTTCATGTTAACGGCTGCACCGATGGTTAACCCGACGGATGGATCGTAAGAAATGTCGTTCATCCCCGGTAAGCACTTGATATCTACCAGGTATTTTGGCTTAGACACCCGATCTCGCATCTG
>DATDRQ010000285.1:0-15631 GCA_035291645.1 Anaerolineales bacterium
CTCACCGATTTCTTGAACTTGCCTCCCGGAGGCCCAATCCTCACGGAAAGGGTGCAGGGCCGGGCGGGGGAAATCCTTGCTGGTTCCCCATCCAGTAAACGCAGGCAAGCGCATCCAACCAGACCGAGGCGCCACCAACCGGCTGAATAAACCGGCCAGGCGCTGGGCAAGGTGAAAGCGGCGCGGGTTGGAGGCAATCCAGGTATACGCCTGTAGTCCGAGCGCGACGGCCGGGGGAACCCTGCGCTCCGGGTGAGGAGAACCCAGCTCGATTCCTCCCGCCCGCACTCTGAGCAATAAACCGGGAAGATCGATATCGACCGGGCAAGCCTCCTGGCAGGCTCCGCACAGAGTCGAGGCACGCGCCAGTTGCCCAAATTCTCTTTGACCGAATAAACCGGGCGAGAGTACCGAACCGATCGGTCCGCTATAGGGAGTGCCCTGTCCTGCCCGGTCCACATATGCATGCCCGCCGATCTCGCGGAAAACCGGGCAGGCGTTCAAGCAGGCCCCGCAGCGGATGCACAACAGCGCCTCCCCCAGTGGAGAATGGCGCACGGCTTCCCGCCCGTTATCCAGCAGGATCAGATGGCGTACCTCAGGTCCATCCGGGTCTCCCGGCTGGCGAGGTGAGTGGATCAGAGTCGTATAGACCGTCATTTTCTGCCCGGTCGCGGATCGAGCCAACAAGCTCAACAACAGCGCCAGATCGTCCAAATCCGGCACCAGGCGCTCGATCCCCATCAGGGCGATGTGCACAGGCGGAAGAGTAGTGACCATACGCCCGTTGCCTTCGTTGGACACCAGGCAGATGCTCCCGGTCTGACACACGCCAAAATTAACCCCAGATATTCCGACACCCGCCTCCAAAAAAGTCTGCCGTAAGATCTGGCGGGCAGCAGCGATCAGGGTGGGAATATCGTCGCTCAGGGGAATCCCGAGTTTTTCGTGGAAAGTCTGGCCTACTTCTGCCCGGCGAAGGTGGACAGCCGGCGTGATGAGATGGGCAGGACGTTCGCCGCGCAGCTGGACGATGAACTCGCCGAGATCGGTTTCGACCGGGTGCAGGCCGGCCTGCTCGAGAGCCCGATTTAACTCGATCTCCTCGCTCACCATGGTCTTTGACTTAGCGATCACCCTATTGTTATGTTCTTGGGCAATCCTCAAAACGATTTGGATCGCCTGCTCGGCATCGGCAGCCCGGTGTATGGTGAACCCATTCGCCTGGGTGTTTTGGATAAATTGAGCGAGATAGCTGTCCAGGTTTGCCAGGGTTTGGGCGCGGATCGCGTGGGCTCGCCGGCGGAGTGCATTGGCGTCCCCAGGCAAAGTTGCCATGGCTTGAAGGCGAGCCTTCACCCGCCGCTCGGCATTCGTATCCAGAGCGGATTGTAAGACAGGATCAGCCAGGGCTGCGCGGATGTGCTGGTGGAAGGCGTCTGGCATCGGGTAGAGGCTAACTGTTATAGTGCAAACCGGATCGTCGCCTGGCTCAGCGCGCCGCTAAAACCTCGGCGATGTGGATGGCGCGCGGCGGTAGGCCGCGCCGGTGCAAACCGCCGTTGATGTGGGTGGCGCAACCGGCATCACAGGAGACGATGTGCGGCGCGCCACAGGCAAGCATGTTCGCGATCTTTCTCTCGAGCATGGCTGCGGAGATCTCCGGGTGTTCGATAGAAAATAGCCCGCCAAAACCGCAACATTCTTCACTGGCGGGGAGCGGGACGATCTCGGCGCCGCGCACTTCTCCAAGCAGCAGGTGCGGCTGGCGCTTAACCCCGAGCCCTCTCAGCAGGTGACAAGAAGCATGATACGCCAGGCGACCGGGGAAGCGCGCCCCCAGGTCGTGGACCCCCAGCACGTCTACCAGGAATTCCGTCAATTCGAAAGTCCGCTCTGCCAGCGCTCGCGCAGACGCATCCCACTTTTGATCACCATTGAATAATTCCGGATAACCATGCCGGATCATCGCCGCGCAAGAACCGGAGGGCATCACTACCGATCCGGAGGTATTTCCGAACACCTGCAAGGTATGCGCGGCCATGCGGCGAGCCTGAGATCGCATCCCGGCGTTGAAAGCCGGCTGGCCGCAGCAGGTCTGCCCTGCGGGGAAATCTACCTGCGAACCAGCACTCTGTAAGACCTTAAAGGCTGCCAGGGCAGTGTCCGGATAAAACGAGTCCAGGATGCAGGTCACGAATAATTGAACAGGCTGGGGCATGCTGCCAGGAATTCTATCCCGATTTATAGGTTTTGTGTTTTGAAAATTCTATCAGGCGATTTTAAGAATGCCCTGCTGATAACCCAAATGTCCTATTGCCTCGCAGGGAGATGATGTTACAATCCGGCAACGCTAAATCGGGTCCGATTAGTCTTGTTTTTGCCGGTAGGCTACGATCAATGCGATACGGGGGTATCTCCGGCGGGGTTTGATTGAAGGAGGTGATTGTATCCATTGAACGATACCCGACCATAAGCTTTCGAAGGGGCGGGCAATTCCCAACCTCAATTCAATCCTCCAAATTCAACGAGAAATAAACGCCCCTCTCACTCTCGTGCGGAATACTCACCGGGAGATTGGTTTTCTGTAGAACTTTCCTGACTAGAAGTATTACCAAGGAGAAACGAACGATGCGTAAGAAATATCTTGTTTGGCGTGTCTTTGCGCTGGTTACCATACTGGTGACAGTGGGTGTACTCACGGCATCAGCCGCAGCGTATACAGCCTCCCCGCCCGTGCTCGCTTCTGCGGCCGTTAGCCCGTTCGCGGGCTGCACCGCGGATGCAGGCCAGGTGGGAACCGTCTATGCAAACACTGAAGTCGAGCCGTGGGTGGATGTAAACCCAACCAATCCGGCTAACATCGTCGCGACCTGGCAACAAGACCGCTGGAACAACGGTGGTTCGCGCGGCCTTGTCGCCGGTGTTTCCACGGATGGAGGCACATCCTGGTCCCAGGTGGTCGTCCCGGGATTAAGTGTCTGCTCGGGCAATGCGACCCTCAAGCGCGCTTCCGATCCCTGGCTCACCTTCGCGCCGAACGGCGATCTATACCATATGAGCCTTTCGACCAGTACCGGCATTACTGCGCAGGGGTTCCCCGACAGCGCCATGTTGGTCTCGAAATCGGTGAACGGCGGTCTCGCCTGGAGCGCTCCGGTAACCTTGAAATTCGACCAGGGTCCAAATGTCCTCAACGATAAGAACTCCATCACCGCCGATCCGAACGATCCGGATTTCGTATACGCGGTCTGGGACCGGCTTACCCTTGCCTCTGGAAAGGCCCCGCCGCTGGAAGTCTTCGAGCACGCGATCGGGTATCGTGGTCCAACCTGGTTTGCACGCACGACCGATGGCGGCAATAACTGGGAGCCGGCCCGCATGATTTATGACCCCGGTGCGGTCAAGCAGACCATCGGAAACCAGATCGTAGTCCATCCGCAAAGCGAAGGGGGCGACCTGTTCGACTTCTTCAACCTGATCTACAACTTCAAAAACGCTAAAGGCGTGCGGGGGATGAACGTCGCCTTCCTGCGTTCGACCGACCAGGGCGAGACCTGGTCCGAGCAGGCCCAAATCATCGACAAACTCTTCAGGGCAGTTATCCGCGATCCGCAGGATGGTGCATTGGTGAGAACCGGTGACATCATCCCGGATGTGGCGGTTGACCCGGACAATGGCAACCTGTACGTGGTCTGGCAAGATCTGCGCTTTTCCGGAAAAGCAGACATCGCCTTCACCATGTCCGAAGATGGTGGTGTGACCTGGTCGCCGACGATGAAGATCAATGGGAACTCTGGCACCGCTCAGGCTTTCACACCTTCTGTCCATGTGGCAGAGGATGGCACAGTCGGGGTGAGCTTCTACGATTTTCGCAGCGACGTTGCGGGAGATGGACAGCTCACGACTGACCATTGGCTGCTCCACTGTCACTCGGATTGTGACAGCCCTTCAAACTGGACGGATGAGACGCGCGTTACACCCGTCTCATTCGACATGAGGGCAGCCCCAATTGCAGGGGGCTTCTTCGTAGGCGATTATGTGGGATTGTCCTCGATCGGGGATGACTTCGCCTCGTTATTTGTTTCTACGACAGCGCCGTTCCCCTCAGCCGATGCATTCTTCTCACTGGTCGGCGCGCCGTAACCACAGAGATCGTATCGACCGCCCAAGTATTTAAACAGCCACCCCGGGAAAACCTCCCGGGGTGGTCTGCAAATTTAGAGCAATCCTGTATGGACATACCAGATAATCTGGCTTTCGACCATTCGATATGAAAATCATTGGTTTTTGTAGAGCGAAAGACAGGATCATGACAATCGATGAACCGACCACAATTCAATTCTTTTATGCACACTCCTCAATTAATCGAGGGAGGATCATTTATAATTCAGTGTTTACTTTGCTTTAATGATTTATAAGGAGCTTACGAGTATATGGAGTATTTTCACGCCGAATATCCGAACCGCTTCAACCTGCCTCGCCGGATAAACCGGCTCGGCGAACTCGCCTATAACCTGTGGTGGACCTGGAATCCTGATTCACAGCGCCTGCTCATGCGGATCGACCGCGACTTGTGGGATCGCTTGAATCACAATCCGGTCCGCTTCCTCCGGACGGTCGAGCGCGCCAGGCTCGACGCGATGATTCATGACAGGTATTATCTGGAATTTTACGATCGAATCTTCCGCTCGTTCGACCAGTACATGCAAAAAACTCACACCTGGTGTGCCCGCACTCACCCGGAGTTCGAGAACCGGCCCATCGCCTACTTCTCTACCGAGTTCGGTCTACACGAAACCCTGCCGATATACGCGGGTGGGCTGGGGATGCTGTCCGGAGACCACTTAAAGGGCGCCAGCGCTCTTGGACTTCCACTCGTTGCAGTCAGTTTTTTGTATACGAAAGGATATTTCTCCCAACGAATCACCGAAGATGGCTGGCAGGAGGCTCATTCTTTGCGCTTGCGCTTTGAAGACCTGCCGATCCTGCCAATTAGAACGGACGAAGGCGAGCAGGTGACCGTCTCAGTCGAACTGCCTGGTCGCGAAGTCCACGCCCGATTATGGAAAATCCAGGTCGGCCGCGTACCGCTCTTTCTCTTAGATAGCGATGTTGACGGAAACTCCGCTCCTGATCGGGATCTGACCGCCCGGCTGTACAACAGCGATATGGAGATGCGCATCTCCCAGGAAATCCTGCTCGGTGTCGGAGGCGTGCGGGCGCTGCGTGTTTTAGGATATAACCCGAGCACCTGGCATATGAATGAAGGACACTCCGCTTTCCTCAACCTGGAACGGGCCCGCGAGATGGTAGCCTCCGGCCATAGTTTTGACCAGGCTCTGGCGCGCATCCGCGCCACCGCCATCTTCACAACCCACACCCCGGTTCCAGCGGGAAATGACGAGTTTCCCATGTGGTTGATGGATAAATATTTCTCTCAACTCTGGTCTGAACTCGGTCTGGATCGAGAACAGTTCATGGATTTAGCAAGCCATAAGAATCCCTGGGGGGAGACTTTCAGCATGCCCGTCCTGGCAATCCGCTCTTCAGAGCACATCAACGCAGTCTCCGAGCTGCATGGCCGGGTAGCCAGGAAGATGTGGCATGCACTCTGGCCAGATCTGCCTGAGGAAGAAGTACCGATTACCCACATCACGAACGGAGTCCATGCCTTCACCTGGCTGGCGCGTCGCCTGAGGAATCTTTTCGACCGGTACTTTGACGCCGACTGGGCCGATCGGCTGGACGATCCGAAGATGTGGGAGAAGATCGAGACGATTCCAGACGCCGAACTGTGGACGGTGCGGCGTCATCTTAAGCGCAAGCTGGCCTATTACATGCGCGAGCGGGCCCGTGATCAGTGGCTGAGAGGCGGCGTTCACCCGGTGCAGGTCGTCGCGGCTGGCGTACTATTAGACCCTTACGCGCTGACCATCGGATTCGCCCGCCGCTTCGCCACTTACAAGCGCGCTAACTTGATCCTGCGCGACCTCGCGCGCCTGCTCGATATCATCAATCGACCCAATATGCCCGTGCAGATCATTTTTGCCGGGAAAGCCCATCCCGCCGACGAACCAGGCAAGCTCTTAATCCAGGAGGTCTACCGGATCGTGAAGAAAGCCGAGAACGGCGGCCGGTTGGTCTTCCTGGAAGATTACGATATGAACCTGGCTCGCTATCTTCTCCAGGGTGTGGATGTCTGGCTAAATACCCCGCGTCGCCCGAATGAAGCTTCGGGCACCTCCGGGATGAAAGCCGCCATGAACGGGGTGCTTAATTTTTCAGTGTTAGACGGCTGGTGGCGGGAAGGCTATAACGGTTCGAACGGTTGGGCGATCGGCGAAGATCGGGATTACGATAATCCCGATCTGCAGGACCAGGCAGATGCGGAGAGCCTGTATGACAGCCTGGAAAACCAGATCATCCCGTTGTATTACCAGGAGCGCTCCTCGGATGGGCTTCCAGGGGAATGGATCGGGCGGATGAAAGAGTCTATGCGCACCATTTCACCACGTTATAACATGCATCGTATGGTGAAGGATTACGTCGAACGCCTTTACCTGCCAGCGCTAAATTCGAAGCCGATCCTGCACGAATTCAAGCCGGTCTCTCCAGAGTTGCCGCGGTAAGGCAATGGAATTCACATTAACTACTCAAGCCCTGCTGAGTGCGGGGATAATCTTCGCCTTGCGAGTTGGCGATATGACGCTCGACACCTTGCGGGTGTTGTTTGTGATGCGCGGCCGTAGAGGCATTGCCTGGGTGCTGGGTTTCTTCCAATCTGCCATCTTTGTTTTGGCAATCACCTCCGTGCTCGCCAACCTGAATAATCCCCTTAATATCATCGGTTATGCCGCCGGCTTCGCAACCGGAAACGTTCTGGGCATCACGATAGAAAACCGGCTGGCGATCGGTCACGCCAACTTACGCATTATCAGCTCCCGGCGGGGAGCCGCCATCGCCGAGTACCTGCGTTCAGCCGGGTATGCAGTTACCGAGATCCCGGCGCGCGGCAAGGATGGCATGGTGACCATGCTGGCGGTGAGCGTCCTGCGCAAGAATATCGAACAGGTGCGCAGCTCGGTTAATAACGTCGATCCGGAAGCTTTTATCACCGCAGAGGATATCCGCCCACTCCGGCATGGCTACTGGCGCGCCTGAGGTCGCACGACGCCGATTAAAACACGAACGCCCCATTCCGGTAGACCACTTCCCCATCCACCCGGATCTCCGCGTCCTGGCGCAGGTCGCAGATCATATCCCAGTGGATCATGCTCCGGTTCTGGCTGCCGGTCTCGGGGTAGCCGGCGCCCAGCGCCATGTGGAAAGATCCGCCAATTTTTTCGTCGAACAGGATGCTGCGGGTGAAGCGGTCGATCTCGAAATTGGTACCGATGGCGAACTCGCCCAGGTAGCGCGCCCCGGGATCGGTGTCCAGCATGCGCAGCAGGAACTCCTCGTTCTTCTTCGCCGTGGCCTGAATAACCTTGCCAGCCTCGAAGCGTAGCTCGATCCCTTCTACAATGCGGCCCTGGTACATCGCCGGGTAGGTATAGCGTACCCACCCGTTGGCCGAATCCTCGACCGGTCCGGTGTAGATCTCGCCGTCCGGCATGTTGTGCTGACCGCTGGCATTGCGAAAAGTCCGCCCTTTGATCGAGAGCGACAGATCGACGTTCGGGCCGTAAACATCGACCTTGTCGTGTCCTTCGATGCGGTCGACGATGCGCTTCTGTTCTTGCTCCACACCTGCCCAGTACGCCACCGGATCGGGTGCGCCTTCGTCGGCGTGTACGGCCCGGTAGACGAAATCCTCATACTCCGCGTCGCTCATCTCCGCTTCCATGGCGTAGGCGCTGGTCGGGTAAAGAGTCGACATCCAGCGCAGAGATTTATCCGCGCCGCGCCGCATCTGAGCGCCGATCAGGGCCGAGATGGATTTCTGCCGGTGTGCCTGGCGCTCAGGGTCTACGCCGCTCAGCGCGCGCGTGTTCGTCTCCGCCCGGATCTTGATCAATACTTCGAACTCTTCGAAGGCCATCTTGTGAAAGAGCGGCACGTATTCCAGCTGCCGGTCAGTGGCGCGCGCGAACAGCAGCTCTTCCTGACCGGGCAGATCGAGAAGCACGTGAGGGAATCCACCCCGCTCCAGCACCAACCCGTAAAGCGCCTGCACCAGCGGTTCGGCTGCCGTCGTCGAGGTGATGGCTACCCGGTCACCCGGAGCGACCTTCGTGGAATGATCGACCAGAATCTTTGCGAACTTAGACACACGCGGATCGGACAATTTGACATCCTCCTGTCGGGGTTGAAAAAATTATAACACGCAGCGCAGAGCCGCCTCTCCAGGCAGACCGGAGCGGGGCGGATGGCGCACCATGTAACTGGCTCGAAGCCTGCAACCGGTATTTAGTTTGGATAGAACGCAGGGCTGCTCCTATCGATCAAACTTGCGGTATACTGAAGCTCACCCGACAGAAATGGTCCTATCCACCGATCCCAGTTCCCCATGAAACAGCTGCTCCAAAACCTGCGCACCGGTGAGACTTACGTCGCTGAGGTGCCTGTACCCACTCCGAAACCCAGGACCGTCCTGGTGCGTACGGCTGCCTCGCTGGTCTCGGCGGGTACCGAACGCATGCTGGTCGAATTCGCCGGTAAGAGTCTGCTTGGCAAAGCACGCTCTCGCCCGGACCTGGCGCGGCAGGTGTTGGACAAGGCGCGCCGTGAAGGGATGCTCACCACCATAGAGGCCGCCTTTAACCGGCTGGAGCAGCCCTTGGCGTTAGGGTACGCTTCTTCCGGGATCGTCACCGCCGTGGGTGAGGGGGTGCAGGGGTGGCGTGCCCGTCAGCGCGTGGCCTGCGCCGGTGGAGGCTACGCGGTCCACGCCGATTATGCCGTAGTTCCCGAGAATCTACTGGCCTCCCTGCCCGATCCGGTGGACTTCGAATCTGCCGCTTTCACCACCCTGGGAGCCATCGCGCTGCATGGCTTCCGCCTTACCGAAGCCGGGATCGGGGACCGGGTCGCGGTGATCGGCCTGGGATTGGTGGGTCTTCTGGCGGTTGGTATTGCCACAGCCGCCGGCTGCTCTGTATTTGGGATCGACATCGACCCCGGGAGGGTCGAACTGGCCCGTAAGATGGGGGCCAGTCAGGCAGTGCTGCGCGACCAGGCAGAAGCCGCGGCGGATAGTATTTCACGCGGGGTGGGCTTCGACGCGGTGTTGATCTGCGCGGACACACCCTCGGACGATCCGGTGGAACTGGCGGGTCAGATTGCCCGCGACCGGGCCCGCGTCGTGGCAGTCGGCGCAGTCGGTCTGAAGCTGCCGCGCAAGGCTTATTATGCCAAAGAGCTTACTTTCCTCAATTCCCGCTCCTACGGTCCTGGGCGCTACGATCCGGATTACGAAGAGGGCGGGCAGGATTATCCGATCGGGTACGTGCGTTGGACCGAAGGTCGCAATCTGGAGGCCTTTGTCGAACTGCTGGCTTCCGGGCGGGTGGACGTCCGCCCACTGATCACCCACCGCTTCCCTATCGAGCAAGCCCCGGCGGCCTATGAGTTGATTACCGGCAAGACCCAGGAGCCCTTCTTAGGCGTGCTGCTGACTTATCCGCAGGAAAAAACCCTTGATGTCGGAAGGCAGTTCGAGATTATTGCAGACCGGGAGCTCGAGGCACCTCCTTTTTCCACGACGGAAAAAGTCCGCCTGGGCGTGCTCGGTGCTGGAAACTTCGCGACGGCGGTTTTGCTTCCAGTTCTGAAAGAGGCCGCTGACATCGAGCGGGTGGGAATCGCCTCCGCCAGCGGTCTGAACGCCCGGCATGCTGCCGAACGCTATAATTTCCATTATGCCAGTTCCACCGAAGAACAGATCCTCGGTGATGCCTCCATAAATACGGTTGCCATCCTGACCCGTCATGACCTGCATGCCCGCCAGGTTGTAGCTGCGCTCGCAGCAGGTAAACACGTCTTTTGTGAGAAGCCGCTGGCTTTGACGATCGAAGAGATTGAATCGATAATCGCTGCGTTGAATATGGGGAATAAAGCCCCAATTTCCCCTTCCACGGATGGATCCGCGCCATCCCAAAAGCCGCTGCTGACCGTCGGGTTTAACCGGCGCTTCGCCCCGCTTGCCGTACGCCTGAAATCCTTCAGCGACGAACGCCAGGAGCCGCTGGTCGCCCTGTACCGGGTGAACGCCGGCTTCCTGCCACCGGAGCACTGGCTGCACGACCCGCGCCAGGGTGGAGGCCGTATTATCGGCGAAGCCTGCCACTTCATCGACTTCCTGGCTTTCATGGTAGGCTCCCCACCAAGCTCAATTTCCACCGCCGGTCTTCCAGATCAAGGCCGCTACCAGGAGGATAACGTCCTGATCCGCCTGACCTTCCCGGATGGTTCGCTAGGATCGATCGCCTACCTGGCAAACGGGGATCGGGCGTTTCCAAAAGAGCGCATCGAAGTATTTACCTCGGGTCGAGTTGCTGTCCTGGAGGATTTTCGCTCTCTAGAGATGTTACAAGATGGAAAGCGCACCGTGCAGAAATCCCGCCTGCGCCAGGACAAGGGGCATCATACGGAATGGGAGGCATTCGCCCAGGCAATCTTATCTGGTGGACCTCCACCCATCCCATACGATCAAATATTCGGTGTATCCAGGGCGGCTATTTACGCCGTGGAAGCGCTCCGCAGTGGTGGCACGCTTTCCATTTGGGATTATCAGGCATGAACCAGCATTTCGACATCACCTCACTGGAGATCTCCCGGCAGGATGGGGGTTCCGTCCCAAACCGGTACTACCGGCAGGCCGGTTCTCCCCAGGCGTTGGCGGTCTTATTTCCCGGTTTACGCTACACCTGCGATAAACCGCTCCTACACTATACCACCTCCGCCTTGACCACCCTGGGAATGGATGTACTGCAGCTGTGGACGGACTACAACCGTGCCGAGTTCGCCAGCCTGTCTCAGGCCGAGCAGGTGCTCTGGTATCTGGAGGATGCCCGCAGCGCGCTGCAAACCGGTCAGGGGCAACGCACTTACAGCCGGCTGGTGCTGGTCGGAAAGTCGATCGGCACGCTGACCATGGCGCTGCTGGTTGGGCAAGGGGATTCCGCTTATATACAGGCGTCGACCATCTGGCTCACACCCCTGCTCAATCTACCGATAGTCGCCCAGGCTGCCCAGAGCCTGCAAGGCAAGGCTCTAATCGCCGGAGGCAGCGGAGATGCGACCTTTGACCTCCAGATCCTCCAGGCTATCCGCGCCCAGCGCAATGTAAAAATCCTGGTGTTCGAAGGGGCGAACCACAGCCTGGAGATCCCGGGCGAGCCCCGGCGTTCAGTACAAATCCTGGGCGAAGTGGTTCAGGGGATCGCGGATCTGTTCTCCTGAGGAAATTCCCGGCCCCACGGTTGGCGTTTCTTGGCTCCTCGAAAGCGCATTCTCCTTACTTTTCAGGCCCTCCGGGAACTTGGTCTAAAACAGCTGGCGCTCTACGCCTGGTACCAGGCCCAACTGCGCAGCGGGTATCTGCACCGGGCCACGCCGGATAACAGAAATAAACCGGCGAGTGGCCAGGTCGATTTTACCCCGCGAAGTGATCTGCTCTCCGTGCCAGACCCGGACGTGTTGCGAAACCTGCTTTCCGGTCAATCCGCCGATGTATTTTTCCAGGCCGAAGAAGTATTGTCCGGACAGGTGCGGTTATTCGGCGGGCAGCCCGTCCCGCTCAGTCTGACACCTCCTGGATCCCTTCAGCACTGGACTTATTACGAGCACGGCAACGGCCAGGTCGAAGGGATCGATATCAAGCTGATCTGGGAACCAGCCCGCTTTGGCTGGGTTTACCCTCTGGCGCGGGCTTACCACCTGAACCAGGACGAACGTTATGCCGAGGCGTTTTGGCGGGATACGGAAACCTTCCTGAGAGCTAACCCGGTTAATGAAGGCCCGAACTGGGCCAGCGGACAGGAAGTCGCCCTGCGCCTGGTCGCCCTGGCCTTCTCCTGGCAGGTCTTCCATAAGTCCTCTCACTCGACCCAAGAACGGGCTCTTTACCTGGGACAGGCGATTGCGGAACACGCGGCCCGCCTCCCGCCAACCCTGGCCTATGCCCGGGCGCAGAACAACAACCATCTGCTGGTCGAAGCCGCCGGGCTGTTCACAGCAGGCCTGATCCTGCCTGACCACCCCTCCGCCCGGCGCTGGCAGGACCTCGGTTGGAAATGGTTCAACCGCGCCCTGCAGGGCCAGATCGCCGTGGATGGCACTTACCTCCAGCACAGCACCAACTATCACCGACTGATGCTGCAAATCGCCCTGTGGGGGAATTGCCTGGGAAGGCAATTTCCGGAAAAAACCCAACAACGCCTGGCAGCTTCCACACGCTGGCTCCTGGCGTTGCTCGATCCTGCGTCAGGTCGCGTCCCTAACCTGGGGCACAATGATGGAGCCTACATACTCCCGTTGACTGTCTGTCCATACGAAGATTACCGTCCGGTCCTCCAGGCAGCTGCCCTGGCCTTCCTGGGAATGCCCGTCCTCCCGCCAGGCGCGTGGGATGAGATGTCCGCCTGGTTTGGAGTAGAACCAGCCAGGAATGAGATCGGTCCTGGGCCGAACGTGCCACCGACGACTCCTGCGACTCTGGCGATTCTGGAAAGCCCGGCGCGTGATTGTTGGGTTTACCTGCGGACGGCGCGCTTCACCAGCCGCCCGGCTCACGCCGATCAGCTGCACCTGGACCTGTGGTGGCGCGGCCTGAACCTTGCACTGGACGCGGGCACATATCTATATAATGCACCTTCTCCCTGGGAGAACACTCTGCGGGTTACGCAGGTGCATAATACGCTTACCGTGGAGGATCAGGACCAGATGACTCCCGCCGGGCGCTTCCTATGGCTGAACTGGGCTCAGGCGGAGCTGCTCGAGGCGAAGAAGAGTCCGGATGGCAGACTGATGCGGGTTTCTGCACAACACGATGGATACAATAATTTGGGGTTGATCCACCGCAGAGCGATTGCCTTCGACGGCGAGGCCAGGCTGGTCGTGGAAGATGACCTGCTCCCTGTAGGAGTTCGCCGTGTGGATAGAATCCATACCTTCCGGCTGCACTGGTTGCTGCCAGACTGGCCGTGGGAAGGGCTGGCGGAGGGGGTTGGCAGGCAGCTATCTTTCCGTTTTAAGTCGCCCCTTGGCTGGATCGATCTCCGGGTATATACCCCTACATCGGACAGTGATGAAATGAACGGGCCGGTCTTCTCTGCCCAGCTGGCGCGCGCCGGAGCGTTACTCTCCGGCAGCGGTCCGGTAGAGGCTTACTCGGGTTGGTATTCAGCAACCTACGCTCACAAACAGCCCGCGCTGTCTCTTTCCTTCCGATGGACCTCTCGTGCGCCGGTGAAGGTGATCAGCGAGTGGTCTTTTCCTTCCTGAGGGTGGTACCTTCGCTGGAGTCTTCCTAGAAGCATGCATATCCTGCTTATCCACCAGGCCTTCGCCGCGCTGGATGAACCCGGCGGCACCCGCCACCACGAACTCTCCCGCTACCTGACTACGCGCGGCCACCGGGTGACCATCATCGCCAGCCCGGTCAGTTACCTGACCGGCGCCGCACCGGGCAGCCGGGCGCCTTGGGCAGAACGCCGGGCTGATGGTTCGGGGATAACCGTACTGCGCACCTATACTTACCCCGCACTCCACCGCAGTTTCGCCCACCGGGTGATCAGCTTCTTGAGCTTCATGGTCTCATCCTTCTTCGTTGGCTTGACCGTCAAGCAGGTCGATCTCATCTGGGGCACCTCTCCACCGATCTTTCAGGGGGTGACAGCCTGGGTGCTCGCCCGGCTCAAGCGTACACCTTTCCTCTTCGAGGTGCGCGACCTGTGGCCGGCCTTCGCGGTGGAGGTTGGCGTCCTGCGGCAGCCGCTGCTGATCCGCGCCTCTGAGTGGCTGGAGCGCGTCCTTTACAATCACGCCGACCTGGTCATGGTGAATTCACCTGGATTCATCGAACACGTCCGGGCACGCGGCGCCGCTCGCGTTGAGTTGGTGCCCAACGGGGCCGATTCTGCCATGTTCGATCCGCAGGCAGACGGCAAATCGCTGAAACAGGACTGGGGGCTTTCCGGACGGTTTGTTGCCCTGTACGCAGGCGCGCATGGCATCTCGAATGACTTGAGGGTGCTGCTCCAGGCGGCTGACCGCCTGCGCGCATTCCCCGAGATTGCCCTCGTTTTGCTCGGGGATGGGAAGGAGAAACCTGCCCTGATGACTTTGGCGGCGGAGATGCACCTGCCGAATGTTTTCTTCTTACCCCCCTTACCCAAGAATGCGATTCCGTCGGCGCTGGCTGCTGCGGATGCCTGTATCGCCATCCTCAAACCTATCCCCATGTACGCCACGGTTTATCCCAACAAAGTCTTCGATTACATGGCGGCCGGGCGCCCGGTTATCCTGGCTATCGACGGGGTGATCCGGGAGGTGGTTGAAGGATCGGCCGCCGGTGTATACGTGCCACCGGGGGACCCGCAAGCTTTGGCTGAGGCCATCCAATACCTGGCGACCCACCAGCAGGAAGCCCGGGAAATGGGGTTGCACGGTCGCCAAACTGTGGAAGACCGATTTGATCGATCGGTCCTGGCAGGACGCCTGGCGCGCCTCATGGAGCAAATGGTTAATAAGGTATAATCGCTGCCGTGCAGAAAAAAGGATCTGCGGAAGACTTAACAGTCGAACAGCTGCGCCGTCTGCTGGTCGAAAAGCGGCGCGCCTCCCGCCAGGAGCGGATCGAGCGCTATCGCCGGACAGGCCGGGTTGTAGTGGTCACCCCTGATGTCGAAGGCACACAGCTGGAGGATTTGCGTACCGGTCTCCTCCTCGAACGGCCCGAGACGTCTGTCGTCGCCTTGCCGCGCTCGAAGCGCAAACGGATTCTGGATGGTCTGCTCCTGTTAATCGAACTGCTGGCCGTCGCTGGTTTGCTGTTTGTCCTCTTCAATGGTGTTAGCCTGATCCGTGAGCTCAACCAGGAAGTAGTGTCTGTTTTGGCGCAGCCCACGCTGACGCCAACCCCGCTGATCGTGGCGGTGGTGCTGCCGTCGGGGCATACTCCCCCCACCTCTCCGGGAGGAGCACGGCCCAATGAAGCCGAGATCCCCGAGCATCTGCGGCCCCTGGTACAATCCCTGGCTGAGATCCCCATCCCCACGCCTGGACCGGAGCAAGCCCTACGTATTCAAATCCCCGCCATTGGCATCGATGCACCGGTTGTCCAGGGCGATGGATGGGAGCAATTGAAAAAGGGAGTTGGGCAACACCAGGGGACTTCCAATCCCGGTCAAAAAGGCAACATGGTCCTGTCCGCCCACAATGACATATTCGGCGAAATCTTTCGCGACCTCGACCGTCTCAAACCCGGAGATGAAGTGACCATCTATAGCAACCAGCGGGCGTATACATACGTGATCGCCAGCAGCAAGGTCGTCGAACCAACTCAGGTTGAGGTGATGGCAGCGACATCTCATCCATCCGTGACGCTGATTTCATGTTATCCTTACCTGGTTGACGATCAGAGGATCGTCGTCACCGCCAGGCTGGAAAGCGACACGAATTAATT
>DATDRQ010000286.1:0-6558 GCA_035291645.1 Anaerolineales bacterium
AGGCAGGATAAACGGCGACCTGTACGTGGCGGGCGGCACGATCACCATCGAGCCCTCCGGGGTGGTGGAAGGCGACCTGGGCGCGGCGGGGCAGAGCGTCACCATCGACGGGCAGGTGAATGGGGATGCGCGCATAGCCGGAGCTGCCCTGCGCCTGGGCAACAGCGGACAGGTTGCCGAAGACCTGATCGGGGCCGGCTACAGCCTGGAGACCGAGGCGGGCAGCGTAGTCGGTGGAAACATGACTTTCTTCGGCTCCCAGGCGATCCTGGCAGGAGATATCGCCGGGAATCTGAGAGTTGGCGCCAACGGCGTGGAACTGGCGGGCGCTACCATCGGCGGGAACGTGGAGGCGATGGTCGGGGAAACCTCCGATCGGATGCCGTTCCCCCCGTTCACGTTCGTCCCGAATATGCCGCAGGTGCCAACCGTGAATAACGGGCTGACCGTGCGCGCCGGCACCGAGATCGGGGGAGACCTCACCTACGAGAGCGGGAGCGAAGCGCTGATCCCGCCCGGCGCGGTGGCCGGGGAGGTCTCTCGCCAGGTGCCCGCGGTCACGGTTGAAGAAGAACAGGAGCGGGAAACCGAGGCAGCCGCCACTTCCAGGAACTGGTGGTGGAACAACCTGGGCAACCTGCTGGCTTTACTGGTCGTCGGACTGCTGCTGGTGTGGCTGGCGCCGCGCTTCGTGCAGAACGGCGCGGCGGCGCTGCAGGCAAAGCCGCTGCCCAGCCTGGGGTGGGGCATCGTCGCCATGATCGCCTTCTTCCTGGCGCTGCTGGCCCTGTTCGCCGTCGTTGCCGTGCTGGCAGTCATGCTGGGGGTGATCACGCTCGGCGATCTGGTCGGACCGACTATCTTTGGCGGGCTGCTGGCAGGCGGCGGATTGATCTACGCCTTCTATCTGGCGGTGGGTTACATTTCCAAAATCCTGGTCAGCTTCCTGGTCGGGCGGTGGATCCTGTCCCGGCTCAAGCCCGAGTGGGCGCTCAAGCCAGCCCTGCCGCTGATCCTGGGGGTGGTGATCTTCGCCGTCCTGGTCGCCATCCCCTACCTGGGGACGCTCGTGACCTGGTTGGCGATCCTGTTCGGCCTGGGGGCGATCTGGCTGCTGGGCCTGGAGCGCTTCCGGCGCCGGCCAGGCCCGGGCGCGGCGACCTTCGAGGCGCCCCCGCCGGCACCCGCGGATTGAAAGTTGGCGTACATATGGGGGAAGGTGGGTGTTTTCAGCGGCTGCACCGCTGAAAACACCCACTATTTATCTCTGTAAGATGGTAAACTGCCTGGGATAATCAGGACAGATATGGATGAAAAGACCCTAACCACCCTCGAATACCCCAAGATCCTGGAGCGGCTGGCGCGCTACACGGCATTCGCCGCTTCCACCGAGAAAGCGCTCGCCCTGCGCCCGACGGCCAACCTGTCCGACGCCCGCCGGAGGCTGATCGAGACCAACGAGGCCGTGCTGCTGCTGCGAACCAACCACGACCTGACCATCGGCGGGGCGCGCGACATCCGCGCCCAGGTCGACCTGGCGGCCCATGGCGGCGTACTCACCCCGGTCGAGCTGCTGGACGTCAAGTCCACCCTGGTCGCCGCCCGCACCCTGGCGCGCACCTTCGAGCGGATCGAGGTGCAGTACCCCTACCTGGCGGAGATCGCCTCGCGCCTGCCTTCCCCACCCGGCCTGGTGGATGCCATCACCCGGGCTATCTCCGAGCGCGGCGAGCTGCTCGACACGGCCTCTGCCCGGCTGAAGGAAATCCGCGGCGAGCTGCACATCGCCCACGAACGCCTGCTGGCGAAGATGCAGCGTATGGTCAGCGACCCCAAGATCACGCCCTACCTGCAGGAAGCGCTGATCACCCAGCGCGACGGGCGCTATGTGCTGCCGCTGCGGGCCGATTTCAAAGGAAAGGTGCGCGCCATCGTCCACGACCAGTCCGCCTCGGGCGCCACATTGTTCGTCGAGCCGATCGGGGTGGTGGAGCTGAACAACCGCTACCGTGAGCTGCAGCTGGCCGAGCGCGACGAGGAACGCCGCATCCTGGCGCAGCTCTCGGATCAGGTCGGCGCCCAGGCGGAGCAGGTGGCCGCGCTGGTCGAGACCATCGCCGAGCTGGACCTGGCCTTCGCGCGCGGCAAGTACGCCGAGGACCTGGGCGCCACCATGCCCGGCCTGCTGTCCTTCAAGCGCCAGGCCGGCGACCTGGAGGATAAGCAGCCCGGCTCTGCCATCCGGCTGTTCCAGGCGCGCCATCCCCTGCTCGACCCGCAGACGGTCGTCCCGATCGACGTCGAGCTGGAGCCGCCCACCTACGCGATGGTGATCACCGGGCCGAACACGGGCGGCAAGACCGTCACCCTCAAGACGATCGGCCTGCTGGTGCTGATGGCCCAGTCCGGCCTGCACATCCCGGCCCAGCGCGGCGCGGAGCTCAGCCTGTTCGAGCAGGTATTCGCCGACATCGGAGACGAGCAGTCGATCGAGCAGTCGCTCTCGACTTTCTCGGGGCACGTCACCAATATCATCCGCATCCTGGAGCGGGCCGATCCGCGTGCGCTGGTCATCCTGGACGAGCTGGGCGCCGGGACCGACCCGCAGGAAGGCGCCGCCCTGGCGCGCGCCCTGCTGGTCCACCTGCTGGAGCGCGGCATTCCCACCCTGGTCACCACCCACCACCCCGAGCTGAAAGCCTTCGCCCACGCAGTCCCGGGCGTGGTCAACGCCAGCGTCGAGTTCGACCTGGAGACGCTGCGCCCGACCTTCCACCTGACGGTCGGGCTGCCGGGACGCTCGAACGCCCTGGCGATCGCCAGCCGGCTGGGCATGCCGGAGGCGATCATCGCCAACGCCCGCGCCGAGCTGGACCCCTCCGACCTGCGCGCCGAGGATCTGTTGGACGAGATCCACCGCCAGCGCGACCTGGCGCGGCAATCGCGCGCCGCCGCCGGGCAGGCCCAGAAGGAGGCCGAGGCGCTGCGCGGCGAGCTGTCCGAGCGCCTGGAGCGCGTCGAGGACGAGCGCCGCGCCGTGCTGGAGCAGGCGCGCGCCCAGTCCGCCGAGGGAGTGCGGGAGGTGGAGGAGGAGCTGCTGGCAGCCCGGCGCGCCCTGGCGCGCGCCCGCCAGCCGCTGGACGCCCTGCGGGCGGTCGAGGAGCAGATCGAAGAGGTGCAGGAGAAGGTGGAGGCGCCGGTAGAGCGGCGCGCGCCAAAGATCAGGCGGCCCGGCCCACCGCGCCCGATCCGGTTGGGGGACCGGGTGCGGCTGCGCTCGCTCAACGCCCAGGGGGTGGTCACCACGCTGGGCGAGGAGGAGGCCGAGGTGCAGGTCGGGGCGTTGCGGGTGCGCTCGCGTTTATCTGACCTGGAAAGGTCAGGCGAGGAAAGCAGGGGCACGGCTGATGCATCGCCGGAATCCACATCCGGCTCGAACCGCCGTGCCCCTACGCGCCGGGATCATGCACTCTACACCGCCTCGCCCGGTATGGAGCTAGACCTGCGCGGCCAGCGCGCCGAGGACGCCCTGGAGGCGCTCGACCGCTACCTGGACGCGGCTTACCTGGCCGGGCTGCCCTTCGTGCGCATCATCCACGGCAAGGGCACCGGCAAGCTGCGCCAGGCGGTCAGAGAGGCGCTAACAGGACACCCGCAGGTCAAATCCTTCGAATCCGGGGGGGACAAAGAGGGCGGCGAGGGGGTGACGGTGGCCAAGCTGGCAGGCTGATTTTTGATTTCTGATTGCTGATTTACGGATTACGCTTTACTCGTTAAAGTTCTCCGGCTCGAGTCTCAGGTGGTCTTTAGCGGCGGCCTCCACCTGGGCTCGATCCCACAGCATGGGGTGGTATTGGATCGTGCGCCACAGGTCGGTCATGTCGGTGTAGTTGGGGTGGAAGGCATGCCCGGACTGCCCGGTGGTGTGGATCGCCAGCGAGTTGTCCAGGTCGCCCAGGTCGACGATCATGCGCATAGAGGGCAGCCAGTCCACGGCAAAGGACTCGGTCGCCTCCCAACCAGTGGCGTTGACGATGCTGTCCCCACCGGAGGTACGGTACGGGCCGCGGTTGAAGAGAGCTTCGATCGGGGCGATGCCCGATTCGCCGAGAGTCTGGTTGGTCAGGGTCAGGGTGTGCAGGTCGCCCCAATTCCATTTGGACGGGTCCTTGCCCTGGGTCTGGTAGAGCTCATCGAGGGCGGAGACGAAAGCCTGCATGAAGACCTGGTCGCGTCCCTCTACCGGGGCAGTGGTCTGGATATCCCACCAGGGATTGTCCGGCTGCAGAACCAGGTTCTGCAGCACTGCGAACCAGCGGCTGCCCCCACCCGGCCAATAATCCTCGGGCAAGTCGTCCTGGAAGGTAGCCGCCAGCAGCTTCTTCCAGAAGACCGCGTATAAGGCCGCCGCAGGCGAATCCATGTGGGCCTGGTAATCCCAGCCCGTTAACAGCTGGCGGGCCTGCTCCTGCTCATCGGTAGCCAGCGGGATCTCCAGCAGGATGGGCACCAGGAACTCTGCGCTCAGATCTTTGTTATCCCCTTGAATGCTCTGGATGTAAGCGTTATCGATCGGGCCGGGGGCGGCTTCGATCATTTCCACCACGCGCCTGGCGCGGTAGCCGTGATCGAACTCGGCGCTGATCAGGTAAGGATACTCCGGGCCTGCCACCGCGTTATTGGCAGTGAGGATATAGCCCTCTGGCGGGTTGAAAGCGAAGGGCAGTTCTTCGAAGGGGATGTAGCCGGTCCATTCGTACTCGCTGGTCCAACCGGGGACAGGCAAGGTACCATCCCCATCGGCCCGGATGGGGACATCCCCCGGCATCTGATAGCCGATGTTACCGTCCACGTCGGCGTAGAGCAGGTTCTGGGAGGGGACCGGAAACTCCCGGGCGCTCTCCCGGAAATCCTCCCAATTTTGGGCGCGGTCCAGGCGCCAGATAGCCGGGAAGGGATTGGACGGCTCGAGCGCCGTCCAGCGCAGGGCGATCACGTATGGCTGCGGCAGATCGATCCCGGCCGTCTCGGTGAAATCCTCGGGCAGGTAAGTATCCGAGATGACCGGGCCGTGGCGGGTGGCGCGCACGGTCAACTCGACCGGTTCGCCGCCGCTCACCTGGAGAGTCTCCCGGTAGACCTGCATGTCGACCCAACCGCCTTCGACCTCGTACTGGTCTGGGTTCTCGGGATTGACCTTCTCGATGTACAGGTCCTGCACGTCGGGGCCGACGTTGGTAAAGGCCCAGGCCACCCGATCATTGTGCCCGATGATCACGCCCGGCGCGCCGGCGAAAGAGAAGCCGGTGACGTCGTAGTTGCAGGCCTCGCCGCGCGGGGCGCAGTGCAGGCCGATCTCGTACCAGATGGAGGGCATCTGCGCGCCCAGGTGCGGGTCGTTCGCCAGGATTGGCATGCCGGTGCTGGTGCGCTCACCGGACAGGACCCAGTTGTTCGAGCCGAGGCCGGTTCCTGGCTTTCCAATGAATCCGTGCAGGTCCGCCAACCTGCGGTCAAGGACCTGCAAGGCGGGCAGCGAGGCTACCAGGTACTCCGGCAGGCGGCCAACAGTCTCCTGCGGGGAAGGCGCCTTGCCGACGGTAAAGCCCGGAACCGTAACCGGCATCGCCGCCGAGTAAGGAGGGGTGAGCTCACTAACCTGCAGCGGAGTGAGCGTCTTCAAGAGGATGGCGCGCTCGATCTCCGAGTCCAGGTTGCCGCCCAGGTCCCAGGCCATTACCTTAGCCCAGGTCATTGAATCCAGCGGCGTCCAGGGCTCGACCGCATACCCGGCGTTGATCAACCTCAGGACGGCGTACTCCAGGCTGAGCTGGCCCCCGGAGTGACCGGCCAGGTAGGCGTTCACCCCCTCGGAATAGGCCAGCAGGAGCGCCAGGCTGGTGGCGTCCAGGCCGTCCAGTTCCTGCTGCGCCACTCGCCGCCAGCCCAGGGTGCGCAGGAAGCGGTCCGTATCCAGCTGGCTCTCGCCGAACATCTCGGCCAGGCGCCCGGCGCCGATGTGGCGCCAGAAGTCCATCTGCCAGAAGCGGTCCTGGGCGTGCAGGTAGCCCTGGGTGAAGAACAGGTCGTGTACGTTGCCGGCGTACACCTGGGGGATGCCAAAATCGTCGCGATAGACGTCCACCGGGGCCTGCAGGCCGGACAGCTGAACCTCGCCGGAGACGCCCGGGAAAGATTGCAGGACAGTGAAGATAAGGACCGCAGCGACGACGGTGCAGGCGATCAGCAGGATCGAAACGAGGAAGAGGAGGATGTTGCGGAGTGTGCGGGACATGGGACCTCCAGAAGTCGGCAGTCAGCGGTCAGTAATATTATCGCCGAGGGCGACGACCAACGCGATGGCGTGTTCGTGGGTGTGGCTCAGGCTGACCGACCAGGTATGGATGCGCAGCCGGTCCGCCAGCTGTGCGGCGGAGCCGTGTAAGCGCAGGTATGGCTGGCGCTCGGGGCCGCGCAGCACTTCGATCTCACTCCAGCAGACCACCCCGATGCCGGTGCCCAGGGCCTTGGCGGCGGCCTCTTTGGCGGCGAAGCGCG
>DATDRQ010000287.1:0-6808 GCA_035291645.1 Anaerolineales bacterium
GGGGCGGTGATCGGGCCGAACTGGGCGGTGGTGATCGACACCCTGGCCCTGCCCGACGAGACGCTGGAGATCCGCGATTTCATCGAGCAGGAATTGCAGGTGCCGGTGCGCTACGTGATCAACACGCACTATCACGCCGACCACACCTGGGGCAATGGCTTCTTCCCCGGGGTGACGGTGATTGCCCACACCTTATGCCGGGAGTGGATGGATACGCGCGGGCGGCAGTCGCTGGAGGCAGCGCGCCGGCAGAGCATCGCTTACCGGCAGGTGCGGCTGGTCCTGCCGCATTTGACCTTCTCCGAGGGGGGGATGAGCCTGCGGGCCGGCAAGAAGACGCTCTCGCTGATCCCGCTGCCCGGGCACAGCGCCGACAATGTGGGCGTACTGGTGGAGGAAGACCGGGTGCTGTTCGCCGGAGACGTGTTCATGCCGCTGCCGTATATCGTGGACGGCAACATCGACGATATGATCGCCTCATTGAAGAGAATCGCCAAGATGGGGCTGGAGAACGTGATCCAGGGGCACGGCGACATCGTGCTGCGGGGGGAGATCGACGGGGCGATCAAGGACAACCTGGCCTATCTCTCGGCGCTGCGCAAGGCGGTGCGTAAGGCGGCGCGCCGCCGGTACCCGCTGGACATCCTGGACGAGGTGACGGTGGAATCGTGCGGGAAGAGCCGGGTGCTGATAGGCGGGCTGGCGGAGGAATTGCACAACCGCAACCTGCGCGCCCTGTACAGACAAATATACGGGAAAGCGCCGGAAGCTTCCGGCGATGATTTCGATTACTTCGACGAAGAGGAAGAAGATGAAGAGTAGTCTGCCGGGGACTCCGGTTTTTTCTTGCGGGCGCGGTAGCCGACCAGGCGTTCGGTGCCGTTCAGCAGGCGGCGGATGTTCGGGCGAAGAGCCCATAATAAGATAATCTCAGCCAGGACGCCGTAAGCCGCATAAGCCCAGGGAGAGGCGCCGATCCAGGCGCGATAGGCGAACACCAGGGTGATGATCAGGGGGGCGCTGATGGTAGTGAGGGAAGCGTAGCCGACGAAGTAGAAAACCAGACTAGATAAGGGGAGCACAAACAAAAGGCTCCACGGCCACATGGCAAAAGCGGCCCCGACCGTGGGTGCGCCGCCCGCTCCGCCGCGAAAGCGCGCCCGCCCCTCAACCCCGCGTTCCAACAAGAAAATCGAGTAATTATGACCCAGGATGGCCGCCAGAGCGGCGAATACGTGGATCCAGGGGTTGACCGGGAAAAGGGCTTGCGCCAACCAGACGGCGACGGCAGCTTTCAGCAAATCCAGGATGCCAGTCAACACGCCGGCGTAGTACCCGGCGGCGCGCATGGCGTTCGTCCCTCCCGTCCGACCACTCTCTACGCGCCGGATATCTTTTCCACTGAACAGCATGACGATGATCAAGCCTGAGGGGATTGAACCTAGTAAATAGGCAAGAAAGATCAGAAAGAGGATCTGCAATACATCCATGTTAAATTTCCGGTCCTCTGGGCTTCATGGAGATGGAATGCGAGGATCAGCTTGCAGCTGGAGATGGTATCACCTTGATGATGACGGGGCGAACCTGGAGCTCTTCGATGAGAAATCCGCTACATTCCCAAATTCCGGCCTGAGAGTGCCAGATGAGGTGGACGACGCCAGGGTAGGCGGCTTCGGCGACGTCGGTGGGGGAAGGTGCGGCCGGCCCGCCGGGGTGAGAATGGTAGATGGCGAGCAGCTGGCTGCCCGACTCTTCGATCTCCAGGAGAGCATTCAGTTGTTCGCGCGGGTCCATCCGGAAGCGCACCGGGCTATCGAGGTCATTCGTGACCGGGATCACCCGGCTGGTCCGGCCGTGTTCGCCGGCGACCAGCCCGCAGGCTTCCTGCGGAGCTCGCAGCCTGACGTCGGCAAGCATCTCCTCCCAATGTTCGACCTGGATGGCCAGTTCCTCGGGCAAGGCTGGTTCAACGGGCCAGGAGAGCGGACCCCCACATGGCAACCAGGACCAGGCAGGGTTCGAGGATGGCCTGCCGGACGGAGGCTCCTTCGGAGAGGGAGGCAATTAAGCTGGTGAGGGCATAGGCAGGCCCAAGAAGGGCCAACCCAAAGGCGATGGGCGAAAGCGGCAGGTAGTGAAAGGCGGCGGTCAGCTGAGCGACGACCAGGGCCAGGGCTGCGGTCTCGGCGAACAACCAACGACCTCGCAGGCGCAGGTGAAGGGTGCGCAGACTGACCACGGCGGCTGCGAAGGTCAGGGTGGGCAGGATATAGAACAGGCGCAAGCCGGAGGAACGCATGGCGATCGCCAGCATCAGGTACAGGGCGAATGAAGCTGCAGTCAGGCCGGCTGTCGCCAGCGAATAGCGCTGATCCTCGGGATCGACGGAGATGTACTCGGCGACCAGGACCAGCATCAGCAGGGCGCTGCCGATGGCGAAGCCGGCGAGCCACTGCGGGCTGAGCGGCAGGCGGTAAAGGGGGACACCGATGACCCAGGCGGTCAGAGCCGGCAACAACCAGTGCTCCAGGGTGTTCTTGCCTTTTAGCAGCGGGTGATCGCGCAGCAGCAGATCGGAACCAGCCGCCATGAGACCGGCGACGAGCAGGGTAATCAGAGTGGCGATGCTGATCTCGACGGATAGGAAGAAGCCGGGTAGTTGGAATTCGAACTCGCTGGGAGGTAGATCGATCAGGCGGATGGAAGCATAGGCGATCAGGATGGTTGCCGCCAGGACGCTGAGGCGATCGGGGCTCGGCATGTATGTGGATTTCTGCACGGCGTGATTCTACCTGCCGGAGGATAAACTGCCAAGAGTCAGATTCCGGATAGCTAGGAGGGAAATCGTCGGATTGGGGTAAAGCCGCTTGACGGAAATCCCCGCTGGGCGTAGGATGTATGGTGTAAATCGAGACCGCCGGAAATGAAATAAAAGCCGGAAGGGAGTACGCATGCGCATCGGGATGATGGCGGATGGTTATAAGCCGCATGTCAGCGGTGTGACTATTCACATCTCTTTAAATAAACAATTTCTGGAACAGGCGGGCCATGAAGTCTTTGTGTTTACATTCGGCGATGAGGGGAATGTTGACGACGAGCCGAACGTTATCCGCACCCCGGGCATGCCACTGGTCGACAGCGGGATATATTTCAATCTGCGCTACAGCCCGAAAGCCCAACGCTTGCTGAGGACGATGGACGTCGCGCACGTCCACCACCCTTTCTTTAGCGGGAGTCTGGCATTACGCTATTGCAAGCCGCGCGGCATCCCGATCGTGTTCACCAACCATACCCGCTATGACCTGTATGCCCAGTTCTACACACCCGAACCGATCCCCGACGTGATCGGTGACGTGGTGGTGAGAGCATTCGTCCCTAAATTTTGCCGGGCGTGCGATCTGGTGATCGCCCCTTCACCGGGGATCAAAGAAGTGCTGCGGAAATTCGGTGTGGATGGAAACGTAGAGATTGTGCCCAACGGTGTGGATCTGGCGCCTTTTCAGATGCAAGTCGAGCCGATCCAGCGGGCAGAGCTGGGATTCCAGGGCGATCAGGTGATCCTGACCTACATGGGCCGGCTGGGGCCGGAGAAGAACCTGCCCTTCCTGCTGCGCGCGTTCAAAGGGGTGGCGCTCACCTATGACCATGTCGGCTTGTTGATCGTCGGGGATGGACCGGAGCGGGAAAATCTGGTCGAACAGGCCCGGTTGTTAGGGATCGCGAACCGGGTACATTTCACCGGGATGATCCCTTACTCGCAGCTGCCCAGGTACCTGGCGGCGGCGGACGCATTCGTGACAGCCTCTGTGACGGAGGTCCACCCGCTTTCGGTGATCGAATCGATGGCTGCCGGGCTGCCGGTGCTTGGCATCCAATCTCCCGGTGTTGGGGATATCGTCGAGCACGGCGTCACCGGACTGATCGCGCCGGACCAGGACCTGGCGGTGTTTACGGCTGGGATGGTGCGGCTGGTAACGGATCCGCAGCTGCGGAACAGGATGAGCGAACAGGCGCGCGCGGCGGCAACGAATTACGCTATCGAGCGAACCACCCAGCTTATCCTGGAGAAGTACCAGCAGCTGATCGAGAAAAAAGTCGGGAAAAAGCAAGGCCTGCGCACCCGGCTTACATTGGTCGTGGATAAAGTCCTGCGATGAGCCAAACCCGGCAAATCCTGGGCCGCTGGGGTGAGGAACTGGCTGGGGGTTTCCTGATCGAGCGCGGATATACGATCCTGGCGACCAACGTGCGCACTCCGTATGGGGAGATCGATCTGATCGTACGGCAGCCAGGAGAAGCAGGTGATCACCTGGACAGCCCCGAGGTGACCGTCTTCGTGGAGGTCAAGACGCGCAGCAGCACGGCTTACGGTTACCCGGAGGAGGCGGTTACGGCGCGTAAGCAGGCGCACCTGCTGGGAGCAGCCCAGCATTACCTGCAGGAGCACCCGGAGGTGGGGGGAGACTGGCGGATCGACGTGATCGCGATCGAACGCAGCCGGGTGGGGAAACCCCCGGTCATTTATCACTTCGAAAATGCGGTCCACTGAAGAGGGCGTGGGCGTCAATCCGGCCGCAGGGAGGCGCGAACGGGAGGGAACTCACCCCGAATCGCTGGTGGTGCTGGTCGGACCGACGGCGGTTGGGAAAACTGAGGTCTCCCTGCAGCTGGCTGAGCGACTGGAGGGCGAGATCGTCTCCGCCGATTCACGCCTGTTCTACCGGGGGATGGACGTGGGGACCGCCAAACCAACCCCAGAGGAGCGGAGGCGCGTCCTTCACCATTTGATCGACGTGGCGGACCCGGATGAGACCTGGAGCCTGGCGCTTTTCCAACGGGCGGCGCGCCAGGCGATTGCCAGCATCCAGGCTCGCGGGCGGCTGCCATTACTGGTGGGGGGGACCGGCCAATATGTCCGGGCGGTCGTAGACGAATGGGAGATCCCGGCTGCCGAACCGAATCCGAGCTTGCGGAAGGCGCTGGAGGATTGGGCCGGGCAAGTGGGAGAGGAAGGGCTGCACACACGCCTGGCAGTCCTCGATCCGGCGGCGGCGGGATGGATCGACTACCGCAACCAGCGGCGCACGGTGCGTGCATTGGAAGTGATTCTGAGCACGGGGCGGCGCTTCTCGGAGCAAGGCGGGCGAGGGGCGCAGGCCTACCGCAGCCTGATGCTAGGCCTGACCCGGCCCCGCCCGGAGCTGTACGCCCGCATTGATTCACGGATCGATGCCATGCTTGAGGCGGGATTTGCCGGCGAGGTGCAGGCGCTGCTCGAGCGGGGCTACTCGCAGGACCTGCCAACCATGTCGGCGATCGGCTACCAGGAGATGGTACGTTACATTCTGGGCAAGACGAGCCTGGAGGAGGCGGTGGCAAGCATGCAGCGCCGCACCCGCCAGTTCGTGCGCCGGCAGGCGAACTGGTTCAAGGAGACCGACCCGGAGATCAACTGGTTCCGGGTGGGGGAGTCCACCGTGGCTGAACTGGAGGCTGTGATCCGGGGTTGGCTGGAGAGCCCAGAATCGGCAACGAGCGATGGCCACAGGCTCTGAGGAGGTCCATGAATGTGGTACAACTCGATCATGTCCGCCGTGCTTCGCTCGCCGCTGCATGGCATGCTGAGCAAGAACATGATGTTGATCACCGTCACAGGCAAGAAGTCAGGACGCGAATATACCACGCCGGTCTCCCACACCCGGCAGGGAGACGACCTTTGGGTGATCTCAAAGCGTGAGCGGACCTGGTGGCGCAATCTGATCGGCGGCGCGCCGGTCAGATTGGAGCTCAAAGGGGAGCCTATGCAGGCTTACGGTGAGGCGATTGTCGATGAAGCACAGGTAACGGCGCAGCTTGGGGAGTATATCTCCCGCTTCCCGAGCATGGCACGGGGGCTCGGCGTGGTGATTAACAACGGCGAGCCAGACCGGCAAACCCTGGAGAAGGCTGCCCAAACCTGGCTATTCGTGTGCCTCCGGTTATCGTGATTTGCACAAAAGCACGACGCGCGATTCTTTCTGCAGAAAACTGTCATTGCGAGAAGGATGGTCTGGCGTTCTTTGCCAGACCATCCGACGAAGCAATCTCTGCCTCTCGCCGGACCTGAGATTGCGACAATAAGATTGCTTCGTCGCCGCCAGCATAGCTGGCGCCTCCTCGCAAAGACACGGGTTCGGTTTCTTTGAAGTGCAGAGTGAACTGGTTGAATACCGGCCTTTTTTATTTGACAACCCGCCGGAATCTCTCTATACTAAAAATGACGGAACCTTAACAGGAAACGGCCCCGAGCGTTCGAAAGTTGGAAGGAGGATAGATTATGAACGACAGGCCCTGGCTCGCTCGATATGATGAGGGAGTGCCCCAGCATGTCGATTATCCCGAAGTCCCCCTGCATCACTTTTTAGAAGAAGCCGCCCGTAAACATCCCGATTCCCCCTGTACGATCTTCAAAGGGGCCAGGATATCCTACCGGGAGATGGACGAAATCACCGACCGGCTGGCAGCGGGGCTGGCTGGCAGCGGGGTGAAGAAAGGCGACCGGGTGGGGATCTTCATGCCGAACACCCCCCAATTCGTCATGGCGTACTTCGCGATTCTCAAACTGGGAGCGGTGGTGGTGGCGTTCAATCCCCTGTATACGGCGCGGGAGATCGAACACCAGGCCAACGACTCCGGCATCGAAGTGATGCTGGTGATGAGCAAATTCTACCCGCTGATCAAGAAGGTCCAGCCTAAGACGCGTCTGCGAACTTTGGTTGTCACCAACATCAAGGAGACCCTGCCGCCGATCCTGGCATTTCTTTTCACC
>DATDRQ010000288.1:0-5233 GCA_035291645.1 Anaerolineales bacterium
CACGGCGAGTCAGGACTTTTACCAGGTGGCGGCGGTAGGCTGCGGTGGCGTGAATATCGCTGCTGGGGTGGACATCTTCCACCGCAGCGACTTCAGCCGCCGCACGCAGCGCTTCAGTGGTGGGGATCTGGCCGATCAGCACCTGGGCAGCCTTATGAGCTTCAACCGGTCGATCCCCAACGCTCAGAAAAACGATGCGGGCATCCTGGCAGGAATTACGACCATCCAAGGTTACAACGGCCGCGACGCCAACCAGCGCGAAATCATGAGAGCGGCGGGCAAGTTCCAGCAGCGCCGACCCGCTGCGGGGCGGCTGGGACGGCAATACCGCTTCCACCAGCAGTTCGTCGGGTTCCAGGAGCGTTGCGAACATTCCGAGGAAGAATTCCTTGGCGGGGACCCAACGCTCCCCGCTTTGGCTGCGTAAATGGAAACGACCATCTAAAGCCACACTCACTGCCACCAGTTCAGCCGACGGATCCGCATGGGCGATGCTGCCGCCAAAAGTCCCTCGATTGCGAACCTGTGAGGTGGCGATATGCGGCATCGTCTCAAAGACAAGCGGAGCATATTTAGCAACCAATGGATCGTGTTCGACTTGGGAGTGGCGGGTCATGGCTCCGATGGTTATGTCGCCGTTCTCGCCCACGCCAATACTGGACAGGGCGGCGATATTATTCAAGTCGATCAGTATCGAAGGCTGAGCCAGACGAAAATTCATCATTGGAATCAAGCTTTGACCACCGGCAAGAACTTTGGCGTCGTAGCCATGCTCGGCCAGGTGGGATAAGGCTTCATCAACTGTCCTGGGGGCATAATATTCGAAGGGAGCGGGTTTCATGTGTGTTCCTATGTTCCTGCCTTCAAGCTGCTATGTGTTTTTTCAGGAAAACGATCATCTTCTCAACCATTAATTCCCAGGCATCCCATGGTCGATCAACACCTGCTGCTGGTGGATGGTTTCCTCAATAAAATTTTCCAGTGTCGAAGGAGGGCGCCGGAGAAGCCAGCTCAGGACTTGCGGGTTGCCCGAGAATCCACGCTCACGGTAATAGCGGAACATCCTGGCTAAGGCCTGGACCTGGTAGTCCCCCAGACCTCTGGCGCGAGCCTGTTTCTCCCACTCAGGAAGGGGGATCACCTCGACCTTAACCGCACGACCGGTTCGTGTGCTCAGGATTGCCGCGATCTCGGTTTGGGATAACCCAGGCGTGCCCACCAGCTCGTAGGTCGCATTCGCGTGGCCGGATTCGGTCAGCACGGTTGCAGCCACCTGGGCCACATCCAGCAGATTGACAAGGCTCAAGCGGGTCTCAGCCGGGTAAGGGACCGGGAAAAAGCCCAGATCGCAGATCGTCTGCCAGCGGGCAAGAATGTTTTGCATGTACACGGCAGGTTGCAGGATGGTGAAAGGCAACCCGGATTCGATCAGCCGCTGCTCGACGAGCAGCTTATTCCAGTGGTGCGGCATAGCCTCAATTTGTGGGTGGAGCACGGAGTGGAAGACGAAGCGCTCCACCCGGGCAGATCGGGCAGCTGCGATTACGGTCTGACCGATGGGTATCTCTGCGGGGCTGACGTTGGGACAGATGTGATAGACCCCCCGGATGCGGTCAAAAGCCGGCTGCATGTCAGAATGGTTTCTCATGTCCCCTACGAGAGCATCCTGAACGCCCAAGGACTGAACTGCGGGGATCTGGTCAGGCCGGTGGACCAATGCGCGCACCGTCTCTCCCTTGGCGAGCAGCGCCCGCAGGACTGCGCGGCCGGTTTTACCAGCTGAACCAGTGACGAGAATCATGTGGGTCTATGAGGAATATTCTCGAATTTCCCAATTAGCCGGCTTCCTTGAATGCAATGAATCGACCCCACATGGAGGTAATTTCCAGTCCTTTTTGCAGATAGCAGCCAAGGTAGTATCTTCCACTCTTAATTCCGGCAATATCTTTCGCCAGGTTTTCTGCGTGTACGATCTTCTTCGGGAAAAGGTTCAGGTGGGTGTCCTGATAATACTTCTCCAGCGGGAACATCTCGTCCCAATCCTTGCCGAAATCCTCGATCAATTTGCGGTTGGCTTCCTCGAAGGTTTTAGGATGCCAGAGGCGCTGGATGGTGTTCATCGGGTGATCTTGACTGACGGCGTCGATGCCCAGCCACTTGAGCTTCTTATCGATGCACCATTGGGAAAAATCCGGCGATGGACCGGGGTGTTTGATCATGTAACGAAATTCATCCGAATCCGGGCTGTTCCAGCCGTATTTATACCAGCCTGTCTTGAGAATCAGGATGTCTCCCTGGCGGATGTCCACCACGCTTTCGATCATCTCGGGGGTATAAACGCTGGAGTCGGATACCAGGTGGGAAATATCGGCGATCACACCGGGTCCAACCCAATCCTTGAGGGGAACCTGACCGATGCTTCTACCCGCAGGCCAGAAATGCTTCTCGCCATCCATATGCGTCCCCAGATGAATACTGGCGTTGCAGATCGAGCCATTCCTGCCCATTCCGAAGAATTGACCGCCCACCCGCTTGGTATAGGTTACAGTCAAGGGAATATAATTTGCCCATTGGGGCGTTCGGACGCTGAAGGGGACGGTCAGGTCTAACATCGCGGCCGAGGCCATGAATTCGAAGAACTCGCCTTCGCCCATGCCATCCGGAGGCAGCAGTGCGCAGGCCCGCATCCAGGCTGTCTCTACCTCCATGAAGGGGATGGGAAGCAGCATGATCCAGGCACGTTTGTTTTTTAACTGGTCGATCTCGCCGACGATCGACTCCGCCAGCAGGAGATGAGCCTTGGGCATCGTCATGTGGGTGATCTGGTAATATTCCTCCCTGGGATACATCTCATCCCAGGATTTACCATATTCCGCAACCATCTTGGCCTCGGCTTTTTCAAATTCTTTGGCATGCATGTTCCGGATGGGGGTATTCATGGGATGTTCTGCGCAGCCGCAATCCACCCCGATTACTTTGAGCTGCATGTCCAGCGCCCATTTGAAGAAGTCAGGTGAAGGACCGGGATGCCTGACCAGGAACCCGAATTCCTTTGATTCAACGCCGCCTTGCGCAGCCGGATTATAAACGTCGGGCAGGTCCCAGGAATAGCGGTGATACCCGGTGTTGATGATCAAGATGTCCCCTTTTTTTACGGCAACCCTTTTCAGGATCATTTCAGGCGTGTAGAGGCTGTAATCAGAGACTGCATCGGAAAGGTCCACCACCACACCTGGCCCGCACAGATCTTCTAATGGGATATCAGCGATAGCCCGCCCACCGGAATGGAAAGCGGTCTCACCCACCAGGTGAGTCCCCACGGTGTTGCTCCAATTCAGAATCTGGCCGTTCGCGCCCTGACCTCCACCGTATGCCCCGGTGACCCTCTTGAAAAAATGGATCTCCAAAGCTTTCTCTCCGGGCCAGGGAGGGGTGAAGATGCTGCACCCTTGAGTCAGGTCTAACTGTTTGGCGCTTGCCAGGGTCTGGATGAATCGTTCGCGCTCCATCGGTGCCTCTCTACCAGATGGACTTTTTTCATCTTGAACGGTTGAGGTGGTCTGATACATAGCTGCCTCCCTAGAATCCATATTTCTCTGCATAGGCCAACAAGGCCTGTTCGAACATGGCCATCGGCGGGCGCACCAACCCGGCCCCAACCTGCCCAACCCCGGCCTCCTTATGGGCGATCCCGGTGTTCACGCGCGGCGTGATGCCGGTTTCGACGACCTTACGGATGTCGATCCCGGTCGGGGTGCCCCGGAAATCCAGCGGGGGGATCGTGAAGTACTTGTGCTCGGTAAAGCAAATCTCGTACATTTCCAGGGTAGTATTCAAGGCATCCTTGGGCGTCCCGCTGACGAAGGTGACGATCGCCGGCGCGCTGGCCATGGCGAACCCGCCGATACCGGCCGTCTCTGTGATCGTGCTGTCGCCGATATCGCCGCTGGCGTCTTCGGCCTTGAAACCCGGGAAGTAAAGCCCCTGGGGGATGGCAACCGGCGCGGTGAACCAGCGATCGCCCAGACCACTCACGCGGATGCCGAAATCGGTGCCGTTGCGCGCCATCACGCTGACGATGGTGCTGCCTTCGATGTTATGGGCAGTGTCAGCCATCGCTTTGCAGGCTGCCATGACCGGGTTGAGCACGCTGAGGGCATTATCGCCCAGGGAGCGGAGAATCTCGGAGGCGACCTCAGAATTATCCGTCGCCTTTACGATATGGGGCGCCAGATTCTTGGTAAACAGAATCGAGCCGGCTTTGTTGCGGTTGTGCCCTTCATCCCCCATGTGCAGAGCTTCGGCTAAAAGTACTCGCATATCGATTCCGCCGCTCAGCTCGATCGCCTTGCCCAATACCGGAGCCATCACGTCTTCCATCCAGCGCAATCGATCTAATACTTCTTGGCTGTAAGCGCCGTAGCGCAGGACTTTGCCATAGCCTTCATTCAGATTCGAGTAGGATTTGTTCCCATGGGTCCTGTTTTCTAGAATGAAAACGGACATGGACGGGCAGATGACTCCAGCCATCGGACCGACAGCCTGGTGGTGATGGCAAGGTTCGAGTTTGATCGCCCCCGATTCGACCAGGGCGCGCGCCTCGGATTCGGTTTTGGCTTTGCCCTCGAAGATCAAGGCGCCGGTGATGGCGCCCCGCATCGGTCCAGAGGCTCGTTCCCAGGTGATAGGCGGACCGGCGTGGAGCAGTAAATCCTCGCGCATGCCGGGGATCACTTCCAGCGCCTTTCCCAGTCCGATAACCACCGGGCGCGCTTCCATCATGCGCTGTGTGGCTTCGGTATTTGCTTGTTCAATGCCCATCATTTTCTCCTCTCTCTGCTAAGGAGAGCGATGCAAGCTGGGAAAGAAAGGGCAAGCGCCCCCCTCCACTACTGGCGAGGGAAGCGTTTACCCGGTTCGAATCGGGAACGAGCTTCTCGAAGGATCTCCTTGTAGAGGTTCAAGTTGCGATCTTCTAAGTGGTCGAAGTTTTGCGGGCTGTTGCTGCCCCAGGTGATATAACGCAGGGGGTCGGGATCGAGCCTGGCAGCAATGATCTCTTCCGTGCCGCGCGCCTGCGCCAAGCGCCAGGCGATCGGGTTGACGATCATACTGTGACCGAATCCGTAATTTCCTTTCGCGTCCGGTCCGACTAAATTGCTGGCGACCAGGTAGACGTGATTATCATAGGCGCGGGCGGCATTGGTGAGGTACCAGATGTCATAGCTGCGCT
>DATDRQ010000289.1:0-4595 GCA_035291645.1 Anaerolineales bacterium
GTCGGATTCGATGGGAGCACGATGAACGGGCGGGATGAGATCAAGCAGGAGATAAGCCGGATTTTCGCCGATCATGTTACCGCCGTGAACGTCGGGAAAATCAGATAGAAAATGGTTTGAGAAAGGTGTAACAACGGTTAGAATCTTGCGTTTATCCTCTCATAGGGACCATACTTGGGGCGCAGGCCAGAAAGGAGGACGGCGTACTCGACCGGTAAAGCGCTAACAGCATAGAAAAGGCAAACCTGCCGAAAGGCAGGGGCGCAAAGCCGCGGTCTAAACGGCTGGAGGGGTTCCAGCCGCATGGCGGGCGGGTTGCCTCAGCTGGCGGACCATTCGACGAACCCTGTTCAAGACAGGTGCAGCATCAAGGCTCAGACCGGCTGGCAGCCGGTGGCCTGCGGACCGCCTCGGTGGGATGATCGACGATCTCCCAGGTGTTCCTCCGCCTGGGGGTTTGTTTTGAGGTCATAAGATAGCTCGAGATGGCGGCGGGACAGGCAGAGTCCCGCAGGTGCCGCCTGGGGGTGTAAACCGGGAGATCAAAGCAGCCATGGGTTGCCGTCTAGGTGGGACTTCAGGATGAGCATACAGGCCAGGGTTTTTCTCGCGAGTCTGATCTTGATCGGCTTTGGGCTGGGGGCAGCTATCCTTTTATCGCCAGACCCTGGGCAGATCGATTGGCCGGTCTTCCTGATCCTGGCTCTTTTGGCGGTGGGGAGCCAGTACATCCCAAGCGAAACCCCCTCGCGTAACGATCACCCTGGGCAGATGTTCTACTTCGCCGGCGCCTTGCTGCTCCCGCCGCAGGGATTCGTGGCGCTGGTACTGCTGGCCCACCTGGCCGAATGGGCGCGTGATTCGGTGGCGCGCAGCGGCAGGCTGGCTGACTGGTACGTCCAGCCTTTCAACATCAGCATGCATATCCTGCTCGGCTTGTTGGTTGGGCGGGTGATGATTTACTTTCAAACCGTGCCACAGGATCTGATATCGGTTTGGGCGGTGTGCGGGGCGCTGCTCGCCGCGGCCATCTACACCCTGCTCAACCACGCGCTGGTCGGTATGGCCCAATTCCTGGTCCACGGCGAGACCTGGCAGAAGACGGGGGTTTTTAAGGCCGGGAACCTGGGTGTGGACTTCGCCTTGCTGGCGATGGGCTACCTGGCTGCCGTTCTGCTGCAGGTAAACGCCTGGTTGATCGTGCCGGTCCTGGCGCCGCTCTACCTGCTGCGACGCAGCCTTTCGATTCCCTGGTTGAAGCAGCAGATCAACCGCGATTCCAAGACCGGATTGTGGAACGGTGATTACTTCCTGCAGGCTCTCGAGATAGAGCACAGCCGGTCTGACCGCTACCAGCGACCGCTGACCATCGTCATGGCGGATCTGGATTTCCTGCGCGATATCAACAACGCCTACGGGCACCTGGCTGGCGACGCAGTGCTGGTCGGCGCGGCGCACATATTAAGCACTCAGTTCCGTGATTATGACGTGGTGGCGCGCTTCGGGGGAGAAGAGTTCGCCATCCTGTTACCGGAAGCCAGTCCCCAGGAAGCCTATGTGCGCGTGGAAGCCATCCGCCTGGCCATCGAGCAGGCCGCGTTCGAAGCCCCCACCACCCAGGTCAAGATCAAAGCCACCATGAGCTTCGGAATCGCCGGGAACAACGGCGGGCGCTACGAACCCCGGGAGATCGTGCACCGCGCCGACGTGGCGGCTTACGTGGCGAAGATTGAAGGCCGCAACCAGACCCGCATTTACAGCGAGGACATGGCGGACGCGCTGGGCCGGGGCGCGGTGGAGTAAAGCCAGGGGCTGCCCGGTTCCAGGTTGGCTTCAGGCCTCTTCATAGGCCGCCTTCAGCCAGCCTAGCAGCTCCCCGTCCACCTGGTCGAGCGAACTCAGCCGCACGCGGTGGCTGACCATCGCATTGAATCTGCCGGAAGCTTCCAGCCGGCCCCCGGGCTGCACCCCTTTCAGGTTGATCCCGAGATCGACCCGCTCCTTGGTCGAAGGCTGGACGATGGCGAACTGTTTGTCTCGCCTGAGGCTGACATAGGCCTTCTTCGGCGAGACTATCACATCGCTCCCAAATGAAGTGACGGCTGCCAGGAGCGCGTCGAAAATTGGGCGCAGGGCGCTCTTCTCGCCGGCATACTGCCCGGCGACCAGGTCCTGCTCCTGAGCCTGGCCCGGAGTTTCGGTTTCTTTGGCTTTGAGCACGACCATGTTCGCATAGCCATATGTCAGACCGTGCTCTGATTGAAGGAACTTGACCATTTCCTTGTGCTTCTTCAGGCCACTAGCGCGTGTGATCACGATCCACTCTTCCAGGGTTTTTCCAGTCTTCTGCTCCAGATTGCGGATCTGGGATTCGACAGCCTGATCAAGCTTGTCTGGCATTTGTTTATTCCTCCTTGGCTAAACCATATTTGGATGACGCTCCGGCTAGTTACGGTAACTGCCGGGTTCGCGGATGAGCTTACGCCTTTACCCATGTCTCAGCTCAGGACCGGGTTATCCCAGTCCAGCTTATGGACCTCTCTGCTGGATATACTCGCTCACGTCCACGTTGTAGACGATATCCTCTACGGTGAACACCGCCCAGGGCCTGCCCTGATCCAGCCACGTGGCCGAACCGGAAGCGCTCAGTTCGGACCCTGCGAAGTTTTTTCCTTCGACTTTATCGGAATTCAAAGGATTTTTTCTGCGTCGCCGGGATTTCGAAGAAACTCTTTCTACCCAAAATCCCTTCATCCACTTTCATCAAGGGCAGGCCGAAGAAGGTCGCTTCGAAGTAATGCCGGTAATCTTTGCCGGTATTATGAACCCAGATGAAACGCGCAAGCAGTGGGATGTTCATAACTGGTCGAATGATGGCTCTCCCGGTGATCACCACCGTATCGATCACCGGGAGGCGCTCGCCATAGATCGTTTGGTAGAAGCGCTACACAGGTGCAGGTAGTCTCTTAGGCAGAGGAACGGTATTCAATCCGGGCGTTCTCTCTCGATAAAGTGCAAAGGGTCTGGGCTTGACTTGTAATCCCAGCCAACCCATAATAAAGATGACGATAGCGATGGAAAGAAGCAAAAGGCTATCTTCATGAATTTCTCCTGGTAGGCGGTGGTTATCTTCGCCTGCCTTTCCAAACCGAAGCAGCTCGAATGGAGAAGGAAAGATGCAGAAGCACCAATTGTAATAGAACGAAGCCTTTCACGCTACGCGGGGTTGTATGAACTGGAGTGGTAAGAAAAGATCCTGGCCGGTCTTTATTCCATTCGATCTGGTTTCCGGAAAGGGGGCCAGGGAAATACCTGAACGCCTATCTATCGATCCTGCCTTTCCTGCTCCTGGGGCTAGTGGTATTCGCCATCCAGGTCGCCGCCATCCATCTCCTGTTCCTGCCGTACCGGCGTGACCGGGACGAAACGGTGGCGGCTTCCCCACCCGGCGCAGATCCACCTGGCGATCTATCTCCGGCTGAAGCCGGCTTTTTGCTAGCCGCGGGTAGCCGGGTGGATTGGAACCAGGCGCTCGGCTGCCTGTTCGACCTGGCTGAACGGGGGGTGGTGTCCGTCGAGCAGGTCAGCAGGGGAAAAAACGCAAGAATTGGACAGGAGTTCGTCCTGAAGCTGGAAAGCCGTTCGGTCAACTTGCAGCCATTCGAGCAGGGATTGCTCGAAGTGCTGTTTCTGGGGGAGGCCGGCCTGGAAGAGGTCGTGCTGCTGAATGAAGTCGGCAGCCGTTATGCCGCCCGCCGCCGGCGTTTCGAGGGCCCGCTTCTCCAGGCGCTGCGCGCCGGCGGCCTGTTGGACGCCGGGCGGGAGTATGCCCGCAGATTCGTACGGCTGCTCGGGTGGTTCGCGGCCCTGGCGGGCGCGCTCAGTCTGGCGATCGGCCTGTGGGCCACCCTGACGCGCGGCTGGTGGCCTTTCCTGCTGATCTCCGCCGGGTTCCTGGCGGGGGCGCTGGTGGCCTTCCTGCAGGCCGGCAGCTTCTCCTTCTGCACCGATCAGGGCCAGGCGGCAGCCGTCACCTGGCGGGCATATGCCCGATCCATCACCTATCCTTCTCCGGGCGCCTCTCTCGCAGGGGAGGCCAGCCGAAACGATCCCATCCTGGCTTATGCTGCTGCTTTCGGGCTTATCCATGAATGGATCAGATGGATGAAAAAAAAGATAAGCGCCCCGTTGCCTGGTTGGTTCCAGGTCGATCCCTTCGGCTCAGAAGATGCAGGCCTGGTTTCTTTTCTCGCCTTCCTGGAATCCGCTGCCGCGCTTTCCGGTCCTCCGGCTGCTTTCCACCCAGGTCAGGCGGAAACCAATTGATCCCGATTTCCCTCCTTGTTGTTCAGACCGTTTTCCTGTATATTTAATAGTAGCAATCGTTCGGCTGCTGGCGATTGGACTCGCAGGTATCCGGGGGAGGGAGTCGTGTGTTTTTCGCTAGAAATTTACCAACTTGTTAGGAGGCCATATGCGTTCAAAACTGGCTCATACCTGGATTGCTGCTGGTTTTACCCTGCTGGCGGTGCTTCTTTTCCAGCTCGGCCCGGCCTCGGCGCTGCTGGTGAACCGTTATTTTTTGCCGGCCGTCT
>DATDRQ010000290.1:0-9470 GCA_035291645.1 Anaerolineales bacterium
AGGCGTTGTACCTCAACCTGCAGGATGCGGCGGCCCAGGTCGGTAAGCTGGTATGCCTTACGCACCCGGCCGTTAGTCCCGTTGTGGGGATCGGCGGCGCGGTGGATCCAGCCCTGGTCGAGCAGGCGCTTAAGCGCACTGTACAACGTGCCGGTGCTCAACACCACCCGCTCCTGGCTGAGCGATTGCACGTCTTTCATGATGGCGTAGCCGTGCCGGGGGCCAGGCGCCAGGCTGAGTAAGATGAAATAGGTCGTCTCGGTCAGCGGCAGTTGCGAACGGGGATCGTCGTTAGTATCCATCGCCCTCCCATGATATGTCATCCGCTAATATGTCGTGCAATTACATATTACAGGAAAATGAGGCGGATGTCAAGTATTAATTTGGGCTAACTTAATGCAGGTTAAACAATTTCAGAGAAACACCGGATCCTGCGGAGCATCCGTCCCCGTTGCCGGACGGCGGATGCTTCGATCGCTCTTTCAGTCTTTAACCGCTTCCAACCGGGTGGCACAATTAAGCCTCGTCTCACTGCTATTCGCAGAAGGACAACGCAGGCGATGAGTGTAATCAGGAGAGTGATGACAGAAGTTTCTATCCCGAATGTCCCACCAGTGAGCCATTCTGGGCCAATTAATTGAGCTCGCAAGAGACCCTGGATGGGTTGCCCGGTTATCCCAGAAATGCCTGTGCCGAAGATCCCATCGTTGGCGAAGTCCCAGGCCCAGTGGATTCCGATCGGGAACCACAATCTGCGCGTTTCGTTGAAATCATCCGCCGTGCTTGCGCATCCAACATCGCCTTGGCTAAATAATCACAAGGGACAACCGAATCCTATTCACCTCCGGCTCGTCTAAAAGCAACAAATCCGACCCGTGCTATAATCGATTCAGAAGATGCTTAATGAAAACGGGTATCATGGAACGGAAGGGTAATATAACCGATTTAGCCAGGTCTTTTAATTTGCGATTTTGGCAAGCGCAATCATTGCAGGTTTTTAATGCTACCTGGGAGCTAATCATGCATGCCTGGCGTGTGAAAGGAAATGATGTTCGTCAACACCGAGTTCACCGAACTTTTGAGGCTTTTCAACGGCAATCGCGTTAGATACCTTGTTATCGGCGGTTATGCAATCATCCTGTATCAAGGTTTGATCGACCCAAATCTATTGTCCCCGGTAAAGGAGGAGTGAGAACAGCCTCCATGGGATACTCCGCAACCGCCATCGCTTTTCCCAATATCGCCTTTATCAAATACTGGGGCAACCGCGACCAGCAGCTGGTCTTGCCATCAAACGGCTCGATCTCGATGAACCTGGACGGGCTGTTTACGCGCACGCAGGTGACATTCGACCCGGTTCTGGAAGCGGATGAACTGAACCTCAATGGGCAAGAAGCGCACGGCCCGGAGCTCGAGCGGGTGAGCGCCTTCCTGGACCTGGTGCGTGCCAGAGCCGGGCTAGTTTCTTGCGCGCAGGTGGAGAGCAGCAACAATTTCCCGACCGGAGCGGGCATCGCCTCGTCGGCCGCGGCTTTCGCCGCCCTGGCCCTGGCAGCCAGCTCAGCCGCCGGGTTGCAGCTGAGTGAAGTAGAGCTGTCCAGGTTGGCCCGGCGCGGCTCGGGTTCGGCCTGCCGCTCGGTGCCCGGCGGGTTCGTGGAGTGGCTGCCAGGGGAGGACGACCGGTCTTCCTATGCTTTCACCATCGCCCCGGCGGACCATTGGGCGCTGGTCGATTGCATCGCCGTGATCAGCCCGGCGCACAAGGCGACCGGCTCGAGTGAGGGGCACGCCCTGGCTGTCAGCAGCCCGCTGCAGGCGGCGCGGGTCGCCGGCGCGCCCGCCCGGCTGGAGGCCTGCCGCCAGGCGATCCTGGCACGTGATTTTGAAGCCCTGGCGGCGGTAGTCGAGCTGGAAAGCAACCTGATGCACGCCGTGATCCAGACCTCGGACCCCCCTCTGCTCTACTGGCAACCGGCTACGGTATCCATTATGCTGGCAGTGCCGGAGTGGCGCAGGGGTGGGCTGCCTGCCTGCTACACGGTCGATGCCGGGCCGAACGTCCACGTGCTGTGCCCGCCTGAGCACGCAGCCGAGGTCACTGCGCGGCTGGTCCAGATGCCTGGCGTTCAGCAGGTGCTTACCGCCCGCTCAGGCGGACCTGCCCGACTTACTCCGGAAGAAGTTGGGGTGCGGTTACCAGACCACGCCTAAGGACCGAAGATTGCCATATCAAGAAAGAGTGTCAACCAGCTACCGACTTATCGGTCTTCAATTAAAGTTCTGTTAGAATCGAATGGTCCTTTCGTTCCTGTATGCTTCGCCGGCCCAGGACAAGATATAATCGAAAAAATTTCCACACATTAGATTCCGTTCGCAGGTGACTATGAATGCAGATTTACCGATAGAGATCGTCACATTTGTCCTGGCGCTGGCGGCCCTGATCATCATCCATGAATTTGGCCACTTTCTCGTCGCCCGCCTTTTGAATGTAGAAGTGGAAGAGTTCGGCCTGGGCTTTCCCCCGCGCATGGCGACTCTGTTCCACGCCTGGGGCACCCGCTTCTCGTTAAACTGGCTGCCGTTCGGCGGCTTCGTCCGCCCGAAGGGGGAGAACGACCCGACAGTGGAAGGAGGGCTGGCTGCCTCCAGTCCATGGGTCCGCCTGGCAGTCTACATCGCCGGTCCCATGGCGAACCTGCTGGTAGGCGTGCTGTTGTATGCGCTTATCTTCAGCAAGATCGGCGTGCCCATCCCAGAACAGGTCAAGGTGATCGAGGTAGCTCCGGGTTCGCCGGCTGCCCAGGCCGGGCTGCTCCCCGGTGATCTGCTGGTCGGCGTCAACGAGCTGGAGATCAACAGCACGCTGGATTTACAGGACGCCATACGCGAGAACCTGGATCAGTCGATCGTGATCGAATACTCACGCAATGGTCAGGTAGGTCGGGTCACGATTATCCCTCGCAGCAATCCACCTGAAGGCCAGGGTGCGATCGGCATCGTGATGGGCAATCCCACCCGGACGGTATCAGTTCTAGCGGCGGCGCCGACGGGGGCGGCGGCGGTGGTGCGCCATGGACAGCAGCTGCTGGCCTTTCCGGTGCGTATGATCCGCGGCCAGATCGCGCCTGAAGAAGGCCGCCTGGTCGGCTTCAAAGGCATGTTCGATATCTACCAGGAGGTTCGCCAGACGGAAACCACGCCAACCATTCCGGCTGGCGTCAACGTGCTCGGTTTTTTCGCGACCATCACCATTTCGCTGGGTATCCTGAACCTGCTGCCGATCCCGGCGCTGGATGGCGGCAGGATCATGTTTACCCTGCCGGAGGTGTTCTTAGGTCGCCGCGTCCCGCCTAAGTATGAGAACGTGATCAACCTGGTCAGTTTCGCCCTTCTACTGGTGCTCATGCTGGTCATAAACCTGCAGGATTTCCTAAACCCGGTGCAGCTGCCTAAATAGTTAAACAACAGCCGGGGTAAGCCAGCCCCGCTTTCGATCGCAAGAAATGTCAAGCCCTGCTGAAATCCCTTTTGACGAAGTGCTGGCGGCGCTCCTGAACGGGGATACGCCGCTTAAAGCACGCTTCCTCTATCGCCTTTCCGACCTGGACCCGGAGGAGCTTGCCCTGCTGAAGGCTGGCTGGCCAAGGCTGCCCGGCTGGCGCCGCCGCGCCCTGCTGGAAGACCTGGATGAACTGGGCAGCGCGGATGACCTGCTCTCCTTCGAGGGCATCGGCCGGCACGCCGTCACCGATGAGGACGCCCTGGTGCGGCTGCTGGGCGTGCACCTGCTGTGGGAGTTCGACGCCCACGATCTGATCCCGCTCTTCCTGGAGCTACTTCGATCGGATGCAGAGGCAGACGTGCGCGCCGCCGCAGCCACTGCGTTGAGCCAGTTCGTCTACCTGGGGGAAATCGACCGCCTGCCGCCGGAAAAACTGGGACAGATCGAGGATACCCTGCTTGCTTCGATCACCCGGGACAGCTCCCACCAGGTGCGCCTGCGGGCGCTCGAATCGATCGGCTACTCCAGCCGGGATGAAGTCCCCCCTCTGATCGAGCGGACCTTTTCGGCCGGCGACCAGGAGGGGATGGCCTCTGCCTTGACGGCAATGGGGCGTTCGATGGACGAGCGCTGGGAGCAAGACGTCGTGGAGATGCTGGAACACCAGGCTGCGATGGTGCGGGCCGAGGCAGCACGGGCTGCCGGAGAAATGGAGCTCTCCGAGGCAGTCGCCCGGCTGGTCAACATGACCCGTGACAGCGACGAGGACGTGCGCTACGCGGCCATCTGGTCGCTTTCCCAAATTGGGGGCGACCGAGCCCGCCAGGCGCTGGAAAACCTGCTCCGCCGTGCGGAAGTAGATGAGGAAGCCGGTTACATCGAGTCGGCGCTCGATAACCTGGCATTCAACGACGGCCTGGAGGCCTTTTCCCTCTTCAATATCGCCGAAGGCGATGAAGACCTCGAAGATGACGATTTCGAGGATGAAGACGATTATCTGGATTTCGACGACGAAGAGGACCTGGACGAAGGCGGGTTTCTGGACACAGACGACTACGATGACATCGAGGACGAGGACCGTCGCTATTGAGCCAGCTGCTCGCCCTGTTTAGCAACAACATCCTTCCAATTTTTATAACGGCAGGGGCTGGATTCCTCTCCGCAAAATATTTACAGGTAACCCCGCGTTCGGTTTCTCTGCTGGCATTTTACATCTTCAGCCCGTGCCTGATCTTTAACCTATTAACGACGAGCCAGCTGGGCGGCGTGGAGATCTCGCGCATGGCTGGCTTTACGGTGATCAGCATCTTGCTCCTGGGATTACTGGCAGGCGTTTTGGGAAAGCTGCTGCGTCTGGAGCGCCGCCTGCTGGTAGCCTTGCTGCTGGTGGTGATGTTCGGCAATGCCGGGAATTATGGCCTGTCCCTGAATCTGTTCGCCTTCGGGGAGGATGCCCTGGCGTATGCCAGCCTGTATTTCGTCACGGTGGCTGTCCTGATGTACACATTGGGTGTCGTGATCGCCTCGCTCGGAAATACGAGCCTGGCGAACGCCCTATCTGGACTGCTGCGGGTGCCGGCGGTGTACGCCGTGATCCTGGCGCTGGTCTTTAACTATTTCGGCTGGGAGCTGGCGTTACCCCTGGATCGCAGCGTCGACCTGCTTGCCAATGCAACCATCCCGGTCTTGATGGTGTTGATGGGCATCCAGCTTCAAGCCTCGCGATGGACGGACCACACCCTGGCGCTAAGCCTGGGCAACCTGTTGCGGCTGGTGGCTTCGCCGGCTCTGGCGCTGGGCCTGAGCGTGCTCTTTCGGCTGGACGGGGCAGCTTTCCAGGCCGGGATCCTGGAATCGGCCATGCCGACCGCCGTGGTCATGACCGTCCTGGCGACCGAGTACGACATCGAGCCGGCCTTTATCACGACGGCGGTATTCACCTCGACGCTGCTCAGCCCGCTCACCCTGACGCCGATCCTGGCTTTCCTGGGAGCCTGATGTCTCGCAAGGCGCCAACCCGCATCCTGTTGCTGGCCTGCCTGCCGATGATGGCTTCGGCGCTGCTGACAGCGGCGATGATGGCAGCGCCTGTATACGCTGCCCTTTCCTTTCAGCAGGTCGAATTCGAGAACCAGGAGCCGGTTTACACCTTCGGAGAACAGATGTTGTTCACAGGGGTTATCCATTCCTCCCTGCCGGTCATCGAAGCCCAGCTCTTCATGCAGGGCACCGGCCTGCCCGACACGATCGTCCTCCCTGTAGAAATTGACGCTCAAGGAAATACCAGCGCCACTTTAGACCTCAGTCTGTCGCCTTTCCGCGCCTTTTCAGAGCTGCACTACTGGTACCGGGCGGTCCTACAAGATGGACTGACGCTTACCAGCCCGCAGTACACCTTGCTCTACGCAGATAACCGCTACGCCTGGCAACAGCTGCAGGATGACCAGTTCACCGTACACTGGTACGCCGGGGAGGTGTCGTTCGCCCAGGAAGTGCTGAACGTCGCCAACACCGGGGCATTGAATTGGCGGAACTTCCTGAACATACCACCGCCCGGAAGGACCGAAATCTACGTCTACGACAGCGTGGTGGCAATGCAGTCTGCACTACAGACTCCCGCACAGGAGTGGGTGGCGGGGCATGCCGACCCGGATCTGGGTGCAGCCCTAGTTTCGCTGCCGCCAGGACCCGAGCAACACCTGGAGATGGAACGCCAGATCCCCCATGAACTCATGCACATCTCTGTCTATTACGCGCTTGGCCCAGCGTACACCAACCTGCCTGCCTGGCTGAACGAAGGCCTGGCCTCGATGGCGGAACTGTATCCCAATCCGGACTATCCGGGTTTGCTGGAAAACGCTTACCGGTCAGGCGGGCTGCTCCCGTTCAGCTCCCTGTGCCGTTCCTACCCGGCGGAAACGGACCAGGCGCTGGTAGCGTACGCCCAATCGGCCTCGTTGACCCGCTATATTTTTGACCAGTACGGGCCGGGGGCAATTGAAGAGATGTTGGCCTACCTGCTGCAGGGAAAAGACTGCCAGGAGGTGGTGGAGGCAGCACTGGGCAGCAGCCTCGTGCAACTGGAGAACCGCTGGCGCCAGGACACCTTCACCGAGCAAGCCTGGCGGGGAGCGTTAGCTAACCTGTTGCCCTGGGCAGTGGTCCTGATACTGGTTTTAGGCGGGCCTGTACTACTGATGCTTGGCATGATCCGCCGTAAGCCAGCAGGGATGGAAGCATGAGCGATATGGGACCAACGCGGCTGCACGCCATCGTCGAAGGGCGGGTGCAGGGGGTCGGTTTCCGCGCTTTCGCCATACGCAAGGCAGAAGACTTGAATTTGACCGGCTGGGTGCGCAATCGCTGGGATGACTCGGTCGAGGTAGTTGCGGAGGGAGACCGCGCCACGCTGGATAGGTTTGTAGCAGCCTTATTCCAGGGCCCGACCTCCGCCAACGTGACCCGCATCACGCCAGAGTGGCAGGCCGCGACGGGGGAATTTCCCCGATTTTCGTCGCGCTCGTCGGTCTGAGACCGGTCAGCTAAAGCCCAAGCCGCGCTCTTTCAACGAGACAAAACGCCCCCCGGCGATCACCAGGTGGTCGAGCACGCCGATATCCAGCAACTTACCGGCCTGGACCAGGGCGCGCGTGATGGCGACGTCCTCCGGACTGGGGGTCGGGTCCCCGCTCGGGTGGTTGTGAACGACGATAATGGCGGCCGCATTTCGGCGGATGGCTGCCCGGAACAATTCCCCAATGCGTACCTGCGACGAGTTCAACGAACCCTTGTAGACTTCTTCGGTGGCGAGCACCCGGTTGCGGGTGTCCAGGACGATCAGGCGCAGTTCTTCCTGTTCCAGGGCGCTCATTTCGTAACTCAGCAGGCGGGCGGCGTCTTCCGGGCTGTGGATACAGGGGCGTTCCTCGGGAGCCAGGGTGCTCAAACGCCTGCCGAGCTCGATGGCAGCCTTGATCTGGGCGGCTTTCGCCGGGCCGATCCCGTGTTGATCGCACACTTCCGCAAAGGAAGCGCGGTGCAGCCCGCCCAGCCCGCCGCAGCACTCCAGGACGCGCTGCCCGACCTGGACGGCGTTCTCCCCCGGCACCCCGGCGCGCAGTAAGATCGCCAGCAGCTCAGCGTCGGTGAGCGCTTCGGCGCCCAGGCGTTCCAGCCGCTCGCGCGGCCGCTCCGATTCGGCCAGATCGGTGATGCGATAATTACTTTGGCCTTCTTTCATCGCCAGTCCCTCCCGTATAATATCCGCACTTTCACTATACAACAGGAGCCGTCTTCCGGCAAGCACTTTCTTGTGGAAGCGCCAAACCACCTGGCGCAACCGTGCTATAATCGCACGCATGACCTTCGACCCCTCGGTGCTGAGCAGCATCCTGCTGATCCTGACCGCCTGGGGGGGCGCTTTCATCGCCGCCCTGTGGTTAAGCCTGATCTTCTGGACTTACCGTGACATCCGGGCGCGCGCCCGAGACCCGCTGGCGCGCATCCTGGCGGTGCTGGTGGTCGCCATCTTGTTCCTGCCCGGCATCCTGATCTACCTGATCCTGCGCCCGGCCCGCACGCTCGAACAGGAATACCAGCAGACCCTGGAGGAAGAAGCCCTGCTGCTCTCGGTCGAGGAGAGCACCTTGTGCCCGGGCTGCGGCCGGCGGGTGAAAGAGAACTGGATCGTCTGCCCGACCTGCCATACCAAGCTTAAAAAGAACTGCCACAACTGCGGGAAGCTGATGGAGCTGGCCTGGAACCTTTGCCCGTACTGCGGAACGCCGGCGCCAGGCATGCGCCGGGAAGGGCTGACATTGGACGAGGCCATGCGACCTGTTCCCAGAGAAGACGAGGAAGAAGCCGAAGTCCTGGGGCAAACAACGGCATAATTATCATTCCTCATAAAGAGCGACACTTTTTTTTAACCCAGCAGGGGGACTGGTCCATTTTCGCCTGAACCACACCTGATAATCCATAAGGAGCAAACAAATGGCTGAAAGCACACCATCCGGTGGAGGAGCCCCTCCCGAAAGGGAACGCCGGGAAGACCTGGCGGAGGAGTTCCGCAACCTGGGCAATAACTTGAAGTCTATCCTGCTGACTGCCTGGGAGAGCCCGGAGCGCAAGAATCTGCAGCAGGAGATCGAGACCGGGATGACCGACCTGGGCACTTCATTAGACCAGGCTGTTCGAGAGTTCAAAGACAGCCCGGCAGGCCAGCGCCTGAAAGAAGACGCCCGCGATTTCCAGGAGCGCCTGCGCACCGGGGAGGTCGATAAACGCATCCGGGAGGACCTGCTGACCGTGATGCGCCGGTTCAATGAAGAACTGGAAAAAGTATCCCGCCCGCGCGAGGCCGGGGAGGGACCGAAAGAACCCCCGGAGGGATGAGATGCCTGCCAGGTTCATGACTATCGAGAGCCGGACAGGCATCCCAGTGCAGCACGGCGATCTGCGGATCACCCCTGTGGCCCGGTCCCTGCGGCTGCAGCTGGGACAACACCTTGGACTGATCTGGAACCGGCCCTCTGCTATCGTCGTCGAGGCCGCCGGCAGCCGCCGGGTAGTCCCCGTTGTGGATGTAACCCGCTTGGTCCAATGGTCAATCTGGGGCCTGGCGCTGGCGGTACTGCTGGCCGCCCGGTTGGGTTCCCGGACCAGTGCAAAGCAAAGGAACATAGGAGAATAGACCATGTTAGAAGAGGGAGAATTTGGGCTGCCTGAGCAGGCGATCACGAGCGGTAGCCAGGCTGTCGATGCGGTGCAGGAAACCCTGGAACTCTTCCTGGAGACTGCCAACGTAGACCGGGTGTACGGCGAACCGATCGCATATGGGGAGACGATTCTCATCCCGGCAGCCGAGGTCCTGACCGGCCTGGGGTTTGGCCTGGGCTACGGATCTGGCACCGCCCAGGGGGAGGAAAAGCCGGATGGCAGCGGCGCGGGAGGCGGCGCGGGAGGCGGC